>JACMQW010000045.1 GCA_014376785.1 Oligoflexia bacterium
CTCCAGGTGGAGCAGGGGGAAACGGTCGCGATTCTCGGAAAGAGTGGCAGTGGCAAGTCGACCCTACTCTCATTGCTCGCCGGCCTAGATTCACCGGATGCCGGAAGTGTCGAACTCGAAGCCGAAGACCTAGGGAAAATCACAGAAAAGCGCTTACTCCAGCTCAGAAATGAAAAAATCGGAATCGTTTTTCAACAATTCCACCTTTTTCCCGAGTTGACCGCATCAGAAAACGTGGCCATTCCGCTTGAAATCCGCGGAGATCTTGAAGCCTTCCAGAAAGCAAACCGAGCATTGGAATCGGTAGGACTAGGGCACCGGTTGAGCCACACTCCCGACCGGTTATCGGGCGGAGAAAAACAAAGGATCGCGATCGCTCGGGCATTTATCTCCGATCCCTCCATTCTGCTCGCTGACGAACCGAGCGGAAACCTTGATGCAAAAACCGGCGACGAAGTGATGTCTGTTCTTTTCGATCGGGTGCGAGAACTTGGAATGACTCTCATTTTGGTGACTCATGACGAATTGCTCTCGAAGCGATGCGGTAGAAGAGTCGAACTCGTGGGAGGCAAATTGGTGCCCCTCTTATGAAAACTTTATCGCGGGTGGTACGAAGCCTGCGTCGTCGTCCGGGTTACGCGATCGGGTTTCTTCTTGCCGGCGTGCTCGGGCTTTCGGGAAATCTGTATTTAGATTCTCTCGAGGGCTCTTTGCGTGCGAGTTTGGGAGCGAAATCTCGGGAACTGTTGACTGCCGATTTATCCATTTCCGTTCGACGACTGACGAATGAAAAAGAGCGAAGAGAGATTTCTGCTTTCCTTTTACCGCGCGCAAGCCAGGTGACTCGGTCTCTGGAACTCTTTTCGATGCTCAGTACTCCTATCGGAAGCCGACTCACCCAAGTGGTTGCCGTAGAAAACAAATTTCCTTTAGTCGGTAAAATCAGTTTGGAATCAATGCCAGGAGCGAAAGCGACTTCCGAGGCACCTCAGCTGAGTCTGGGTAAAGTATGGATCGATCAGGACTTGCGGGACGCTCTCGGTCTTCAGGTCGGAGCCGTTCTGAAGATCGGCGCGTCTGAATTTTTAGTTGATGCCGTTATTTCCGATGACACCTCGAACACCTGGAAGGGCATCAGCCTGGCTCCTCGAGTGTTTATACGGCTGGAAGATGTGGCAGGAACGGCGCTTCTGAAAAAAGGGAGTACACTCTGGGACCGGACTTACGCCGTTCTAAAGCCAGACCTTCGATCGCGAGATGTTGCAAAAAATTGGAATGCTTCATCTTCAGATTCCTCCCTTCGTGCAACGCCGCACGAAGAATCCAGCGAGCAAGTGGCAAAACTCACGTCCTACTTGAATGATTATTTGGGCTTAGTTGGATTGACCACACTCTTTCTGGCGTTGATTGGACTCTCGTTTCTCTTCCAAACCGAGCTGCGGCGGAGGCTCCGGATGATCGGAACTCTCCGCGCGTTGGGGGATTCCGTTAGCAGAATTGGGTTCGAAATCGCTCTCGAAGCACTCCTCCTCGGGGTGATTTCAGCGGTGGTGTCTATCGGGGTGGTTGCATTAACGCTTCCTTTTGCAACTCATCAGCTCGCGAAGATTTCGGGAGTGGGAATTCGCGCCGCAGTTTCCCCCGTGTCCAGTGCTTTCACGCTGGGAGTGGGGGCGCTCCTTGGATTTTTTCTCGCATTGCCATTTATCGTCCGGGTGTCTCGGCTAAAAGTCAGTTCCCTGTTTCAGGATGAAGCCAATCTCGAAATTCCCCAGCGGAAAGTAGATATTTTCACCTTTACCCCGCTCGCTTTGCTTTTCTATTTTCTCGCAGTCTACCACGCTCATTCCTGGCGGGTGGGATCGGCGTTTTTCCTATTGGCCATTCTTTCTATTTCAGGCCTGTACCTTCTCGGGTTGTTTGTTTTGAGGCGGCTCGAGAAAGTGCGGACGACATCGCTTTCCCTTCGCTTAGGACTGCGTTCTCTCGCTCGGAATCCTTGGAGTAGTTTGGCGGGATTCGTTTCAATTGGCGCCGGAACTCTTTTGCTCTGTCTGATTCCTTCACTCCAGTCGATGATCGAATCAGAGATATCCCGTCCCGAAGGGAGCAAGGTTCCGTCGCTCTTCCTCTTCGACATCCAGCCAGAACAGTTGGAAGCGATAAAGCATGATGTCGAGGGTTTGGGGGCTCACTTGGAGTACGTCTCCCCGATGATTCGAGCTCGGCTGGAGTCGCTGAAAGGAAAACCGGTCGATAAGGCACTGGAATTTTCAGAACGATCTACGCGCGAACAAGAAGAAGAAGAAAAAAGTCGAAACCGCGGCTTTAACCTCAGTTACCGGGAAGGATTCGCGGATTCTGAAAGTTTGGTGTCTGGTCGCGGGTTTCGCGGTCGATTTCAGTCCGTGCCCGGAGAGGTTCCTGAAGTAACGCTAGAAGATAAATTTGCAGATCGTCTCGGAGTAGGGATCGGTGATCGGATTGGATTCGATGTGCAGGGAATTCCGATAGAAGCAGTGGTCGTGGGAATAAGGCGAGTCCGATGGGCGAGTTTTCAGCCGAATTTTTTCGTGATCTTCCAACCGGGAGTGCTGGATGACGCGCCTAAGACATTTTTGGCCGGAGTTCCTGCATTAGATGTCGTTACCCGGCAACGCATCCAAGTTGCCCTGGTAAAAAGGTACCCGAATGTCGCCCTCATTCGGGTCGATGAAATGGTGAAGAAACTGCTGAAAATTTTTGATCAAATGGGGATGGCCGTAAAGATCACTGCGCTACTTTCCTTGATCACCGGTATCCTTGTGATTTTTACGATTGCTCGTCGACAGGTGGAAATAAAGCGAAGAGGAGCGCTGCTCCTTCGAACCATCGGCGCATCAAGCCAAACGGTCCTCGGGATATTTATGTGGGAATTCGGCACCCTTGCACTGATCGCGGCATCGGCAGGTGCCGCATTCTCGTTCCTCATCTCGAAGGTATTAGCTTGGTTTCTCTTTGACCGAGTGGAGTTTGCCGTAACCGCCACGTCGGTTATTGCCGTCGCAGCGGTTGTGCTAGTCGTGCTGGTGGCAGTGATCCTGGCATCATTCCGAGTCGTTCGTGAAAAGCCGTGGCGAATTCTTCAGGCTGAAGGGGATCGATGATCTCTCGCCTCTTGCAGGGAGATGACCGGGGCTTGAGCAGTGACTGCCATCGGGCGGGCAAGCGTGAGCGTGTACTCCGTCCAGTTCCTCAGACCGTTCATGCCGATTCTCAAGAATCGATAGACCTCTGCCGTTTCTTCCGCGACATCGGAAATCCGCTTGCCAGTCAGGTTGTGCATGAGTACTCGTGACAGTCGGTGAATCGGGCGAAGAGAATCCTGAGTGAGTCCAACTCGCTCGCAAAGCTCATCGATTTCGCTGATTTTGTTTCCAAGTTCTTGAATTTTTTCTCGATCTGAAATTTTCATCAGGTGTTCAGATTTTAGAGACTTCGTTCGCGCGACGAGTTCATCCGCCGATCGGATCATCTCTCCATAAAGGCGGTCGAGCACATCGATTCCTTCGCTGAGTTTACGCAGGTTCTGAACAAGCGCCGGGCTGACATTCGTGCGTTCGAGTTCCTGACCGACGGGAGGAACCCATCCGCAATACCATTCCCGCGCGACGTGACCCATCACTTGCGAGTACCAATTCTCTAGCGAGATCGGATTATCGATCAGCGCCTCGTAATGGATGCCACCTCCCTGGTCAGAGGCGCGAATTTTCGAGCGAAAGACTTCGATGTCTGGCAGTTGAGTGCGTTGATCTAAATTCGTAAAGTGGGTGGCTAAATTCATTTCTCTGCGGTGCTGCCACTCGGTAGAGGCATAAGTCCAAACTCCGTAGACTGCTTCCGCTGAAAGTTCTGGCTTTTCAGGGGTTCCCCGAACCACATAGTGTCCATTGCCATAAGGTCCGGTTTCGCGGAACCGAACCGGGCCGGTCGAAACGTTCAGGACTCTCGTTCCGAGGACGGCCGCGAGATGAAGTGCGGCAGTGTCTGCGGAGATAACCCACTGGGCGTCTCCCAGAATTTGGGACCATAGTTCGAAAGTCGTCTTTCCCACTTTGGATTGGACACGTCGTTCGAAAAGAGATGATTTTACCCCGCCCGCTTTCTCTTCTGCTCGCAATGCCGCGAGAAAACGTGTCTCGAGTTGTTTTTCTTTTTTTCCGCCGAGTAGAATGATTCGCGCATCATCATGGCGACGTAAAATCATGCTTGCGAGTCTTGCCCACTGTTCGGGTTGCCACGTTTTATCCTCACGGGAGGCTCCGAGTTGGATAGCGATCCACCGTAAACCCGGATGACTCCAGCCTTCGCAGATGGCTGCAGATCGATCGGCGGTGAAAAATCCTTTGGAGGTGACGCTTTGGTTCTCCACATCCTCGATCGGCTCATCAAAATGAATTTGCAGGGCAGTGAGAAGCTGAGTGGTTAAAATGTCGGTTAAATGAATCGACTGCAGAGTTTCTGTTTGGACGACGGAATGAATGTAGTGTGACCATCCGTCTTTCACCGAAAGAGTGCCGTCACGATGACGAGAATAACCGAGGCGTACTCGGGCCGGAAGGATACCCGCGAGGAAGCTGGATGCTTCGCTATAGGTCCAGTTGAGAACAATATCGAACGTTTGTTCGGTCAACGGTTCAAGCCAGGTAGCGATTTCAGGAATGAGCGTCTTAGCCGATCGTTTTCCAGAAAGCAGAGGCTTTACGAACGACTCTGTCGGCAGAGTCACGACCCGATGGAGCCATGGGCAACGTTCAGCGGCGGCGGCGAATGATTCATGCGCGATGAAAGTGATCTCAAGCTCTGGGTAGAGCTGGCGAGCGGCTCTTAGAGCCATCAGACTTTGGATCGTATCGCCTAATCGAGCGAGCTGAATGACTGCAATTCGGATCGACTCTCGATTCACGCGGATTCTCCCTTAACTTCGTCCTCGTTTTTGGGAGTGAGAATTCCAAGCCGTTGCTCTTTTTCTAACGCTTCAAGAAATCCAACCAAGAGTTGTTCCAATTCCTTTGCTGAAAGTGCTTCTTCGATGATCGTCTCTTCGATCGACTGCCGACCTTGTTTTGCCATCATTCCTCCGCGATGCGATGCGAACTCGTCCTGAGTTCACGTCTAATTTTACCACGTTTTTAAACTGAATTTTCGATAAGACTCACGAGCGTTTTTGCTTCTTCGTGAGTGGGCTGAATTCGTAAGATGGTTCGAGCCGTGCGAAGAGCCGCAGCGCGGTCTCCGAGGTGGTATTCGAGCCCCGCCAAGCTATAAAGCAGGTGCGGATTAAAGGGAGAGACGTCCACATAGGCGCGTAGAAGAGTAACCGCCCGTGCGAACTCCTTGGTCTCATATGCGCATTTCACTAAATGGAAGATCGCCTGAGGTTGCTGAATTTTAATTTCGAGGGACTTCGCAAAGGCATGCAGCGCGGAGGTTTTATCTCCCATAGCAAGCTCTGCAGTGCCAAGGCCAAACCATGCTTTTTCGTTTGCGGAGTTCACGCGGAGGGATTCTTGAAATGCTTGCTTCGCTTCTTCTACTCGTGATTGTTGCAAGCAGAGGGTACCTAAATTGGTGGCCACTCCATCAGAGTGTGGATGGTACTCGAGGGCCTTACGGTAGTGTCTCTCTGCTTTCGCCGAGAGTTCGGCTCGGAAGCATGCATTTCCAGCAGCTTGATGGAGGTCGTACCGCGATTTTTCTGAGAGATCTTTGAGGAGGAGAGCTCGCTCTAACACTTCTGCGGCTTGTTGATCTTTTTGATTGCGAATCAGAAGTGAAGCATACCTTCGATAGGCCTCAATGCTGGGATGATAAAGGATGGAGTCGTCATAAGCTTTCAACGCAGCGTCGGTGCGTTCCTCTGCTTCCAAGCACCTTGCGATGCCGAGCAATGACTCCGGGCTTCTGTCGTCTGACTGGGTAATTGCGCTGTAGATTTGTCTGGCGGCTGCAAAATCCCCTGCAAAAAAAAGAGTTTTTGCATTGCCGAGTAGGTATTCGGTATTAAGCTTTCCGTTGGCGAGGTAAATTCCGTCGGCCGCTGCACTTTGGAGATCCGAATGAGCAGGAGTCGCCAGAGGCTGCACGGGTTGCTTTTGCTTCCGAATGTGTAAGACGTAGGTTTGAGAATCGTTTGGTTCGGTCGTTTCAAACTCGGACAAAACTTCTTGGAGCGTTCGGAAACGCACCATTCGATCTGCCCCCGAAGGTACGGCGATCAAATCAGCCACTTCTAATCCTTCTTTTTCCAGCCGAAGTTTTAATTCTTCGGATATGAGACCGTGAGTACTCATAATGTTTTATCCATTCCTTCGCCGGTTCCGCCCGCTCCACTTTTAAATTTCGAAAGGAGGTCGCCGCTCTTTCGGTTTTCTTGGAGAAGTTTCGCAATTTGCGCTTGTGCGTCTCGGATTCGGCTAAACACGATGTCGTCTGCGTTGAAAACTGCCGTGATGAGACGTTCGTTTTGCAGGAGTTCTGCTTTCACGCTCTCCATAAATTCGGGCGTTTTCTTCGTGCTCCCAATGTTGGAGATCAAAGTATGAATGCGTCGATCGTGCATTTCCAAAGTCTGGATGACCGACGTTCGCTCGTTTTCATAAAGAGTGAGGGGTGTCTCTGAACCTTCGTCACCCATAATCAGTGTTTCCAACGGAGCGGAAAGAAACGCTTGGGTGGAATCCATCAACCGGTCAAGGCAGCGGTTCTTCGTTTGGAGTAAACTTAGAATTTCAGAAGGAGTGGTTTCGTTCATCATTTTCTACCGCTCGCTTCTTTTTGAAACTGCGTGACTGCGCCCTTCCAACCTTCTAGCAATGTCTCAAGATTTTTAAGAACCGCACTCAGAGGTTCTTTGTCATTTTCGATATTGGCTTTGAACAGTTGGGTCACCATAAAATTGTAGAGACGCTCGAGATCTTGCGCAATCGAGCCTCCCACTTCGTGATTCAGCGACACTGTCAATTCGTTGATGATGTCGTGAGCCTTGCCGATGTATTTGCCTTTCTCGGCGAAATTCTTCTGTTCGATCGCGAGCATGGCTTTTTTCACATTTTGAATCGCACCTTCATAAAGCAGAATAAGGATCTGCGTAGGGGATGCGGTCGTGATCTGCATTTGCTTATAGTTCTTGGCACCGTAGGTCATTTTCTTCTCCGTTTATGAATACAGGGTTATCCCATGAGCTGGCTGATGAGGTTTCCGCCGCCGCCCCCTCCGCCCATGGAGGCAGAGAGCGAAGCTTGTTGGGATTGCATGTTCTGCATCGTGGATTGCATCCGAGAAAACTGCTGAGTGAGCGATTCGGTTTTCCTTTGGACGAGTCTTTCTTTCGCTTCGATGTCTTGATTGATGCGAGTGATGCGGCCTTTTAGTGAGTTCTCACGAGTCGCCAGGAGGCCATTACCCGGACGAGTGTAGTTGGCCATCACCGTGCGAATCTGAGTGGCGAAGCCGTACTCACCGGTGATCGCCTGGCTCACACCATTGAAATCAGATTGAATCGCTTTCGCGAATTTTTCTTCGCTGTAGGTGAGCTGACCATTTTTTTCAAATGTGATGCCCATCTGGTTCAAAAAAACCATGCGTGGCTTCGAGGAATCGTCGGGGTTATCCCAAACCGGAAAACCCTCGTGCATCAAATTACGAATTCGGTATTCAATCGATTGGAGAGAAGTGTCCCCGGTGAATCCATTACTGGTATCGGTTTTGTCATCGACGCTATTTTGCTTATTAATGAAATCGAGAATCCCATTGATTTGATCGACCAGGCCTTTCACTTTTCCGGCCATTTTCGGAACGTCTTCTGAAACTTGGACCGTAAACGCCTGACCTTCTTTTGCTTGTTTCAGATCTAGGTTCATTCCCGTCATAAACTCGGGAATCTTGTTTCCCGAGGACTCGATCTCAAACCCATCGACCTTTAGAACGGCGTTAGCCGCTTCGTTGTCTTTTTCGATGCGAAGGTCGCGGTGACCATCTAGGAAATAAAATTGTGGAAATTTAATTTCGCTATCGAGGCCATCTTTTTTCGCAGACACGATGAGGCGCCAGGGAGCGTCGGGATCGGTACTATCTTTAATGACGGTCGCTTTTACCGTCGAGTCGGCTTTTCCATTAATGGCCGCCGCGATTCCATTCAGGGAAGCAGCTTTTTTCCCGATGTAAAGTTCCTCTTTGTCACCCTTTGCATCATAGGCAACGATGTAGCCGACGCCTAGATTGGCTTCCTCTGCACTTTCGAAACCATTCGAAATGATGGAGGAGCGTTTTGCAAGCGAGGCGATCTCGATGTCGTAACTTCCGGGTTGAACTTTTGTTTTATCAATCGTCACAGAGAGGTTGTTTGCGCCATCTCCCAAATCGACTTTGAATTCTTTGAATTTATTGAAATCGCTGAATTCGGAGAGGGTGCGATCGAAGTTCGCAAATTTACCTTTAAACTCCTGGAAGAGTTTCATGCGCTGTTCTTCTTTGCCTTTGCGGACTTCCAGCTGTTTGATCGGCTGCCGTTCGGCCTCGATGATGGCCTTCAGAGCTGAGCTGAGCTGTCCTCCGGTGGCGTCGAAACGAAGTCCCACGCGATCCGTCCTCCTGACGATGAGTTACCCGCCGATCCGGCTTCCTGCCGAAACGGATGAATATCCACTATGCGCTTTGAACCCCTTTCCGAACAAGTCGGTAGAAGTTGCCGCGTGAACGACGCGGCCCAAGCGTCAAAACGACGTCGAGATTCCGAGACTGATGGAGTCAAGCTGGATGGTTTCGCCAGCGACGATGAATTTTGCGCTCGCGAAGTCGAGGTTGCCCATAAATCGGCGTTTCGCACTGATGGGAGTGAGTTGGTAGGCGGCTCCCAGGGCGAATTCGCGATTGCTGAACATTCCACCTTCGCCGTCCAAAATGCTGGCCGCCTTGATGTAACCAACCGCCGTCCGTCCAGTCGGCGTCAGGAAGCGGCCTACCACGAAGAGTTGTGGTCCGGATAGCTTCACCACGCCGTAATTGAGACCGTTTGGCGAAGGAGGGACGATCATTCCCCAGAAATAAGGGCCGGTCATTAAATAGATATTCCCCGTCTTCAGGCTGTAAACCTTATACCCAACGCGAAGGTTAACTCCGTAAAACCGAGGTGTCGAAAGGCCATCCGGAGTTTTGCTGATCGGAAGTCCCGCTGCGGTGATAAAGGTACTGATGCCGAAGTCGAGTTTGTCGCTGTAGTTGTAGGTGAGTCCGGCCTTGGGAGTGAATCCGATTTGGCTGATCTTGACCTGATCGCCACCCGCCGAGGTTTGTTTGTAATCCAAGTAGGAAACCGACGCGCCAAAATCAAAATTTAATTTTCGCTTATTGCTTAATTGGTCCGTCTGGAATTGGTAGAAATTTTCGTAAACGATTTCGATGTCTTGAGTGCCGAGGTTTCCATAATCATCGATGTACTTCACTTTCACCGGTGTTTTGCGGCCAGTAAGCGGAATGAGGACCGTGAAATGGGAAGAATCTCCCTTGTATTGTGCGCGCTGAATCACTTCTGAAGAAAAGAGAAGTGTTCCCGCGTTTTTTGAATCGAAAACTCCACTTACACGCGCTCCAGGCTTTCCATTTTTCAATCCTTCGATTGTAAAACTGGGCTCTGCTCCGTCGCCTTCCCAGGTGAGTCCTGGAATGGTCGTTCGTCCTTCCGAGTAAACGGACTGCGCGATGGAAGAATCAAAGACGTTTGGAAGTTCTTCTGCAAATGCAGAAGTTGGAATGGCACCTGCGAATGCAATGGAGAAAAAGAAAGTAGCAACGCTCACGGGGGAGAAATAGAGAGGGTTCCGCATTTATTTCTCTATATTCCCTATTTTTCCTTAATATTTCTAGCACTTTAGAGAAGTGGATTCTTCTTGGCGTAAAAAAACATGCGAAACCCTGATTAGGGTGAGCAATCGCCAAAGATTTGACTGAAAATTTCTCCTCCAGATCGTGGCTTAAATTGACGACAGGATGGAAGAGGAATCCATCATGCGCGCTCTCTTGTCGGTACTGCTTTTTTTATCCCTGCTCCCTCCCGCGGCTTTTGCGAGTTCAAGAACCGTCTCCATGAAGCGGAGTGAAATCGCTCAATACGAAGGGGAGTACGCTCCCAATGGGCGCAAAGTGAGAAAATCGAAGCGCACGTCGGCCAGAGTCCGGAAACCTGCGTCGTATTCCAAAAAGCGAAAGCCAGCTGCGATTCATTCGGGCCGTACTTATGGAAAAAAGAAATCTTTGGCAAAGCGGTCACACCGCGCGCCGGCTAGCCGAAAACAGACGCGCTCTAAAAGACAGAATGGGTCACATCGGAAACCCGCTTCGAAATCTTCGAAGTCAAAGAAGTCGCATGCCAAGAAATCACGAGCCCATCATCTGAGCAAAGTCGATGATTTCCGACTGCCCTACGTGCGTAAGGCGAAGCATGAACGCGACCTTCCCTTTATGTCGATTCCAAACAGTCGAGTCGTAACCGATCATGACAAAACAATTGTGATGGATGATCCGAATGTGAACCGACCGACGGAAAGTTCTCCTCCATCGGTTTTAAATGCACATTCTTCACCAGAAGTGGCGTCCGCACCCGAAGCTTTAATCGTTCCGACAGATGCGGATCTTGCCCGTTCTCCGGCGTCTGGCCCGCGCGAACCCGATGCGTACGATTTGCATTCCGGAACCGAACCTACTTTAGCTCGGTAATCTTTCCGCCCTTAACCGTCAGCAGAGTAAGATTTCTCGCATATTCGCCATCTCGGTAACTAATTTTTCCAGTCGCGCCAGAGACATCATGTACGGAATGCAGACGATTCTTCACGTCACTCCGAGACAGTCTTCCAGGGGCCAGATCTTTCAATACCGATTCCACAGCCAGAGCCGCATCATAGGCCATGGCTTCGATCGTCGAAGGTGCAGCGCCTTGATCTCGTTGGAAGCGAGTGATGAATTTTTGCGCAGCCACCGACTCTGAGTCGACGAAGAGCCCATCCACGAAAACGGAACCTTCCGCAAAAGCTTGAGCGCGTTTCACCAGCTCAGGCGAATTCCAAGTCGAGATCCCTAAGAATTTTACCTTATCGACATCGCGGTAAGCGAAAGTGGGGAGGATTTGTCCGACGACTTTCGGCTCATCCGGAATGAAGACGGCGTCGAATTCGATGATCGGAGGAAGATCGAAGTATTGGGTCGTTTTACGAGTTTTATGGGTGATCTTCAGTTCATCCCGTTGTTTCACCAGGGCGTCGGTCTCTCGGACGCGGGCATCTTTGTAGTAGGTCCCGACGAGTCGGTCGACTACCTGCCGAAAATCCGTTTCTCCGGGGGCGTAAGATTCGATTCCGACCACTTCACCACCGAGTGCTTCTACCGCGTCCCAGTAACTTTGCGAGTATTGTTCGCCGAATTTATCTTTGGGATAAACGATTGCGAATCGTTTCAAGCCAAGTTTCTGGATGGCCACTTTCGCAATTTCGTTCGCCTGCATTTTAGGCGATAGCCCAGCAGAAATCACGTAGTCGCCGGTAGCTCCGGGCTGTTGCGTAAGGGTGACGAGTGGCATTCCTAAGGTCTCTGCACGGGCGGCGACCTGGTCGATTCCTTTGGAAAGGAGAGGGCCAATAACAACCGACACGCGACGCTCGTTCGCCAATCGGTTCAGCGCACGAATGGTCTGTTCGACCGAGTCTCCCGTGTCTTCGATCTCCAATTTGAATTCTGTCCCGTTTGGATCGTAAACTTTCAGAGCCAAGGTGATGGCATTCAGCACGCGCGAACCAAAATCCGCGAAGCGTCCGGAGAGCGGGAGCATCACTCCGATCGTGTAGGTGTCCCCGTCTGTGGTAGCCGGCGGAGCTTGGAGATTCAGTCCAGGGGCGATTCGTTTCAGGACGCGGTCTGCAAGGGGAGAGTCTTCTAATCCAGAAACTATTTTGAGGAGGTCTTCCTGGCGACTGACTTGAGAGACTGCGCGGTCCAAAAGCTCAACATAAGCCGATTTTACTCCATTTGTGGTGCCCGCGCTTTTGGATGCTTCCAAGGTTGAGCGAGCGGCGTCGACCCAAGCGGATTTCGCGAGCAAATTCTTCGCGCGAACCGAGTGAAATTTAGCGCGTGTTTCTAGATTGAGGGCTTCGGGGTGAATTTCTTTCAGAGTCTCTAAGGCATCATCGACTTGATCCGCGTCCGAGAGGGCCGCCGCTAGGTTGAACTGCACGTAGGGCTTAATGAGCTCTGGTGGCTGGTAGTCGAGAGCGCGCTGGAATTGGACGATGGCAGGAAGGGGTTTTCGAGTCGCTAAGTAGGAGAGCCCCTTTAGGTTCCGAACGTAGGCCAGAGCAAGGGGGGAACGGATTCGTTTTTCTAAAGTGTTTCCGCGTTCGATTGCTTCCGCGTATTTGCCCTTCTGATAAAGGCTTTGCATCGCTAGGTAGTCGGAGTCTCGCGTGATCGCATTCTCTTCATGCGCCCTTTGGGTTTTTGAAGGAGCGCTTTTGGGCTGGTATTCCCGGCCTGCATCAAAGCTTTTCTGAGGAGCTTTCGAAGAAGACGAGCAACCTACTAGGCCAAGCCCAAGTCCGAATGTGAAAACAATTATTTTAAGCACGTCCTTAAGCTAGCTGAGTCCGAACGACTTTTCATCCCATCCGTTTCGAATTCGGCTAAAGGATGAACCCTCTTGACGCTTTGCGTGACAGAGAGTAATGAGACGCATCCCTTT
This sequence comes from Oligoflexia bacterium, assembly GCA_014376785.1. Lineage (GTDB taxonomy): Bacteria > Bdellovibrionota > UBA1018 > UBA1018 > UBA1018 > JACMQW01. The sequence goes on from JACMQW010000045.1 coordinate 12,767, forward strand.
GGTCACCCGATTGCATTCGCCGGAGCTTATGAATTTTATCCTGCTTATTTTGAGTCTGTTCGTCCCCTTAACCGCCCAGGCGCAGTGGACTCCCGCAGAACGGAACTGGTTCGTGAGCTTTTCTGAGCGTCCCGCACGCTTTGCAGACGCCTACGGATCCACGGTTTGGGGCGTACTGGCTGCGGACGGGATGTTTCGGAGCGCGGCACCTGGAAATTCCCCATTTGTGCCGACTCTTCTCGAAAACGCGAGGTACCGCACGGGTTGGATTGAGGGAAATAGTTCATTTCAATCCGCGGACGTCGATGGAAATAAAAAAATCCGCGCGCCTTTGATCATCCTGCTTCCGGGAATCTTCATGGATGGAGAAAGCGCCGAAACGATTGCGCTCGCAAACTACTTTTACAAACGGGGCTATCACGTTGCCTCTTTGCCAAATCCCTGGAGCCCACGAGCGATACGGCATAAACCCCGGCGGAAACCAGGGGACCTGACTTTCGAATCTCGAGTCACCCTGGAGCTGATACGATCGATCGTAGAAAAAATCGGGGCGGACAAAGTTTCTACGGTTTCGCTTTTAGGAGAAAGCTACGGAGCCATCCTCAGTACAGCCGTTTTCGCGACGGATCAGTCCGATCTTCGCCCGATCATCAATGGTAAAGTCATGGGGATTAGTCCGCCACTGAACCTCAGAGACGGCGCTTCTCGTTTAGACGAGGGGATCGAGAAGAACGAGGGGCGATTTGGTGAATGCGGATCTCTTCCAGTCGTATGGACGCTTTTTAGAAAAATTCTGGGCCGTCCGAACGCCGTTCAGAGCGAGTTGGGTGAACGAGCTCTAAACTGCATGGAACCGCTGGTTTTCCGAGTATTTCGTGACTCATTGGCCGATTCGGTCGCTGCGATAAAAAGTTCGCTCATCAATGAAGCAGGAAATTCCGAATTCCTTCCCGATCCTTCCGCCGAGGCTCGGGTCGCGCCGAGAAAGACGGGACTTCGATTCGGAAAGGTTTTCGATACGATCGTGCCGGAGAATAAGCCATTACTCCGAAGCCCTATCGGCGATCTTTCCTATTGGGCAAACCAACTCTCGCCCGAATCCCGGGAGCGACTCCGGATCATCTCCGCAAGTGACGATCTTTTGAATGTGGGCAAAACCTGGTCGACCGACGAATCCCCCGCGTTCTCGAAAGAAAATCTCTTTCTCCTTCCGTGGGGGGGGCATCTCGGTTTTATGGCAGATCCTGATTTCGTAAAACTGCTCGATATCGCCTACTGATTCTTTACTGACCTGAGAATCATTCGAAAAGGTTCCGTACCTTTTCGAAAAAGTTCTTATGCATCGGATGGGTGTGCTCGGTGCCGGAGCCTTCGAAGGTCCGCAGCATTTCTTTCTGCTCTTTTGAAAGTTTAGACGGCGTTTCAATGATCACCCGAACCAACTGATCTCCTCTTGACGGCGATCCAATAAATGGCATCCCTTTGCCTTTGAGGCGGAGGATTTTATGGGACTGGGTCCCTTCCGGGATTTTTACTTTCGCTTTCCCATCGAGAGTGGGGACTTCGACTTCGGCGCCGAGCGCCGCTTGAACAAAGGTGATGGGAACGTCACAGAGAATGTCCGCTTCATCGCGGGAGAAGATTTCGTGATCGAGTACGCGAATGACAACGTAGAGGTCTCCAGCAGGACCCCCATTTTCTCCCGCTTCACCTTCGTTTGCGAGTTTCAATCGTTGGCCAGTATCGATCCCGGCCGGAATTTTCACGGCGATTTGGGAACGTTTCTTTAATTTTCCACTCCCGCGACAGTCCACGCAGGGGTCTTTAATCTTTTGTCCGGTGCCGTTGCAGTCAGAGCAAGGTCGAGAGATCGCAAAGAATCCTTGTTGGAAGTGAACTTCTCCTCGGCCTTGGCAAGTTTTACAAGTCTCTGGATGAGTTCCCGGCTTCGCGCCCGAACCTTTGCAGGTTTCACAAGAAACGGTGCGCGGGATGGTGATGATTTTTTCGACTCCGCGGGACGCTTCTTCGAAAGTGATGTCGATTTGGGTGCGAATATCGGCACCGGCGACTCCTCGAGAACGCCGTCCGCCAGAGCCCCCGCGGCCACCGCGTGCTCCGCCACCCCCAAAAATATCTCCGAAGATGTCTCCGAAGATATCATTCATCGAACCTCCGCCCTGAAACCCGCCGCCTCCGAACGGATTACCTCCTCCTCCGCCTTGAGAAAAAGCAGCGTGACCGTACTGGTCGTACATCTGCTTTTTCTGAGGGTCAGTCAGCACTTCGTAGGCTTCTGAAACTTCTTTGAATTTTTCTTCCGCAGTTTTATCCCCAGGGTTTTTGTCGGGATGGAACTGAACCGCTTTTTTACGGTACGCTTTTTTCAATTCATCAGCCGTGGCAGATTTTTCAACACCGAGGAGTTCGTAATAATCTTTTTTCATGTTCGTCTCGAGAAAGGGCTAAAGGCGAAAGGCAATCTTGGAACGCGAAAGCCGCCCGCCCGTCCAGAAGAGGTTTACCTCTTCATTTTCGGTTGGGCGGCCATCACTTAAGGATCTAAGGATTAGACTTCTTTGAATTCGGCATCAATTGCATCGTCTTTGCCGTCATGTCCGGAGGATTTTCCACCTGCTGCGTGAGCGCCAGCGTCGTGGTCCCCCGCAGATCCGCCCGCGCCCATGTCAGGTCCACCTGCGGATGGGCCTGCATTCTTATACAGCTCTTCAGCCATCTTATTCGAAGCAGTCGTGAGAGTTTCCGTCGCCTTCGTGAGTTCAGCGACATCTTTCGAGTCAAGAGACTTACGGGCTTCGGTCACAGCCGATTCCACGGTCGTTTTAGCTTCCGCGGAGACTTTGTCGCCACTTTCCTTCAAGGTCTTTTCGATCGAGTAAATCAAGCTATCGAGAGAGTTGCGCGCATTCACGAGTTCTTTGCGTTTCTCGTCGTCCGCTTTGTTCTCTTCGGCTTCACGCTGCATGCGTTTGATTTCTTCTTCGGTGAGTCCGGAAGAAGGAGTGATCTTGATCGACTGCTCTTTTCCCGTTCCAAGATCTTTCGCAGACACATTCACAAGTCCGTTTGCATCGATATCGAAAGTGACTTCGATTTGCGGAACACCCCGCGGAGCCGCAGGGAGACCGACCAAATCAAAGCGTCCGAGGGATTTGTTGTGCTCTGCGAATTCGCGCTCACCTTGAAGAACGTGAATGGTCACCGCACTTTGATTGTCGCCCGCGGTCGAGAATACTTGCGATTTCTTAGTTGGAATCGTGGTGTTTTTCTCGATGAGTTTCGTCGACACTCCGCCCATGGTTTCGATACCCAGGGATAGAGGAGTCACGTCGAGGAGAAGAACGTCTTTCACATCTCCCTTGAGGACTCCGCCTTGAATCGCAGCGCCGACCGCAACCACTTCATCAGGATTCACGCCTTTGCTTGGCTCTTTTCCGAAAATCTCTTTAACCTTCGCTTGAACGCGAGGCATACGAGTCATCCCACCGACGAGAATGACTTCATCGATTTGGGACTTCGTGAGTCCAGAGTCTTTAATACAAGTTTCGCAAGGACCCGCCAGTTTATCGATTAAGTCCGAAACGAGGGATTCGAGCTTAGCGCGGGTGAGCGTGATGTTTAAATGTTTAGGGCCGGAAGCATCTGCAGTAATAAAGGGAAGATTCACGTCGGTGCTGGTGGTCGAAGAAAGCTCATGTTTTGCTTTTTCTGCCGCTTCTTTCAAACGTTGTAGCGCCATCTTGTCTCCGCGAAGATCGATGCCGGACTCTTTTTTGAATTCGTCAGCAAGAAACTCGATGATTTTTTGATCGAAGTTACCACCGCCTAAGAAGGTATCTCCATTGGTCGCTTTCACTTCGAAAACGCCGTCGCCCATTTCGAGGATCGAGACGTCGAAGGTTCCGCCTCCCAAGTCGAAAACTGCCACTTTAATGTCTTGGCCTTTTTTATCCAAGCCGTAAGCCAAAGCGGCGGCAGTCGGCTCGTTGATGATTCGCTTCACATCGAGCCCGGCGATCTTCCCGGCATCGCGGGTGGCCTGGCGCTGAGCATCGTTGAAGTAGGCCGGAACAGTGACCACGGCTTCGGTGACCGGCTCTCCAAGGTAATCTTCCGCAGTCTGTTTCATTTTTTGGAGAACGAGAGCGGAAATTTCTTGAGGAGAATATTCTTTATCGCCGACTTTAATGAAAGCGTCGCCGTTCTTTGCTTCGACGAGTTTGAAAGGGGCGTGCTTCGCAAAATCAGCCGTTTCGGGAGATTTGAATTTTCGACCCATTAAACGCTTCGCTTCGAAGATCGTGCGTTCAGGATTCGTAACCGCTTGGCGCTTCGCCGTTGTTCCGACCAGTTTATCGCCATTCGCGGCAAAACCGACGATCGAAGGAGTGGTGTTTGCACCTTCGCTGTTTGGGATAACTTTCGCGTCAGAACCTTCCATGACGGATACGCAAGAATTCGTTGTGCCTAAGTCGATACCAATAATTTTACCCATTTGTTCCACCTTTTACTGAGCAGCCCGGTTGGGCTGGTTGATATAATTTTTTGAGAGAAGCTTAATTTTCACTGTCTCTAGTTGTTCATAAATTGGGGGTGCCAGGAGCGTTGTCAAATCAGAGATCTGTTTCAGAAGTCAGTGAGCGACTGGAGTTCCACTACTCATCACCACTTTTGCTGGTCGTAGGAGCCTTCCGTGAAGGGTGTAACCCTTCACTAACGTCTGAGTAACGGTGCCCGAAGGAAGGTCAGACGGCTCTTGGCCCATTGCTTCATGAAGCTCAGGGTTAAAGGGGGTTCCGCCGCTCGGAATGAGGGCGACTCCCTGTTTTTCGAGGGTGTTTCGGAATTGGGAGACGGTCATTTCGATGCCCGCTTTCAAGTTCGCGTCCACGGTGCCAGGAATGTGCTCAACCGCTCTCTCAAGGTTATCGACGACAGCGAGGAGGTCTCGAGCGACGTTCTCCCAACCGTACTTCATGGCTTCGGAACGTTCTTTCACCGCACGTTTTTTGTAATTATCGAAGTCAGCGTAAAGATAGAGGTATTTGTTTTTTTCTTCTTTTAGCGCCGCTTCGAGTTCAGCGACTCTGCCTTCTGCTCCGCTGACCGGGGCATCAGTATTTGATTCAGAGTCTGTTTTTGCAGACGTAAAGTTTGGATCATTCGGCTGGGTGTTTTCGCTGCTCACGCAAGGTCTCCATCGGCTGTGAATTGAAGGTTTATAACCGAAAGATGGGGTTAAACCAGGGAGTGTCAAATCGCCATCTTTAAGTGGCTGCAAAGAGGCGGCTTTTAAGGGCCGCGAGAAGGGTATTGCAGACTATCCAGCTAGGCTTGCGATGATCTGGTCGGAGAGGGCAAAACCTCGGGGGGTGAGGCGAAGATTTTCAGACTGGGAAGGGTGATTCTCGATCAATCCACGCTCTCGAAGAAGGGCCGCTTTTTTCTGCCGATGGTCTGAGTCTAACCAAGCGCGAGGAAATCCGTCGGCCAAGCGCAGCGCAAGCAACCATTTCTCCATCTCGCGCTGTTCAGATGTCAGGCTCTCTTTCCATTCGATCACCGATTCATCTTTACGGAGGAGAGAAGCGTACTTATGGAGCGATGAAAAATTTTTCCAACGTTCACCCCGTGCAGCATCATAGGAGTGCGCGCTTGGACCGAGTGCTAAATAAGATTCCCCAGTCCAATAGGCAAGGTTATGGCGAGCGCGGTGTCCGGGTTTCGCAAAATTGGAGATCTCATAGTGCTCAAAGCCTTTCCTAGTCATGGTGCGATCGATGGCTAAGAGGTGTTCGAGTTGCTCATCTTCTTTGGGAAGGTCTCGAAACATTCGATGGGTTTTTGGCAGGGTCAGTAGGTAACAGGACAAATGAGTAATGGGATAGGCAGTCAACTCATCCATGGCTTTCTCGACTTCATCGACGGATTGGTTTGGCACCCCGCAAAGCAAGTCGACTGAAACGTTCGTGAAGCCGGCTGAAAAGATGGCGTCGAGCGCTCGGAAGGCGGCATCCCGAGAATGGACCCGGCCTAGCGCGGTGAGTAAGTCCGGTCGTAGGGCTTGAACACCCATTGAAATCCGATTCACCCCTAACGCGCGGTACGCTTCGAGCTTTGAACGGTCGACGGAACTGGGGTTCGCTTCCATGGTCCATTCGGTCCCTGAATGAATGCGTTCAGAAAGTTTTAGCGGGGCCAAAGCCCTCAGCATCGATTCAGGAGGAGTCATGCTCGGAGTTCCTCCACCGAAGAAAATGGTGTCTACTTGTTCGCTCAGCCGCAGTGGGAGCGCTTTTCGGGTTGAGTCATCCTGAATTGCGTCAATTGCAGCACTGTCGATGCTGCTTCCGCTGTACCTTCGACATTCTTGAAAAAGCGCTTCCTCAAAAAGAAGCGGATCTGAGTCAGCGGTCCGTTCGGCCCCAATCGAGTAAAAATCGCAATAATGGCATTTGGATTCGCAAAAAGGAAAGTGAACGTAAAGTGACCGCATGGCGCCAAAGGGTTTACCGCTTTTCACGCTTCCCGTACACTCTTCTTCTATGTCGAAATTCCTCCAGCCCGAACTCCTCAGTCTCTCCAACGGAATCCCGCTCATTCTCCAAAATAACGACAGCCCCGTCGCCTCCATTTATTGGTGGGTAAAGACAGGAAGTGCGGACGAAAAGCCAGCCGAAGCAGGGTTTGCCCACTTTCTGGAGCACATGCATTTCAAGGACACCGATGCGAAGACTTCTAATCGCGCCTCGACCGGTGAAATGGCTCGGTTGATTGAAAGCTTGGGGGGCGACATCAACGCTTACACTTCATTTGACCAAACGGTTTACCACGTCACTTGCGCTGCTCACCACTGGGAGAAAGTGCTGAAGGTTTTCGGAACGATGGCGAAACCTCAGCGGTTTTTAAAAGAGGATTTCCAGCGTGAGCGGGAAGTGATTTTGGAGGAGCTGAAAAAAAATGAAGATTCTCCGAACCGTATGCTTTTCCAATCCCTCTTCACATCGACTTTTTCGAAGCATCCTTATGGAAGACCGGTCATCGGTTTCACGAAGACACTAAAGGACGCGAAAGTCGGAAATCTTGAAGCTTTCTACCGGCGCCAATACGTTTCAGGAAACATGGGGCTGATTTTGGTCGGGCCCTTTGAAGAGAAGCGCAAAAAGAGTTTGGTGAAAATTCTCGACGAACTTTTCGGTAAAAAGAAAATTCCTAAAAAACCGCCGGTTAAAGCGGAGCGGGTCCAAGAAGTCGAAATCCGGTCTCACGCGAAGTTTAATAAAGTTCCTTTCGATGTCACGACTCCCACCATGGCATTTTCTTTCCGGGTGCCGGATCTTCGACATCCGGACATGCCCGCTCTCGATTTGCTGGGCGGAATTCTCGGTATGGGGGAAATGGGACGGCTCTACCAAGCGTTGTTTTACGGGAAATCCATCGTGAATGATGTGGGTGGAGGCGTGTATGTTCCACGCGACCCGGGAATGCTTTATTTTACGGCCGATGCCGATTCAGTCGAGAAACTTCCCGAGATCTTTTCATCGATGCTGGATGAACTGAACCGGATTCAGACGGACGGGCCGACCGATGAAGAGTTGGCACGAGTGGTAACCAATACTGAAAGCGAACGCTACTACGCGCTCCAAAGCGCGGACGGGATCGCTTCCCGGTTGGGATTTTTGAAGTACCAGCTGGGCGACCTGAATTACGATGACCAATACCTCTCCGCGCTGAAAGGTGTGGATGCAGAAAAAGTCCAAGAAGTTGCGGCTCGATATTTTGATCTCCGAAGAATGTCGTTCTCAGTCATGGTTCCTAAAAAAGACAAAGACTTCGATTTGAAGCCGATGTTTGCCATAGCGGAAGATAAACTCGGAGGCAAAGGCGAATCCTCTAAGCCAAAAGCTGCGAAAGTCGCGAAACGCAAAATCGGAAGTCCGATCGATATTTTACCGGAACGCATCACGCTTCCTTCGGGAGTGCGGGTCCTTTTCCGGGAGCGAAAATCGTCTCACGTCATGAGCATTCAGGCTGCCGTACTCGGCGGTCTCCGCTTAGAAGTTGCGGATCCCGTAACGAAGGCTGAACTGGACATCGGAGCGAGTAATTTGCTCTCCGGAATCTGGGCAAAAGGCACGCACACCAAGAGCTCAAATGAGATCACGACGCTGATCGAAAATGCGGCGGCGAACCTCGATGGGTTTTCTGGCCGCAATACCATCGGCCTCGCATCCTCTGGACTTGCGCGTGACTGGACGAAGTTGAGCACGCTTTTTTCCGAAGTGTTGCTGGAGCCCGCATTCCCGAAAGACGAACTCGATCTGTCGAAGAAAGTGGTCGAGGATGCGATTAAATCCATCGAAGATCACTCGTCGGCGCTTTGCTCGAAACTTTTTCATGAAGCCCTTTTCGAAAATCACCCGTATGGAAAGTACGCAGCCGGGACGATCGAGAGTTTGGCTTCCATCGATTCAGATCGGTTAAAAGCTTTCCATGAAAAATGGGTTCAGCCCGAGCGGCTCGTCGTATCGGTGGTGGGAAATATCAGTCGAAAGAAACTGGATCCGTGGTTGGAGTCGCTCGATGCGAGTTTTCAAGCTCGGAAGAAATCCAGTTCCAAACCTCTGGGATTGGCTAGTATTGGAGACGAACCCGAGACGAAAGGTCCCCGCTGGATCGAAAGGTCGATGGGTCGCGAACAGGTTCACATTATCACCGGAGGCCTGGGACTTCGTTTTTCGGATGACGATCGCTACGCCGTCCGACTCCTCCAAAACGTGCTCGGAGGGCAAAGTGGGCGCCTTTTTATCGAGCTTCGCGAAAAACGGAGTATGGCCTATTCGGTGGCGCCGATCTCTATGGAGGGGATCGAGCGGGGTTATATCGGAACTTACATCGGGTGTTCGCCTTCGAAAAAAGACGAAGCCATCGCGGGAATTAAAAAAGTTCTGGAAGACTTAGCGAATAAAGGTCCCACCGAGAGCGAAATGAGACGCGCGAAGGAATATTACCTCGGACGTCGTGTGATGGATCTGCAAGGCGATGGATCGCTTGCGGGTTATTATGCGCTGGAATCGGTCTATGATCTGCCGATTCGCACGGAGACTGAGATCGTTAAAAAAATAGAGGCGGTGACGGCAAAAGCGGTTCGCGAGGCTTGCCGAAAGTTTTACGTCGAGGCGAACACCGTCACGGCGACGGTCGGTTGATCTACGAGGTGAGGAAAGGACTTAGGTGATGAACGTTTTCTTTGGACCTTTCCTCATCACTTTTACTTCGCTCTTTGTCGCGCTCGATATCATTGGGACGGTTCCCATTTATCTTTCGTTGACGAAAGATATGTCCGCGGGCGAACGGAAGGAAGTCGTGGATCGATCGATGGGGGTTGCCCTCATCGTTGCTATTCTCTTCATGGCGCTCGGCCAAGTCACCTTCAAGCACATCGGAATCAGCATTGATGATTTCAAAATTGCGGGCGGACTGATCCTGCTCTTAATTTCACTCGCAGATCTCGTGGGTGGTCCTCAGGCGGTTCACGGCTCCTCTTCGGGGTCGACGGGAGTTGTGCCGCTCGCGGTTCCGCTGATTTCCGGTCCCGCGGTCCTCACCACTTTGCTCCTGCAGTCGGGTTCGGTGGGTTACTTGGTGACCGTCTCTGCACTCTTTTTAAATTACCTACTCGCGTGGCAGATTCTCCGACACTGCGACAAAGTTACCAAGTGGATCGGTAAAGATGGAACGATTGTGTTGTCGAAGATCGCGGCCCTTCTGCTTGCAGCCATTGCGGTCGCGATGATCAGAAGCGGAATCTTTTCAAGTCTGGCCGAATTCGTCCGTTCGATGAAATAAAGTTCCCAGCCACTTCAAATCGGCCTATTCCTGCATTAAGAGCGGACTCGTTTATTCTCCCTCTTCATTGGATGAAGATTCGGTTCCTTCATCGAGCGAGCAAACGTACTGTATTTTCGCAACCCGGATTGCTTTATGAAATTCTTCCTCGGTGTCCGGTTGGATGAGCCGTTCGAATTTTTCTCTGAGGTGATCAACGAAAACCGTGTTCCAGCCCGCGCCGTTTGCGTCGAATGCCTTTTTCATGGATTCTTCAAACGCCGGATAGCTCAGTGAGGAAATGTGTTCTTTTAAGTTTTTTAAGAGTGAATCTAGAGCGCTACGGACATCGCTCGAGTTCGCCTTTTTCGCCTGTGTGAGCGCTTCTTCGAGTGCGATTTTAGCGGCGAGCCGCTTTCGAAGGTGGTCGCGGTATTGTTCGAGAACGGGTGGAATGTTTTTGAGAGCAGTCGTTTTCAAACGGATGCGCTTCATCGCTTCGACACCCGCGGTAGGAGAAATTTTTTCGGGACTGACTTCATGAATCGAAGTCAGCACGGGACGAGGAAACGGGCCACTCATCGTGCACGGTTGGCCGAAAAGCGTGACGGGTATTTCTTGGATCTTCTCAGCGGGTGCGGACGACGACGGGGGCTTTGGAAGCGGGGCTGCAGTCGCATTGAGGGGGAGAATCAGGGGGCCAAATGTGAACGATGCAATCACTAACCGTTTGAGCGGTGGAATGATGACGCTAAAAATCCAAAGATTTCCGTGTTTACCAGGCTTCTTCACTTCTAAATGTTAAGATGGAATTCCGAAGTTTGACAGGGGAAAGCCAGGGCCTAAAATAGAATGCAGGGGGCCTGTACCTTCATGGCGAATGACAAACTCAAGCTCGTCGCTCAGCCGCAAGAATACTTTTATGAAATGCTCGGAGCCGCGTTTAAGCGTCGCTCTTTCCGGCCCACGCCTGAGGCGGAGTTTTATATCGTAAACCTCATGAACCAGTTCATGACGACAGACGCTCTCTATGCTCGAAACGCCGACGGGAAACATGAGCCCGGTGCTCTCGCATTACTAGTGAAAGAGGCGGTTGAAGCTCCGAGTGCCCCAACCCAGAGAACGATGTTTCGCCAGGTCGGGGACGTGTCACTTTATACGGCTGGATTTTTCCAAGACAGTTTAAATCGCAAGCTGGTGGATCTCGACTACTACATCGATATGGGTGGTCACGCTTACCGTGAAGCGGCATCTCGCCATGAAGAAATGGCGCTTCGGCAAGTTTTTGAAGAATTAGCGGGTCGCTTCGGACAGTTCGTCGATGTCCTTGCTGAAATCAGTGATCAGACCATGTCGAAAACGGAACGCGACCTTCTGCGCCTTTACGATAACTGGATCACGACGAAGAGTGAGCGCGCAGAACGTCTTCTTCATGAAGCGGGAATCATTCCGACCCGCAGCACGAAGAAAAACATTCAGTAGGTCCCATTCGACAGTTCCTTACTCGACGGAGACCTTGGTCATCTTATCGCCTACTTGGATCGAACTCACGATGTCCATTCCCTCAGAAACCTGTCCGACGACGGTGTAGCTGCCATCGAGGTGCGGGATCTCACTCAACGCAATATAGAATTGGGAGTCTGCGGAGTCAGGGTCCTGAGCGCGAGCCATGGCCACGGTTCCCATAATGTGCTTCCGGGAGTTGAATTCGGCTTTTAATTTCGTTCCGCTCCCGCCGGTCCCATTCCCGCTCGGGTCTCCGCCTTGAATGACGAAGCCAGGCTCGACTCGGTGAAAGGTGAGTCCGTTGTAAAATCCGGACTGAATGAGTTGTACCAGACGAGCGGCCGTGTTCGGCGCATCTTTCGAATAGAAACGGAATTTGATTTTACCCTTCGGGGTTTCGATCGTGACCACGGCTTTTGAAAGTCCTGCCGCATCGACCGTCAGGTCGGGCGCGGTAGTGGTTTGAGCGCTCGCTCCATCGGAAGCGGTAGAAGATGGAAGCACTGAGGGGTTCGATTCTGGAGTCGTGACCTGCGGGTGAGAGCTGTCCGCGGCCCCGTCTTCTTTTTTCAGATAGAATCCGGTGGCTACGAGTCCGATGAGAACGATGGCGGCAATTCCGTAGAGGAGACCGCGAGGGGACTTTTCTGGAGGGAGGGGGTGGGTTTCAGACATAGGGAGAGCGTTCCTTTATTTCGAAATCAATTTCCTCTACTATGAAAGCGAGCAACCCATGGCACAAGACCAAACCGAAAAACCGATGGCGTTCTTTGATCACCTCGACGAGCTGCGCGCGCGAGGCATGCGAATGCTTTACGTTTTTGTTGCCGGCTTTATCGGAGGCTACTTAGTTTCGAACCCGGTCATGACTTGGTTGAGAGCGCCCCTTTTCGCGGCTTTGCCTCAGGAAAAAAGGTTCCTTTACTTTACGAGTCTTTTTGAAAATTTCATGACTCACTTAAAGATCGCGGGTTACCTCTCGATTTTCGCACTTTCGCCGTATTTCTTTTATGAGATTTGGGGATTCATTGCTCCGGGTCTGAAAAAAAATGAGAAGAAAATTGTCGTTCCATTTATCGCGGCGGCGACTTTCTTTTTTATCGGGGGTGCGCTGTTTGCGTATTATGTGCTTTTTCCGGTGGGATTTAAGTACTTCGTCCAATACGGGATGCCGACTGACGTTCCCCTCCTGACGATCGACGCCTATTACTCGACCGCTCTGAAGCTTATGCTTTTATTCGGGCTCGGGTTTGAACTCCCGGTTTTTATCAGTCTTTTGGGAGCGCTTGGGATCGTGGATGCGCCAACCCTGCGCGCGCACCGCCGGAATGCCATCATCGGGATCACTCTGGCTTCGGCGATGTTCGCCCCGCCGGACGCTGTTTCCATGCTCATCCTCATGGCGCCTCTCCTTATCTTGTTTGAAGCTTCCATATTCGTGGTCGATTGGCTCGGTGCGAAGAGAAAAAAGACAGCCGCGGAAGCGGCATCTGAGGCCACCTCGGTTGAAAAAGGCATTATTGGGAAATCAGATTACTGATTCAATGCGTTAATTTCGGGCAATTTGAGGTTGTTCTCTTCGATTGAACCGAATCTGTTGCTCGTCCGGGCTGGCTCTGTTAAACCCGGTCGACGCACACCACCTGAAATAGGATGACTGTGACCTTGCTCGGTCTCATGTGAAGATCGGGCTCCGAATTATTGGAACCTCAAGGAGATCGTTTTTAATGTCTAAAGCAGTTGCCGGATCAGTTGTTACTAAAATGGCTGGGTACGAGACCACTTTCATCACCCGTCCTGAAATGAACGAAGACCAACTGAAAGCGCTCCAAGACCGCATCGCTTCCGTCATCACCGAATATAAAGGTGAACTCGTCCTTCAAGAAGACTGGGGCACGAAACGCCTCGCTTATAAAATTCAAAAAGAAACTCGCGGCCGTTACACCTACCTCGTTTACACGGGCGAAGGGAACATCGTCGCCGAAATCGAGCGTAACTTGCTCATCAACGATTTCGTGATGCGCTTTCTGTCTGTGAACCTCGCGAAAGAATTTGAAAAAGACTCTTTCATGAAGCGTCGCGAAGAAATCAAAGCTCAAGCTAAGAAGCGTGAAGAAGAACGCGAAGCTCGCCGTGAAGAGCGCGAAGCCCGCCGCCGTTCCTTCGATGAGTCTGGCGACGATATGGGCGCTGACGCAGGAGAGTAAGCTCTCTTTCGAAGTAACCCATGATGAATCATCCGAGTTCCGGCGAGCCGCAAGGTTCCGCCGGAACAGGCATTTCTGAGGAGCAAAGCTCTCGCTCGACACCTTTTCCAAAAGGACCGGCCGCTCTTTTTCTCGTTTGGAATCGGATTGCTCCGTTTTTCATCAGCGCCGCTCTTTTCCTCAGCGGATTTTTCGCGCTTTTTTCCCCGCTGCCATTCTTGATTATGGGAATGACGATGCCGTGGGGTTGGCTGCTTGCAGCGATCGCGACCAATTCAGCCATCGTTTATTTCACGAGTGGACCCACCGTATTCCAATTCTATCTCCTGGCGGTTGGCTTGATCGGTTTGGTTTTGCCATTCTTCATCCGAAGACGGCTTTCCCCAGAATCGATCGTTGCGAGAACTTTCATCGTTCAGTGGGCGACGGTAGGGGCATTGGTAGGTGTTTATGCTGTCATCCACCACACGACATTGGGCATGGAGCTGAGTGGGATTTTTTCTCACTTTTTTGATTCCTTGCTCGCAAGTCTGAGCCCTGAGTCTCGGGAGCAGCTCTTGTCAAATTTCGGGGGCGGTGATCTGGGCGTAGAGGAATGGCGCCGGAAAACGCTTGCTGAGCTGCCGGGTGCGATCGGGATTCTTTGCATCCTCCTTATTTGGTTCAGTTTACGAGTTCTGGTGAATTTGAATCCAGGTCGGTTTGCTTCTGGTTTAGGGCTTGATCGAGCCAGGCTGAATCAGTGGAAAAACGCGGAATGGCTCATTTGGCCGACGATCGCTAGCTGGGCCGTTGTTCTTTTTTCTGAGGGCGTACCTTCGGAAATCGGACTGAATATTTTCAAGATTTGTATGGCTGCTTACGGGCTGCAAGGGCTGTCCGTGATGGGGTCTGCATTCGATGCGTACCGAGTCCAATCCTTCGTGCGGATTCTGATTTATTCACTCGTTATTTTACTTCTCATGCCGCTACTCCTGAGTATCGGCTTCTTCGACCAGTGGTTTGACTTTCGTTCCAAGTTCAGGCAAACGTGATAATCTATTTAGTTTTAAGGAGTTACTCATGCTCGTGATCCTACGTGAAAACGTCGAAAATTTAGGCCGTATTGGTGATCTCGTTAACGTATCGACCGGTTTTGCCCGGAACTACCTCATCCCGAATAAACTCGTGATGGCTGCCGATGCTGCGAACGTGAAAATGATTGAGAACCAAAAAAAGGTTCTCGAAAAGAAACGCGTTGCCGCACGTGCAACCTCTGAAGGCCTGGCTAAGAAATTAGCGGACCAGTCCGTCACGATCTCCCGCAAAGTCGGCGAGAACGATAAGCTCTTCGGATCGGTTACTCAATCCGACATCATGGAAGCGCTGAAGAAGTCCGGCCACACGGTCGAAAAGCGAATGATCACTTTAGAACATCCGATTAAAGCTCTCGGTGTTCACACGGTTCTCGTTAAATTCGATCAAGACGTGACCGCTTCTGTAAAAGTCTTAGTGACTAAAGAAGAATAGTCTCTCCTCAGGGTGGATCACGAAATCGTGGCCGTCCTTGAAAAAATCAAAATCCTATTGGATCCCGGTCGCGCGTTTCCGAACCGTGTCCGGGTTTTTTCATTCCTTTTCATTGGGGTAGTACGAAAATGGGTGTTGAATGAGCGGCCGATACGACGATCGAATGGATGATGGAGCCCCTCCTTCGGGTGGCCGTGGTTCGAGAGTTCCTCCGCATAATGTCGAAGCGGAGCGCTCGGTACTCGGGGCGATTCTTCTGAACAATGAAGCGATTCACCGAGTCGTCGAAATTGGCATCGAAGGTCGCGATTTCTATTTCGATAACCACAATAAAATTTTTGATACCCTCATCTCGCTTTCTTCTCGCGGCCAAGCGCTCGACCTGATCACGCTCTCTGCAGCAATGCGTGACCGAGGTTGGTACGAGCAAATCGGCGGGCAGGCGACGCTCACTTCTCTGGTCGAAGACACGTTTGCGATCGGTAACGTCGTTTATTACGCGAAGATCGTTCGCGAAAAAGCACTGCTCCGGCGCATGATCGAAATCGCCGGAGAAATCACGCGGGACGCTTTCGAAGGCGTGAGTGATGTCGAAGGATTTTTAGACGATGCTGAAAAGAAAGTTTTCAGCGTCAGCGATATCCAGCTGAGTAAATCGTTTTCGTCCATGCAGGACATTCTCGTTTCGAACATGCACTCCATCGAAGAGGCAGCTTCGCGTGGAACAGCGGTTACTGGTTTATCCACTGGTTTTAACGATTTCGATAAACTCACTGCAGGTCTTCACCCGGGGCAGCTGATCATCGTCGGCGGAAGACCTGCGATGGGTAAAACTTCTTTGGTGGTTTCAGCCGCGCAGAATGCGGCTCTCCAATCTAAAGCAGTGGTCATGATTTTCTCTCTCGAAATGTCGAAAGAGGAACTCGTCATGCGGATGCTTTCTTCCCAATCTCGGATTGATTCGAAGAGACTGCGTTTGGGCCGATTGGTTGATCGAGATTGGCCGCGCCTTGCGCAAGCCGCCGATCAACTCTCGAAGGCGAAAATCTTTATTGATGACTCGGGTGATCTTACGGTGATGGACATGCGGGCACGCTGTCGCAGGCTCCTCGCCCAAGAAAAGAAACTCGATCTCATCGTAGTCGATTACCTCCAACTCATGCGCGGGTCGAAGGCGAGTAAAAATAGCGGAGGCAGCCGCGAAAATGAAATCTCCGAAATCTCTCGAAGCCTGAAGGGTCTTGCGAAAGAACTTCGAGTTCCTATTATTGGACTCTCGCAGCTTTCTCGCGCGCTCGAAGGAAGACCGGATAAGCGGCCGATGCTGTCTGACCTTCGAGAATCGGGAGCAATCGAGCAGGACGCCGATTTGGTTGGGTTCGTTTACCGGGATGAATATTACAATAAGGAAACCGAAGACAAAGGCGTTGCGGAGTTCATCATCGCCAAACACCGAGCAGGGGAAACGGGCACGGTGCGGCTCGCATTCATGGGCGAGTACACCCTCTTCGCCAACCTCTCTTCGGATACCCCGGGCACTCCGGTAGCGGGTCCATCGGGAGGCGGAGGTGGCGGAATCCGACCTCGGGGCGACGTCGGGCTCTAAAAAATCCTTTTAGCCGCACTGGCTAACTGTTTTTCTTCATTAATTTCATAGAGTTTAGCGAGAAATGGCTTTCAAATTTAGCTAGGCTTCCAAACTAACGCACTGTATAACGATGTCGTTGTTCAACCGCCGTTTAACTCATCATTTCAGCCGACTTGTGTTCGGATTCGTCTTGCTCCTATCGGGCTGTTCGCTCGATATGTTTCAGAAACACTCTAGGGACTCCTCTATTTCTGAACGCCAAGTTTATCGAAAAATGAGGACCGAGTGCTCCGGCCTCCAATTAGAACGTGCTGAACTGAGTGCGGAATCATTCCGATCGCTTCTGAACTGTTTCAACTCCAATGGATCTTTGCCGGAACTGAACAGCCTGGTTACGTCTGCCTCGACGGCAAGCCTGCAGAAGTCAGTGTCCCTTCTGAATGAGGCCTTCTTGGCCGATGCTGAAACGTTGAAAGAGTCGCGCGCCATCATTCAGAATTTGGAAAAATCGGGAAAGTGGCAATCCTCAGTGAAGGGTTTTCAAGCTTTGCTTCAGGATCCAGAACGACTTCACGCTCTCATTCGGCTGGTCACGATCGCGCCAGAAGGGGGAGATCGCCGTGCACTCGTTGCTTCCACGTTTTCGAGCACTCTGAATCGGTTCGAGCCTCGCGAAACCATGGCTGCTTTCGAACTTTTAGGGCGGCTCTTCCGAAGCCGGAGCTTTTTGAGCCTCCAGGCAAAAGTTCTCAGTGATCCTCTCACTCCGGAGGATCGCAAAAGACTCGTCGTTCTCCTCACAAATTTCTTTTCGACCCCAACGAAATTTAGATCCGCCCATGCACTGGTGAGTGACATGACGGCGGGAAAGTCGGCACCCCTTTGGAATTTTGCTTTCGGAGGCGAGAAAGACGTTCTGCGGAGCGTTTCCACTTTTCATCTCCTCTTGAAGGATTTCGGAGCGAATCAGGGGACCCTTCTTCGGGAATTTTCACGCTTTCATCGTGGTTTCCATCGGCCTGTCTCTTGTTGGGGGGGCGGAAAAATATTCCGGAATCCTTGGACAAATCTCACTTCCGAATTTCAAAATCACACCGGGCCCGGTCGAATGACACCTTTCCTCCTGCGTTTCGCTCCGGTCACTGCGCTTGCGGTGAGGGATTTTTGCGAAATTCCGCCTGAATTCGATGCTCATTATCAGGCCCTTGCGAAGTTCGCGCTCGGTCGCTCGGGTGGTGAGTATGTTCGGGTGCTCAATGAAGTGTTTAAGGCAGGAATGGGTGAATCGGCCGGATATTTTGTGGGCGAGTGGGGTGAATCGCTTGCGGATGGACTCGGAATCCTTTCAGATAAGCCCTGGTTTTCTGATCTTCTCCTCCTTTTTTCCGAACTCGATTCTGCTGATCGCGACCGAATTTCTACTTGGGTGAGCACTTTAGTGGAAGACGAGGCTCACTGGGGAAAGCTCAGCCGAACCTGGAACGTACCGGAAATAAGCAGTTTTTTTTCCGACGTGGGAACGGTGTTGAGCGCTCCCCCGGGTGTACTCGACTCGAGTTTCGGCTCGGTGGTGACTCTGTTTGAATCTTCCCGCGCGCACCCCTGGTTTGCAGGTTGGAAAAAAGTGGCATTGAAATCAGCGGATGTCGATTCCGGCTTCGGTAAGATCATGGTTTCTCCCGATTTTTCGAAAGCGTCGGCCGCGCTCGGAGGCATGGCGGGCGATGGGCGGCTAGCCGATCTGATTGCTGCGGGTTTCGAGTGGATCGCGGGAGGGGGGCGAACTTCTGCAAATATTGAAAAAGATTCGGTTTCAACTCTAGAAGTTTCTCCTTGGA
Organism: Oligoflexia bacterium; assembly: GCA_014376785.1. GTDB lineage: Bacteria > Bdellovibrionota > UBA1018 > UBA1018 > UBA1018 > JACMQW01. The sequence continues at coordinate 31,264 of JACMQW010000045.1, forward strand.
AAAAGTTGCGGCATGCATTCAGTGGAGGAGATTTATCATCCGGAGAGTCGCCGCTTGAACTCGATGCGAGCCTGCAGGCATGCGCGAGACTCGATGTCAGAAAATTAGCGAAAGCCCAGTGGCAGGATTATCAAACGTGCCTCGTCGGCGGAGGTATTTCTGCAGAGAGCATTTCGAGTCTGGGAAAGAATGCTGCATCGATCGCATCTTTCGCGAAGAGTTGGATCGATTTACCGATGAGTTCCGCCCAGCGGTCGCTGGTTGTGGAAGAGGTCATCCGGATTAAAGACGAAGGTGCAGACCTTTTTAAATTTGGGTTGGGTTCGGACGAGCATGCCATCGATCGGTCGGATTTAACTCAAACAGGCAATGGTGAAAGAAGGGATGTTGAGAATGAAATAAGAGATCAAAAATCTCCGTTTCATTTCGAATTTCTGCACCGATTTGCCTCGCAAGCTTCACTCACCAAAGCCGATTTTAACCGATTTTTTAACGGCGTGGGAAAAGCGATTGATGACCCAAGGCTACCAGGTGTTTATCAGGCATTCTTGCGCCTGACTTCCCCTGAGGCCGGAATGAACGGTGGCGGCGGAAAAGTTAAACCGGTGACCCTTCCCGATCGCGCATCACTCACCGAGCTCGTCATTCGCGCGGAATGCGACGATGCGAGGTCCGTCAGAAATCCAGAAAAACGAGCGAACGAAATCGCGAATGAGTTTTCCAACGGGGTGGTGGGGTTTGATTACAGAGACGGAACCCTTCCCGTGGGCTGGAAAAAAGCCGAGCTCTGGGAAAAATTCCAGGCATTTGCAGACGTCATGAAAGACTACGACGTCCGGAGTGCCCTCTTATCATGGGCCTCGCACTTAAACCCGGGAGCCGTGAATTCGTGGTTTATAAGCCGGACGCGCGATCCACGTGCGGTCGTCGTGATGGATGAAAAAAGCGGAGCCCTCCGCGTTCGTTGGATGACGACACTGGACCGATTCGAGTCGATTCTGGTGAATTCGAATTTCAGTTATCTATTACCCGGAAATTACGGACTGAAATTCATTGGGAAATTTGCGAACTCATGGGGAGATGAGCCGAGGGAGAAGTGGCCATCGGAAATTCGCGATCGGTATTCGAATGGTCGAAGACCACCGACTCTTCGTGAAACCTACGACGAAGTTTTCGAGTTTCTTCGGAATTTCGAACGCGTCGGGGGTCTTCCGAAAACTCCCGAGTGCGCGGCGTCTGTGCTTCCTCGCGCCGGTTTCAGTATTCCGGACCTGCTTCTCTCCCAATCTCTGAAAGCGAAAGCGTTCAATTTAAAGCAAACCCTCTCCGTCGTCGAAGAAAACTTGCCTGGAAGCGATTCCGTGAATCGAAGCGGAATGAAGTTTTTACGGGATCTTTTCTGGTCCGTCACTTCTTCGCATCCTCATTCTTTCTGGGAAAAGGTGCGGGGTCGGCCCGACCCGCTCCGAGTATTTCAAGTCCTCGGTGACCTCGGAGCACTGCGGACGCTGAACCGGGCTTACGCGGCGCTTGAATCGAACGAAGAGTTTGTTGCGATGGAGGACGTTCTCGGAAGTGTGAAGTCTCTCGCCCGAACTCCGGAGCTCGGAGACTTAGTCGAGCAGGCGCTAAACGATGAGGCATTCACGGCGGCGGCGTTCGACGCAGGTTTCGATCGAGATTTTTCTCTGTCCAGATTTGCGGCACGGGTCGGTTCTTGGATTGCGGCTGACCGGACACTCGGGTTTGGGCCCGGACTTATCCGTTTTTCGCACTCCCTTTTCTCGCAAGAAAAACTACCGAAGAAAACTCTCAGTGAGGCGATTCACTTCATCGGGAGCCGAAACTTCGGGTCGCGACCGAGCTTTTTCACGCGGAGAGATCCGAGACCGGATGCCGACACTCGCCAGATCTCCCGATTTTTTCAGGAGAGGATCTTAGGCGCGCTTGATCCCACGGCAGTCGCAAAGGTTCTCCGGTCGCTTGAAAGTGAGAATGGCCTTCGTCAGCAATTATTTTCCGTTCTTCGGAATTCGGATCTCTTCCGTCAAAACGATGCCGTGCCTTTCGAAACACGGCGCAACTCGTCAGAACCTGCCTTATCCCTATTATTGGGTAGTCGAACTCCCCATCTGCGGCACGCCTTCGCACTTTGGTGCGGGCAAAGCGCTGGGGGACTTTTCTTAGATCTGGTGTCTCGCCCCGATGAAGCAGATTTAATGCTGAGCGGAGTCTTAGGCTTTAAGGACAGCGCCTACTTGAAAGATGTCACAGAAGCGTTTTTACGCCAGCTTCCCGATTGACGGTTCGCACTTGAAAGCGGAAAATCTCCGTCATGTCTACGACCGATATCCAAGCCCTGACCGAAGAAATTAAAGTCCGTAGTAAATTTGTGGACGAGTTGCTCGCGGAGGCTTCCCAAGTCATCGTCGGGCAACGCGTCCTCCTTGAGCGATTGATCATGGCACTCCTCTGTGACGGCCACGTTTTACTCGAGGGTTTACCCGGACTCGCAAAAACCCTGACGATTAAGACGCTCGCGGATATTATCCACGCGTCTTTCTCACGCATCCAGTTTACCCCCGACCTGATGCCCGCGGATCTGGTGGGAACGATGATCTTCAATCCGAAAAGCGGAGAATTTACACCTAAAAAAGGCCCTATTTTCGCAAATTTAGTGCTCGCGGATGAAATTAACCGAGCACCGGCAAAAGTTCAGAGCGCGCTGCTCGAAGCGATGGGTGAGCATCAAGTCACGATCGGTGACACCACTTATCCGCTGGAAGCTCCCTTTATTGTGTTAGCGACTCAGAATCCCATTGAGCAGGAGGGTACTTATCCGCTTCCTGAAGCGCAGCTCGACCGTTTTCTTTTCAAAGTGAAAGTCGGCTATCCGACCCTTCAAGAAGAGAAGAACATCCTGAATCGAATGTCAGGGGTTGCTTACGCAAAGGCTCGAAAGATCTGCCACCCCGACACGATCCTTCAGGCGCGCGAACTTTGTTCGAAGATCTACATGGACGAGAAGATCAAGGATTACATCCTGGCCCTCGTGTTTGCGACTCGGTTTCCGGAGAAGCATGGCTTGAGCAGCCTGAAGTCTTACATCTCAGTCGGAGCGAGTCCGCGAGCAACGATTGCGTTGGCTAAAGCGGCCCGCGCGAGTGCCTTTCTTCATCACCGGGGGTTTGTCACGCCCGAGGATGTGAAGACGGTGGTTTACGATGTATTCCGGCACCGACTCATCCTCTCTTTCGAGGCGGAAGCTGAAGGCATCGATGCCGAGACCATTGTAAAACGCGTGCTTGAGCAAATAGAAGTTCCGTAAAAATGTTGCCGGAAGAGCTTCGAAAAAAAGTAAAGCTGATCGAGATTACTACGAAGCGAGTGATCGACGATGTCATGAGTGGCAGCTACCGCAGCCATTTCAAAGGCCAAGGCATGCAGTTCGCCGAGCACCGGGTTTACGTCGCAGGGGACGATGTCCGGCACATCGATTGGAAAGTGAGTGCTCGAACGAAAGAGCCGCTCGTGAAAAAGTTCGAGGAAGAAAGAGAGCTAAATGTTCTTTTCGTCGTCGATTTTTCCGCATCGGGAACTTTCGGCTCGAAGTCATCGACAAAGGGCGAGGCAAGCGCTGAGATCGCAGCTCTCCTCGCCACCGCAGCGGAACGCATCGGTGATAAAACGGGTCTCATTCTTTTTGCGGGCCAGGTCGAAAAAAGAGTTCCTCCGAAGCGAGGGAAATCCCACCTACTCCGAATCGTACGGGATATTTTAGGTACCGTTCCTAAGACGAAGGGAACAAACTTAACGGGAGCGCTCGAGATCGCTGCTCGGATCATGAAGCATCAGGGAATCGTTTTTGTGATTTCTGATTTCATGGCCGAAAATTACGAAACCGCTTTGAAGCGGTTAGCTCGGAAGAATGAAGTGGTGGCCGTTCGAGTGCGTGACGGACATGAGTGGACGCTCCCAAACGTGGGAGCGATCGCCATCGTGGATCCGGAGACGGGTGAAGAAGGCGTGCTAGATCCCCGTTCACAGAAATTTAAAGCTTGGTTTGAAAAAATGCGCCGAGGAAATGATGAACGATTTAAACAAGCTTGCCGAGGCGCCGGAATCGAAGTGTTACCGGTGGATACGCGGGAGGATCATGTACAGGCTGTCGTCCGCTTTTTTCAAGCACGCAACCGCATTCGCCGCGCTTAGCATTTCGGTAGCGGCTTCGGCTGGAACGACTCCGGCTCCGAGTCCTTTGCCGATGGTTGAGCTGGTCTTCCACCCCTCCCGGGCACCGGGTAAACCTTCGCGCGTGGGGGATGCGGTCCTTTATGAATTAAAGGGCGGAACTCCCGATTGGCACATCGATCCGAAGGAAGGTGCGCTTACGAAAGGATTTCTTTTTCGATCCGGAAAACTCTTTATTCCATTAGTGCCAGGCAAAGTGACTCTTCCTTCGCTCTCTGTTTTAAACGGAACGCAAGAACAGGTGGCGAAAACGGATCCGATTGAGTTTTCGGCCGAGTCGAATCTTCCGCCTGCGAAACCGGGCGAACAGCCACCCAAATCAGAACCGGCGATCGGACCGATGGGGCTTCCTTTTCCGCTTTGGATTCAAGAAACGGTCATCGGGTTGGCCGCGCTGGGAGTGTTGGTTCTTGCCCTATTCGTCTTCCGCTTTCTCAAACGTCGCGCGAAGCGAGCCATCCAGTCGCTTCTGCCGAAGAAGCCCTACGATTCGGTTGCGCTGGAGCGGCTAGACACACTCTTGCGCGGTGATCTAAAAGACCCGCGCGTCTTGAAGAAAACTTATTTTGCCATCTCTGAAATCCTGAAAAATTATCTGGGTGAGCGCTATTCGATGGATGCGGAGGAAAGCACCACTTCCGAACTGATCGCCGGACTGAACGAACGAAACGGAATTTCGGGATTGAATGATCGATTGATCGAACGGGTGGGCGAGCTTTTCGGTCGACTGGACCCGGTTAAATTCGCAGATCTGGTCCCGACCGTTTCCGAGTCCGAAGAGGCGATTAAAGAAGCTAAAGACCTCATCGAAAAGACTCGCAAAGAGGCGAAACCATGAGGTTCGCTTATCCCTATCTGCTCCTCTTCATTTTGCTCCTTCCGATTCTCTATCGTTACTGGCGAGCGAGAAGTCTTCCGGCCCGAGTTCATTTTTCCCTCTCCATTCCAAAAGAAATTCGAAGGATAGATCCGACACGGATCTTACTTTGGATACGCTACGCCGCGGTCGTATTGCTAATTATCGCATTCGCTCGCCCGCAAGAGAGTCACCGTCAAACCCAGCGCCAGGTTTCTGGGATCGACATCATGATGGTGATGGATATTTCCGCTTCGATGAATATCGAAGACATGACGGAAGAGTCTCGAATCGACACGGCGAAACGAACGATGGAAAACTTCGTGAAGCGCCGGAACGATGATCGGATTGGTTTTCTGATTTTCTCCGGAGAACCGCTGACCCTGGTGCCACCGACACTCGATTACGGACTTCTCCTTCGCGAACTGAGACGCGTGGAAACCGGGATGTTGCGGGATGGGACAGCGATTGGAGATGGGCTTTCGGTTGCGGTGAATCGGCTTCGGAATTCGAAAGCAAAGAGCCGCGTCGTGATTCTTTTGACCGATGGAGAAAATAATGTCGGCCAAGTAGACCCGCTTACCGCAGGGGATCTCGCCGCAGGTTACGGAATCAAAGTCTACACGATCGCGATCGGTAAAGAGGGTCGCGTCCGCATGCCGATTCGCCGGAAGGGAATCATGGGTGATGTCGTGACTTCCTACCAATGGTTCGATAACCAACTGAATCCGGAGCTCCTCCAACAAATCGCGAAAGCCACCGACGCGAAGTTCTACCGAGTAGAGGACGCTGCTTCACTTGAAAACGTCTTCCAGGATATTAACCGTCTCGAAAAATCTGAAATTAAAGTGAACGAGCAAATCAAGTTTGACGAGATGTTTCTAAAGCCGTTGCTTCTCGCAATCGCTCTGCTGATCCTCGAGCGGTTGCTTGCGCGGTTTTGGTGGAGGGTATTGCCGTGAAAATTGCCGGAATTTTCTTCCTCCAAACTGCTTGGCTCTGGGCTTGTCTGGCGATTCCATTCCTCTACGCGATCGGTCGTTACTTCATTTCGCGTCGCAAGGAGCGATTCAAGCTCTTTGCCAGTGAGAGCATGTGGTCGAAAATCGCGCCCGAACTCGATTGGAATTTGGCAAAGCGAAAGCTGCTCGCGTGGAGCGCGGCGCTGCTCTTTCTCTTTTTAGCCGCTGCGCGTCCGCAGTGGGGAGAAACCGAAGAAACCGTAAAGACTACTGGCCTCGACCTCATGCTCGTGGTGGACGTGTCCCAGAGTATGCTCGCAGAGGATGTCGTTCCGAATCGCTTGAAAAAAGCTCAGCATTTTATCCGGCGTTTTCTCGAACGAACGTCAGGAGACCGAGTGGGTTTGGTGGCATTCGCGGGAAATAGCATTCTGCTTTCTCCGTTAACCACGGACCTCGATTATGTCGCGGAAACTTCCGATACTCTGACGACCGATAGTGTCACCCTGCAGGGGACAGACCTCGGCGCCGGATTGGAAACGGCTCTGAAAGCTTTAGAGCGCGGCGCGGAAGATAATTCCGGAAAGGAATCCCAAGCCCCGGTCTCTCGCTCGATCATTCTCATTTCAGACGGCGAAGACAACGAGGACCGGATTAAGGAAGTTTCGAACAGCCTTCGGAAAGAAAAATTAAAACTCTACGTCTTTGGGGTCGGCACTGAGAAGGGTGGCCCGATTCCGGTGCGGAATCCGGAAGGAGACGCGATTGGTTTTAAACGCGATCGATCCGGGAACTCAGTCACGACTCAGTTTCAATCCGCTTCGCTGGAGAAGTTGGCAGCGGACTCGGGAGGGCAGTTCTGGAGGATCACCCCATCGGAAAATGAACTCGATGCGTTGATGACCGATTTAGGATCGCTCGCTCGCGGCGATTTCGCAGAGAAAAAAGTGACCATTCGTTACGAACGATTCCAATGGCCACTTGCCGTTTCAATCCTGCTTTTTTTCTTGGAACTGAGCCTGCCTTCGCGCCGCAAAGTGGTGGCGGCCCTTCTTCTCTTCGGTGCATTTCTTTCCGGTTCTTCCGCTCAGGCAGATGAGTGGAATGCCTACCGCCAAAATGGAAAAGCTCTGAAGGCTTTCGAGGCCGACAGAGTTTCCGAAGCAAAAGAACTCTTCGGTTCGGCTCAGGTCGAAGATCCGGGTTCTCCGATCCTTCGTTTCAATCAGGGCGTCATCCACCTGAAAGAGGAAAAGTGGACAGACGCCGATCGGGCGTTTTCTGCCGCAAGCGAAGCAGCAAAACTCGCCCAACGTCCTGATCTCGCCGCGGAAGCGCTCTATAATCAGGGCATCGCTCGGACCGCGGATAAAAGGCCCGAGGATGCGGCGGATTCCTACCTCGCTGCGCTCGTCCAAAACGCTTTCGATCCAAAGCCCGAGGCTGAGGCGAAAATTCGGAAAAATTTGGAACTTCTTTTCCAGAGTCAGCAATCTCAAGGGCAGGGATCCGACCCGAAATCAAAAGACGACAAATCAGACAAAGGCGATCCGAAAGATCAAAAAAATCAGTCAGGCAAAAATTCGTCAGACGGAGACGCCGACCAAAAGAAGAAAGAAAAAGAAGGCGAAGACGCGGAGAAGAAGAAGCCTGAGAAGTATAAAGAATCCAACGGAAAGCGAGAATTCAAGTCTGAAAAACTTTCGCCAGAAGATGCGGGACGAGTGATGAGTGAGCTCTCTCGCCGCGAAAAAGACCTCCAAGAAAAGATGAAGCGCTCAAAAGGGCGCCCGCAGCCACTCGATAAGGATTGGTAGTATGAAACCGTTTTTTCAATTTGCACTCCCTTGCCTGATCTCATTTTCCAGTGTGACTGCTGCGTTTGCCGTGGAATTCCATGCAGAGGTGGACCGGACAGAAATCGCGCAGGACGAATCCCTTTCGCTGAAGCTCGTGGTCGAGGCAGACGGGACCGTTCCCGTCGAAACTCCGGAGTTCACGGCGCTGAATTTCGAAGAAATTCAAAACTATCAGGGATCATCGGTACAGAGTTACTACGACTCGGACAATGGGAAGTTCGGAGCAAAGTTCACTCGGTCATTCACGTATGTTCTTCGACCGAAGACTACCGGCCGCTTTTCGATCAACGGGATTAAGATTCGGGTCGATGGAAAATCTTTCACCGCAGCGCCGATTACTGTTTCCGTCAGTGGGGGAGGCGGCGGTACTCCGCCACCCCAAGGGTACGGCGGCGCCGGTTCGGGCCTTCGAGGCGCCGCGAAAAAAGGAAGGGGAACCGTTCTTTTTCTTCGCACGGAAGTCGATAAAACGAAAGTTTACCGCGGCCAGCAAGTCGTCACGAATTACTACCTCTACTCGCGCGCAACAAATTTTAATGCGACCGCTGATCGCTATCCGAACCTGAATGGCTTTTTGAAAGAGGAATTGGATATTCCGATTCTCAGCGGGCGCTTGAAAGCGGAAAACGTCGTGCTGGATGGCACGGCTTATCGACGCGTTCTGGTGGCGTCGTTCGCGGCTTATCCTTTAAAGGAAGGTAAGCTCACGATCGACCCGATGGAAGTGAAAGCGACCTACATTGCGGAGCGGGAAAATCGAGGAGCGAATAGCGATGATCCTTTTGCAGACGATGATCTCTTTCAAAACTTCTTTCGTGGGGGAGCTCCTCAGACGGAAAATTTACGCAGCGAATCCATCACCGTGGATGTCTCTCCTCTGCCGCCCGTTCCAAAAGGGCTGAACTACACCGGAGGCGTCGGAGATTTCGATGTGATCTCCGCCGTGGACCGCACTGAAGTCAAAGCAGGCGAAGCAGTCACGCTGACTTTAAAGATCGAAGGAAAAGGAAATCTTTCGAACATCGACACACCGAAAATTTCCCTTCCCGATGGCATGGAACTCTACGAAGCCAAAAGCCAGACGAAGGGCAAGGCGGGGATTGGCGAAAAAGTTTTCGAATACTTACTGATCCCTCGTAAGGAGGGAGATTTCACCCTGCCGGCAGTCGAACTCGGATTCTTCGATCCAAACGCGGGTGAGTATACCCGGAAATCGACATCGCCGATTTCCATCCATGTTCTACCGGGAATGCAGGGATCTGACCCTGTCGGCACGCCCCCGGTAGGAACTCGGTCAGAAGTGTCGTCTCCGGAGAAGAGTGCCCTGAAAATTTTCGGACTGTTTAACGGCACGTCTGAAGGAAGAAAAGACGCTCGGTTGCGGATGACTCCTGCTCAGAAAGGATTTCTTTTAGCAGGTATCGGACTTCTCATTATTTTGGGGTTACTGGTGCAGTTTCGGCATCCGCTGCGCCGTCGATTTGCCACCCTCGGCAGTCTCACGAGACAGAAAAAGGCCCGAGAGCGCGCGTGGTCGAAAATTCGACGCCAAGCGGAAGACTCCCAACGGCTTCCTTTCCAGGAAGTGATCCAAGTTTTCGACTTTTTAGAGCGTCAACTCGAAGAAGCGCTATTTCGACGGTTTGGAATTGCTCCCCGCGGATTTACGCGTACGGAACTGAAGGAGGCTCTTGTCGATCGCGCTCTAATCCCCGAGACTCTTTGGCAGCGAATAGCGCTTCTCCTCGAATTTACTGAAACCCTCCGTTATGCGAGCAAAGCGGGGGTGCTTTCAGAAGATCGATCGAGAAATGAGCTGAAGAATTGGGTCGCTGAATGCGAACAGATCTTAGCCGCGCTCCGCGAAATTTAGGGGAGGCATTGTGTCCTCCTCTCCCTGCCGAAAGGCAACCGCTGAGGAGGCGGAATGTTTATGAGTCTAGGTACCGGCGCGAAAGCGCGATTTGATTCGATTCGTGAAATTAATAATCGGTCTCCCCGAAAAATCGATCCACCCCGAGATGAAGATGGGAAACGCCTTCCGGTTTCTGAATTCTTCGGTGTGAATACTTTCGACATTTCTCGGATGAAAGAAAAACTGCCTCGGGACGTCTTTCAAAAGCTCCGCCTAACGATCGACCTCGGGAAGAAGCTCGACAGCGATGTCGCAAATACCGTGGCGAATGCCGCGAAGGAATGGGCAATCTCCCGCGGATGCACCCACTTCTGCCATTGGTTCCAACCGCAGACGGGCAATACGGCTGAAAAGCACGATGCATTCCTCACCTTCGATGACAATGGTCATCCGATGGAGAAATTTTCTGGGTCACAACTGATCCAGTCTGAACCGGACGCATCGTCTTTTCCATCCGGCGGGATGCGCACCACGTTCGAAGCCCGGGGCTACACGGCCTGGGATCCTTCTTCTCCGATGTTCATCATGGAATCGGCAAATTCAAAGACACTTTGCATTCCCTCGGTGTTCATTAGCTATCACGGTGACGCACTGGATGAAAAAACGGGACTGCTTCGCTCAATGGAGGCGCTCTCAAAAGTTGCTTGTGAACTTTTAACCGTCACCGGATTAGAAGGTGTGAACCGAGTCGTGCCCACCCTCGGAGTCGAACAAGAGTATTTCCTGGTGGACCGAGCCCTATTTTCGCTTCGTCCTGATCTCATTATGACCGGCCGGACATTGGTTGGTGGGCAGCCTCCGAAAGGACAGCAGCTGGAAGACCATTACTTCGGCGCGATTCCCACCCGCGTTCTTGCCTTCATGTCGGAAGTGGAACACGAACTTTTCAAACTCGGCGTGCCCGCAAAAACACGCCACAACGAAGTCGCGCCGAACCAGTTCGAGCTTGCTCCGATTTTCGAAGAAGCGAACGTGGCAACCGACCATAACCAGCTCACCATGGAAGTGCTGAGAAAAGTCGCTCAGCGCCATCATTTCGCAGTTCTCCTCCATGAAAAGCCTTTCGCAGGCGTGAATGGAAGCGGGAAGCACAATAATTGGGCGCTGATGGTCACTGCGTCTGGCGATGACTTAAACGGCATGAACTTGCTCGATCCTGGAAAGACGCCGCATCAGAATCTTCGGTTTCTCCTCGTTCTCACTTCGATTCTGAAAGGCGTTCATAAACACGCGGGTCTTTTGCGTGCGGCCATCGCCTCTTCAGGAAATGATCACCGTCTCGGCGCAAATGAAGCACCTCCCGCAATCATGTCCGTGTTCTTAGGGGAGATGTTAAGTCGGATCCTGAATGAAATCGACAAAGGGACGGTCGCGGATAAAGGGGCTGAACAGGCGGTCATTAAACTCGGAGTTTCACAGATCCCCGAGGTGGCAAAGGACAACACCGACCGGAACCGGACTTCTCCGTTTGCTTTCACGGGAAATAAGTTCGAATTTCGAGCCGTCGGTTCTTCGGCATCTACTGCATTTCCAGTCACCGTTTTAAATGCAGCGGTCGCGGATGGGATGACGGAAACCCTTTCCGTTCTGAACGATTCGGTTAAGCGGGGAATGAAGCTTGAAGACGCGATCATGGAGACGGTCCGAAAAACCGTGAAGGAAACGGAAAAGGTTCGTTTTGAAGGAAATGGATATTCGGAAGAATGGGTCCATGAGGCAGCCCGCCGTGGACTTCCGAACTTACGAAAAACGCCGGAAGCTTTAGCCCAGTTGATGGAAGCAAAAGCGATTGAGCTTTTTTCTCAGTTTGGAATTTTCTCGGAGGCTGAAGTTCATTCCCGCCTGCACATTAGGCTTGAGCGTTACCTAAAAAATCTTCAGATCGAGGTGGAAACCCTCAGGTCGATGATCGATACCCAGATCCTTCCGACTTGTTACGCCTATTCGGGAGACCTCGCGGCTTCGGTGAAAGCGAATTTGGATGCAGGAGTTCCCGCCCCTCATAAGGAGACTTTGTTGCGTTTGAACGGCTTGATTGGCTCCTTGCAGGTAAAGCGCAAAGAGCTAGAGACCGTGCACCAAAAAGCGGAAGCCAGCCACGGAGAAGAAGCGAAAGCGAAACACTACGCAGTCGAGGTTTCCGCGTCGATGCTCGACATTCGAAGTGTGGCGGACGAACTCGAGTCCATGATCGGTGACGATTACTGGCCGCTTCCGAAATACCGCGAGATGCTCTTCTCGACTTAATACTGGGATTTATCGTGGTTTTAGAGGGAGTCTCCGAGTTTCGGGGGCTCCTTTTTTATGTTAAGTCATGGAATATGCTTTTAGTTCGGGGAATCGAAAATCTGGAATTGACCCGGGATCACGCTGTGCTCACGATCGGGAACTTCGACGGTGTCCACATCGGTCATCAGAAAATTTTCGCGGCCGTCATCGAAGAGTCGAAGCGGACGGGCGGCCCCGCATGTGTGTACACCTTTCGTCCCCATCCGCAGGAAGTGCTTCGCCCGGGCACCCAGGTAAAACTCCTGACCCTTTACGATGAAAAAATCCGCCTGCTCGAGTCGGTCGGAATCGATGTAGTCGTCGAGGAGCCATTCAGTCAGGAATTTTTCACTCTTTCGGCCCGAGAATTTTTCGAGAAAGTGATCATCCGGGGATTTAAAGCCGTGTCGCTTTTCGTGGGCCATGATTTCGCTTTCGGCAAGAATCGCGAAGGCAATCTCGATCTACTGAATGAATGGTGCGCCGAGCGCGGTGTTCAGGTTACGGTTCTCTCCCCCGAAGAGTCGGAAGGGGAAATTGTCTCAAGCACGCGCATCCGAGCCCTTCTGAGCGAAGGAGATGTGATTCGCGCAGCCCGGCTCATGGGTCGATTCTTTTTCTATCAGGGCATCGTGGTGAAGGGGGACCAGCGTGGCCGACTCTTGGGTTTTCCTACCGCAAATCTTCGACTTGAAAACAAGCTTGCCCTTCCGCGGGGAGTCTATGCGACTTGGGCGATCGTCGAGAAAAATGGAAAGCGTGAAAAAGTTCCCAGTGTGACAAACGTCGGAGTGCGTCCGACCTTCACCGATGCCTCCGATCAGAATGTTCTTCCGGTAGTGGTGGAGTGTCACCTGATTCTTCCCGAAGGTGAAACGATCGATCTCTACGGTGAGTCCCTGGAGGTCCAATTCGTGGAGCGCTTCCGCAATGAGAAAAAATTTGCGGATTTTGAAGAGTTGAAAACTCAGATCGCCAAAGATCGAACGCAAGCAAAAGAGTATTTCCGTTTTCAGGATTCCGGATCGATGAAATCCTGACGCTATGTCGAGCTTTTAGTTTCGTCAAAACTTCGGCTGCAGGACGGAAATTGTCACTGAGAAAAATATCGTTCACAATAGAACGACATGTCTCGCCAACTCGCCGAAGTACTCATTAAAGATCGTCTTATCACCCAAGCCCAACTCGACGCCGCACTGGCGACAATGAAGGATAAGACTTCTGATCCTGTGCGCGTGATGATCGCAAGCCGCGCGATTTCTGAAAATAAACTTCTCGAGTATTTAAGTCGTAAATACAGCCTCCATTCGATCAATCTCTCGAAATTCGAAATCGATAAAAAAGTCACGACTCTCATACCGGTCGATCTCGTGCGCGATCTGCAAATCCTGCCCCTTCAGACGAAAAATTCAAGCATTGTAGTCGCAGTGGCTGACCCGACTCGGTTAAGCGCGATCGATAAGGTGCGTCTGGTGACGAAGCTCTCGGTCGAAGCAGTGCTGACGACGTTCAGTGCTTTCGATGAGGCGATGGGAAAGTACTACGGGGCGAGCGCGGTCATTTCGAGTGCGGTAAGTGCGCTCGGAATTAAAGACAAGTTGGATGGTGGGAAGAAGCAGTCTGAAGGGTTAGAGAATTTTCAAGTTTACGACGTCGATTCCAGTTACGACCAAAAAATCGAAGGCCAAGGTGAGGCCGTCATCGCATTCGTGAACGGAATCCTTGCCGAGTGTATTCGAAGGAATGCTTCCGATATTCACGTCGAACCCTATGAAAAGCGTTTCCGCGTGCGGATGCGAATCGACGGATCGATGATTGAAATCGCGGAAGTGCCGCTGGAAATGAAGCGCGCAGTGGTTGCTCGACTGAAAATCATGTCCCGAATGGATATTTCCGAATCCCGCATTCCTCAAGATGGTCGAATTAAGTTAAAGGCCGGCGGAAAAGAAATCGATTTCCGGGTGAACTCTCTCCCCACTCTATTCGGTGAGAAAGTGGTCATGCGGATGCTCGCATCCGGTAACCTTGCGCTTGATTTGGGAAAGCTTGGATTCGAAACCCGGCAACTCGAACTCTTCAAAAAAGGCATTTACGCGCCGAACGGGCTCGTCCTCGTTACTGGCCCTACCGGTTCGGGAAAAACGACTACCCTTTACTCAGCACTCGCGGAGCTGAATGTGATCACGGATAATATTTCGACGGCCGAAGATCCGGTCGAATACAACTTAGAAGGAATCAACCAAACCCAGGTAAATAAAGACGTGGGTCTTTCGTTTGCCGCCGTTCTTCGCGCACTCCTTCGCCAAGATCCGGATACGATTTTGGTCGGGGAAATTCGAGATTACGAAACAGCGGAAGTCTCCATCCAAGCGGCGCTCACCGGTCACTTAGTGCTTTCGACCCTCCACACGAACGACGCTCCGAGTTCGATCACCCGACTCATGAACATGGGGGTCGAGCCTTTTTTAGTGACGTCATCTGTGAACACGATTGTCGCGCAGCGATTGCTTAGGCGAGTTTGCCAGAAGTGTAAGCAACCGGTGAAAATGTCGAAGGAGGAAATCGCGAAGATTGGGTTTTCATCCCTTGAGCTTGCGAGCTTGAATCTCTTGAAAGGTTCGGGATGCACGGTTTGTAATAATTCCGGATACAAGGGACGAGTCGCGATTTACGAAGTCTTCGACTTTACGAGCGCGCTTAAGGAGATGGTGCTGAAGGGCGAATCGATCATCGACATTCGGAAGGCCGCCATCGCTGGCGGAATGAAAACGTTAAGGATGAGCGCGCTTACCCGCGCCGCAGATGGATCGACGACTCTCGAGGAAGCGATCGGTTCGACGATGGAAGAATAGGTTTGCGAAAGATTCGCGAATTTCGATTTTTTAATGAATAGCAGGAAGCTCACTCATGGCGAAAATTAGTCTCCCTTCACTTCTAAAAACAATGGTGGATCAGAACGCCTCCGATTTGCACATCACGGTGGGAGTTCCGCCGGAATTTCGGATCTCCGGTCGCATGGTGAAAGTGAAGACCGAACCCATGCAGTCGCAGGATACGAAAGAAATTTGCTATCAGGTTCTCACCGATTCTCAGAAAGCCGAATTCGAGCGAAATCTGGAACTCGATTTTTCGTTCGGCATTAAAGACGTCTCCCGTTTTCGGGGAAATCTTTTTCTTCAGCGAGGCTCGGTTGCAGCCGTCTTTCGAAGAATTCCGATCTCCATTCCGGAATGGGATACCATCGGAATTCCTAAAATCATGCGCGAAGTGATTAAGCGACCGAGCGGTCTGGTCTTGGTTACAGGGCCGACCGGTTCGGGCAAGTCGACGACCCTCGCATCGATTCTCGACACTTTAAATAGAGAAGAATACGGCCACCTGATTACGGTCGAGGACCCGATTGAGTTTGTGCACCCGCATAAGAACTGCGTGGTGAACCAACGCGAAGTGGGAGTGGACACGAAGAGCTTTAGCAGCGCTTTGAAACAGATTCTCAGACAAGACCCAGACTTTATTTTGGTCGGAGAACTTCGAGATCTCGAGACGATCGAGATGGCGATGACCATGGCCGAAACCGGTCACCTTGTTTTCGGAACCTTGCACACAAACGGTGCCGTTCAGACGATTAACCGGTTGATTAACGTTTTCCCACCCCACCAGCAGTCGCAGATCCGTCAGCTCCTCTCTTTCACTCTGCAGGCCGTGATTTCGCAATCGCTCCTTCCACGGCAGGATGGGAAAGGGAGAGCCATGGCTTGTGAGGTGATGATTCCTACGATGGCGATTCGCAACCTCATTCGGGAAGAAAAGATTCACCAGATCTATTCCGCCATGCAGACTGGGCAGGGAGAGACGGGAATGCAGACGATGAACCAATGTCTCCTCTCGCTGATCCGCGCCGGAGTAATCTCGGTCGACGTTGCGATCGAGAACAGCAATCTCCCGGAAGAACTTGTGAAACAAATTTCGCTGCTCAAGTAAGCGCGCAAAAGGAAGCCTATGCCAGAGTACAAGTACGAAGGAGTCGATAAGCAAGGGAAACGCGTGAAGGGGCAGCTGAATGCGGCTTCGGAAGGCGATTTGCGTGTTCTCCTTCGAGGACAAGGCGTGCGCCCGGTGCGAATTGCGGGAGTGTCGCTCGTCCAGCGCGATTTGGGATCGATCTTGGGTGGTTCGAAGAACATTACGAAAGAAGAAGTTCTCCACTTCACGCGTCAGCTTCAGGTCTTGCTAGGGTCCGGAGTACCGCTCGTCCAATCGCTCGATATTCTTGCGGATCAGGCCTCTTCGGCTGGATTACGCAGTCTCTGCCAGGGGGTGAAAAACCGAGTATCTGAAGGCGCTTTTCTTTGGGAATCTTTGAGTGCATACGAGAAATCTTTCCCCAGGCTTTATCTTGCTTTGGTCCGCGCGGGGGAATCATCCGGAGCACTCGATCAGATGTTGAAGCGGTTGACGGCTTACCTCGAAGATGCCGATCGGTTGAGGAAAATGCTAAAGGC
>JACMQW010000046.1 GCA_014376785.1 Oligoflexia bacterium
AAATTCTCTGAGCGCCGTCCGGTCGAACTCAGGCCCATGACGAAAGCCGGGCGGTCTGAAATTTTCCGCGCCGCTTTCCGGTTTGCCGACTTAAGGACATCGTCTTCTAAGACGCCCGGGTGGGATGTTACCTCGCTCGTTTTGAAAGGCGAAATGGACACCGTTTTTTTAGTGAGAAGCGAATCGGATCCCGAAGCACGCCGGAAATGGCGGGAAATGCTGAACGCGTTTAATCTTGCTCAGCGGTAGGAAAATGAGGGGAGTCGCCGAAGATGTGTTTTATTTGACACGGCTTTTTTTAGGTTTATCTGAACATCTGAGTCAAAAACGCCACAGTTGTCTTGTTTTAAGAGAAGTCTATACTGAAGTTAATGAAAAATATTTTCACTTCGACAGAATCCTCACGTTTTCCTGTTTTAGCGGGGTTTCTCCCGGTTGTACTTTTCGGAATGATGGGCATTGCGAATGCGAGTCCACCGCAGCAACCGAGAATTGATCGTGGCTGTTTGAATACCGCAGGTTCAAACACCACTCCCGACAACGGAGAAAACACAAACCTTTGGCTTCTGAAGATTCGTTCGGTCGAACTCACTCTCGATCATTTGGTGATCGTTGGAACCGATAATATTTACTGCTCTTCAGCGATTGCGGCGACCACGACCCAGTGGTCTCGGCAAAAAACCAGTAAGCCTCTCATCGTTCGCATTCCATTGAATCCATCCAACCCCACGGAAAAAATGATGGTGACTGAGTGCTTGAATAATGCGCGGATCGCATTAACGACGGGTGTGGGGTTAAGTATTTTCGGAGACTTTAATCTGAGTGCTGCTCCTGCAAATGAGTCATGGAACAATACATGCCAGGCCTTTCCTCCGGCAAATCCGACTTCCGCAGTTCTTTCGGGGTGCGGCCTCCGAAACGATCTCCTAACAGAGAAGTCGAAGTGGGACACCGTCTCGCTTCCATGGACCCCTTAAGTTACCTCAGTCTCATCGACCGACGCATTCTGTGCGGGCGATAAAAAGTGGGATGGTTGCGCCGGCGAAAGTTTCTTTGAACTCGAACGCAGAGTACTCTTAGTGGATCCTCATGCCAGAAAACTTGCATCGTGCCGGTATCAGAGCGGTAGGCATAATAATGTTCCCTGTAAGTAGGGTCCGTACTTTCTGATGTCCAAAAGACATTCCTGGATCTTCTGAGCGAAGGGAGTACCTGCGCAAGGCCCTGAAGGTGAGCTCTGCTGTAATCCTGAGGAGTGGGCACCAGAGAAGATTCCTTTTCGCAATAAGCGCCGACCGCTCGGGCAGGCATGACTGTATTGGGAAATTCGTCGGACCAGATCCGGCCGTTTTGATCATCGAGCCAACTCGTGCGCTTCAAGTTATCGACGGCGGTGAGAATCCAGAAGGATTCCCCACCCCCGGGTGAAAGGAGATGAATGGATGCGTCTTCTCGGTAGAGGTTCGCGCATTCAGACTCCGATGCGCAGGCGCCCAAATCAAAATCTAATCTGAGTCGCCCCGGAAACGGCGGTTCGAATCGATCTTCGCTCGTCGGAGGTGGGTCCATTTCGGCCGAAATCATTCCCATGCGGTCTGCGGTTTCGAACGAAAAAGGCAGCCGCGATTTCGAGTTGTAGATGGCGCCTTTCCAATTGCAGTTCTTGCAATCGATCGATCGAAAGTCTGCGAATCGGAGATCAGCTCCCATAAAGTCGGCGAGAACGAAAGTGGCTCCGAGAAATCGCGAGTTTCGAAAATCTGCATCGTTAAAAGAGATGGGGCGCGCCTGACCCCGAACGAGAAATGCAGCATCACTGAAATCTGCTTTTTGAAAATTAACCCCTTTATACGAGCCGTTGATGAACTCGCCACGGATGGCCTTCACTCCCCGAAAGTCAGAGTAATCGAATGCGATGTCGTCTTGCGGATTTCGCGTGATCGGCGAAAGGTCAGCTCCCATCAAGTGGGACTCAAAAAGATTCAACGTGGTTAAGCGCGTGGACGTCAAGTCGCCACAAACGCCAATGAAATCCGGATTCAATCCGAGTTTTCCCGCCGAGTTCCGGCACTCGTTTCGAAGGGCGTTATAGCGAAACCCTAAGTCGCGCGCGAACGCGGTGGCTTGAATGGAGAGGATGGCGAAAAGGACGACGGCGAAAGATTTCATGCAGTGAACGTTCCCCTGCATGGGCTTGCGGTCAACCCAGGATTGGCAATACTTCGGTGTGAAAGTGGGGGAGAGAGTGAAATTTCAACAAATCTGAGCCAGAGTTCGAGCTTCTGCGTCGCATCATGCTTGACGGTGAGACCGACTCCGCTTAATAAATGAGGAGCTGTTCGCTGCAAAGCGGTCAGCGTTTGTTGGTTCGTAGCTCAGTGGGAGAGCACTACCTTGACACGGTAGGGGTCGCTGGTTCAATCCCAGTCGAACCAACCATTTGTCAAACTATTCGAACCCAGTTCGAGTGAAAGAAAGGCCCCCGGCTTATAGCCGGGGGCCTTCTTGCTTTTAGAGGTTTCCGCGCCACTGTTCTCTTTCGACGGCGCGTTGATACGGCTTTGGCTCTACCCCGAAACGGTGGACTGACAGATTTGCCAATAGACGTATTCGCGTGCCCGGTTGGGTCTCTGGAATAGCTCCGCGGACGCCGGGGAATAGCGTTTTTTAAGACCAAACCAGTGCGCACCGCTGTCTAGATTTCTTAGTCTTTCCGAAGATTGAATCACGTTTTAATGGTATAGAATGGAGTTTAAAACTCCCTTGCTAACCAACCCGCTTTGTTCGAATTTTGACGAAGAGGCTTCGTGCCGTTCCGTCAAAACCAGAAAATCCTCCTGCCTGATTCGAGTGCTCATACAGGTTCATCCTTGCTTCATTTGAAGCTTACGAAGATTCCGCTCTCGGTAACGCCGTATGAAGCAACGACCACACACCACATTTCTGGAGTGCCTCAGCTTGTTGCCATTCTTTTTGAGGGGACTTGTGGGCGCTCAATTAATCTCTTGGATTACCGAAAAGTGGTGATGACTACTACCAATGCAAACGTACTGGGATTCAAATTATTACTGAGTTTGATAGTCATCGCAATTCCGGGCGTTCACGGTGGAGAAATTGCTGAAAGTTGGGGATTTGAAGAAAGAAGCATAGCGACGTAGCCTCGGGTTGGACCACCAACACAATCGCCCCGGCAAGGGCGAGAGGAAACATCGCTATGCATCCCAAATTGATTACCCGAACTACGTCCAGTTCCCAAGTCTCGTCCGAAAACTCTGTCACTTTGCTCGATGAAATAGCCCGCGAAGGGGCGCGTCGAATGCTGGTGGAGGCGCTTCATCTAGAATCCCGGACTTAGATTGAGAAGTTCCGTAGCGAGCGAAGCCATGAGGGACTCTCGTTTGTCACCGGAAATGGAAAAGCTCGCGAGCGGAGTGTCACCCTCGGATGCGGAACAATTCATGTGGAAGCACCTGTTGTAGTTGCCCTTATTTAAACGGACAAATCCTCGGTTGATTGAACGGCTTCTCGGTACTCCAGAGGCGACTTCATTTTCAAGCCCGAATGCGGATGATTACGATTATAATCCGCAAACCATTCAGGCAGACGACGAAGTACCGATTCCGCCGTCCAAAGCTCATTCACATAAACGTAATCTCTTTTAAAAATCTTCACGAACGCTTCTGCCATTCCGTTGCTCTCGGGAGAGTATGCAGGCGTATTGCACATCTTAAATCCCCAGGCAGAGCCGTAGGCGACGGTTTGCAGTGCCATGAACTGCGGACCGCGGTCAGATAACCTCTGAATCTCGTGCGGAAGCTTCTCGATAAATTCCCCAAACCGGTGGGTCACCGTCTGATCGATCAACCGAATGATATCGCCGTGAAATAAAGGCCGCTTTTCCGCTACGTAACTCATCGTCTCGCGGTCGTGGCAATCGAGCGAGAACGCGACAAAAACTTTCTCGCCGTTCCAGCACTTAAATTCCAGAATATCTGTGCAGTACCGGATGTTTGATTTAATTGTGATCACTTGGCCAAGATGCGGACGTTTCGGGAGCGGTGAAGCTGACTTCTGTAAGGTTAACTTATTGATCTGCATTACGCGTAAAATCCTCTTTTTATTCCAAGACGTGAGGTCTGAAAGTCTTCGCTCACGGTTAATAAGCGCGGAAACTCGCGGGTAACCGTAAGTGCCTCGGTCTTTAGTCACATCTAGTATTGATTTTAAAACCACGGGACCATCGCGACGTTTATAGCGCTTCGGCCGGGGCTTCCTATTCTCGTACTGATTAGAGCGAGAAATGGAAAGCACCCGGCAGACGCGTGCTATTTTAAATTTACCTCTCCGAATTACTTCGCGGGCGAGATCCACTTTTTTTTAACCGCGATGTCGTGCGCTTCTTTCAGAATATCTCGGTCAAGAGTTGCGCTTACGAGCGATCGACGGAGGTTCTTAATCTCCTCGAGTGCTTTTTTGTATTCAGCTAACGGGACCGTTTCTTCGGCTTTGGGCTCGTGAGATTTGCCGAGCACGGCGCTTTGTTCCAGCTTCTTCCACTGGATGACATTTTGGGTTGCGATCCCGTATTGCCGACCTAGCTGAGACGCCGTGGCGCCCGCCCTGAGCTCCTCAAGAATCTTTTGCTTAAACTCGGATGGGAAAATTCGTTTGCCCGCGGCATTAACTTGAAACTGCATGGTGGACCCCTTTTAACATAGGAGAACTGTCCGGTCCAATTGGGGGCAACTACAAAATCACTCATCGAAGAATCCGCTGATTTGGTCTTTCATTTAATGGTGCTTCTCAGAGCAAAAGAAATCGCTCTCGATGAGGTCGTTACTTTACTTCGTGAGCGGCATGAGAAATCCCTAGTATGATCGCTCACTGAGGAATGATCTGAATTCTTCTCTATCCATGGACTTCAGAGTGGTTAGGACGATGAGGTGAGTTGAAGCTATGAGCGCTTTATTCTCTCGTACAAGATGTCCGGATCCAGTTAAAAAAGGCTAAGGAATAACTTCCGAAAACTTCTGTTGGTGAGCAACGCCGCTCAAGTTACATTTGTATTATGAATTTAAAAGCCCGGATGACCCTCGTTGCTTTCATAGGAATATTTCTGCTGAAAGGACACGAGGCTCAAGCTCGCGATGGAGTCGTGCAGCTGAACATCAATAAAGTTCATCTCAACCTATTTCAACCTTATCCCCTTCCACTGAAATTTTTTAGCAATAAACAATTCTCGGGAGCGCCGCTCCTCGAACTGAATTCTCGAGGTCTTCTATTGAGGGGGCGTGAGCTTTGCGGGTGGCCGAATAAAAAATATGACGAAAAATATTCATCAAACATGGTGCTGGGTTATTCGAGTTTGGCATTTTTGACTGGGGGAAAGGTTGCCTACCAACCCTGTTCTATCGACCAGCCCGTAAAGTCGACGTGGGGGGACGGCGGCACTGGACCTGCGGCCCTTTATATCGAATTAGAAAAAAGTTCTGCCGATTGGGTCGAAACGAGAGTGCAAGGGGTGGTTGCGTTTTTGCCTTTAAAGCCAATGAACGCTCAGTATCGGATTGAACCTGCAAAAACCTTGTCGAATGAACCCGGCGATTAAACTTTAAAATCTTTCTTTTATCTCTACCAATTCTGAGTATTTTTTTCTAAAGGCGCGTTCTGCGCTGGAATTACGTAAGCCGCACCGGTGCGAAACGAAGTGCCTGAGAATGCGCCGTAAATCTTTGCATCCCGTGAATAAGAAACTTGGAAGAGGTAAGCACGGTCGTGCTTTAGCGCAGTAGAGAGGCGATAGGCAAGATCGACATCTGAGTTCGGATCTAAGATCAGAGTGTTAGGACCTTTGTGAAAAAGAGGCTCCCTTTTTCCCGACGGCGAAATCTGATTAGAGTACACCACTTCAGTCAAATCTCGCGCGCCCATGACCTCTTTCGGTCGAGAGATTCTAAAGAAAAGTACCTGGGCGTCTTCTTTCAAATTGAATCGGATACGGATAAATCCTTCCGACGTTTTATCTGCCGTGAGATCAGTAGTGATCGCTTCGGCGTCGCTATTTTGATATTTAGAATATCCTTCGAATCCCATCGCCTTCTCGGTGAGTATGAGGATCTTATCCACGGAAGTCTGCGCCAGGCCGTGTTCCTGAATGCGGCCGAAAGAGGCGTTCGAAGCGGTAACAAAATAATCCAGGGGCCGCTCGGCAAGGCTGGCTCGCAAAAGAAGCATGAGTGACCGACCGATCGATCGATCACCGAAGAGCACCTTCAGTGCATAGAAGATTTGTTCAGGATTTTTTTCAAGGTGGGCACGGGCCGCAGCTTCCCACTGTTCTAAGACAAAGGAGCGCTTGCCACTACGGATGAGTCGTTCCACGAGGGCCGCGCGTTGTTCAGGGCGAACCTCCAGAAATCGTTCGACATCGGGTCTCTGAAAATGGAATCCCCAGTAAAAAGAGCTTCGCCCGAAGGTGGCGCGTTTCAGCCTCTGTGAATTAGGTTCGCCATTCGATCTCGGTATAAACGGTGAGACCTCGGGAAATAAACTCGGTTTTCCTGTAAAATTTTCGATTTCGGCGATGTTTCCCATGAGGGCTTTTCCACTGGTGGCAGAATCGTCATACTGCGTTTCGCCGATGATAAAGAGAGAGGCGGGATCTTTTTTTTCATAAAGATTGGCATCTAAAACGACCGAGATTTTACGTGAAATTTTTTCGTCATTTGTGCTGAGCCAAGTACGCAGTCGATCCTGCCGTTCAGCGACACTGCGGAAAACGTGATGTCTACCGTCGGGAAGCGTGATCTCCGCGTCGATCATGTTCAGCTTCCGAGTGTGGTCATATTTCATAATCAAGGCGATGTCTGCGCTCTTCCGGTGTTCTTCCTCATTGGTTTTTGCTTTACGTTCGAATATTTTTTCTACGGATGGGCACGGCTTTCCGGCATCACGCGACGCAAATTCCTCTGATAAGCTAAATGTTCCGGACATCGCGCGGTCATAGGCTTCAGCGCCGTCGGGCGAGTCCAGGTCGTAACGGTATCCGATATCGAAGAGTCTTCCTCTCAGGGAAACATCATCGAATTCGTAGGGAACGAGGTTTAGATTTTGGGCGAGGAAGCTTTTTTGTTCGAAACGCGTTCCTTTCAGGACGAGAACCCCCTTGAAAGCATCGCGCTGCGCGAATCCTGATGTCATCCGGTTGTGAAGACCGACCCGCTTAACGGTCGAAAGTTTTACTTTTGCATAATGGGCGTTCTCTCTTAAAACAGAAATTCGGAATCCTCCGTCACCCACGCCGGTGAGTCGGTAAGATACTCCCGCAGTCTGAAGGCCTGGATTTGGAAGGAATTTCCAACCCACTTCCGCTCCGACTTCGACTCGTCCGGCGAATGACCAGGAAATGACTTCTCCATCTTCCATTTTATTTTGGACGGCTTTTACTGAAAGAGGAGTGCGGAGGGGAAAGGTCCCGATGTTTAGAAAACGGGAAAACCGCGCGCGAATC
Source organism: Oligoflexia bacterium (assembly GCA_014376785.1). Taxonomy (GTDB): domain Bacteria; phylum Bdellovibrionota; class UBA1018; order UBA1018; family UBA1018; genus JACMQW01. The sequence continues at coordinate 7,511 of JACMQW010000046.1, forward strand.
GATGGATCGATGTAGAAGATGGGAGTGTAAGGATTTACTTCGTTTACCGCAGGATCTGGGGCGGGAGGACTCGATTTCTTCTCGTCGTCGGATTTGATGGCTTTACTCTTAATGGTCTGATAGCCGCCATTCAGTTTTTCAAGGAGCGCATCCCGTTCCATCGTCAGGATTTCCAGCTTGTGCCGCTCGTCGAGTTTCGGAAAGTGGCGTGCGGTGACTTGCCGAACGTCTGACCATTCGAGGTTAAGTTGCGGCTCGAAAATGAAACTGGCGTAGGGGCTTCCTAGGCCCGTGGTGGATGAATCTTTAAAGGTGGTCCACATGCCGAGGGGTGCACCGTCCGCTCGAATCCGTGCACGGTCGATGACTGTCCATGTTCCTAAGACGTCTGAATTATCGAAGACTTCTCGTTCGAGATGAATGCCCGCGCGACTTCGGTCTCCCAGGCGAACGGAATAAAGATCGTAACTCCCAGCGCTCGAGAAGACTGAGCTGATGACCGAGGTAATTCCTTGATTCACGGATGACTGGAGCGCCGTCCAAATTTCACCAGGCCAGCTCTGGAGGCTGAGTGGCCCTCCCGGTTCCTTCCCGCCGGCAGCGCTGGGCTTCGACGTGGCTAAGAGACTGATCGTGAGGATCAGGCAAAAGCGGAGGCTATTGCAGGTGGGAAAGGTTCTTCGCAAAACGGCTCTCTTTCTTTCATGGTGGTAAATGCAGACAGTGTGCCGAAAGTTCCTCGTAAATCGGGCGATGAAACTTATTAAGGCCTGGGTGAGGTGAGAGCACTGTCTAAGTTTTCGACACTTGAGGGATTTCGGCCGGGGAATGCGGGAGGCTTAAAGATTGAGTTTAGGCTGAGAAGTTGGTTTAATTTTGTGGCATGGAAGAAGCTCATCTAAACGCTCGCGAATACGAATCTTCTCAATACGGAAGCGTTCTCGATAACGCCCTTGATTGCGTCGTGGTCATGAACGAACGAGGGGAAATCGTTCATTGGAATAAGCAATCGGAGGGCACGTTCGGATGGGCGCACGATGAAGTGATCGGGAAAGTGATGTCTCAGGTGATCGTTCCCGCGCAGCACCGGCAGGCGCATGACCGCGGGCTTCAGCATTTTTTACGTTCCGGCGAGGGGCCCGTTTTAAATCACCGCATAGAGATCACCGCACTTCGAAGAGACGGAATGGAGTTCCCGGTGGAGTTGACGATTACTCCGGTGCGAACCGAGAAAGGAGAATTCCATTTCTATTCATTCCTGCGAGACATTTCCGCAAGAGAAGACGCGGATCGGAAACATCACGATTTATTAATGAGTTTAGAAAGCGCTCTTTCTGCGAGAGATGAATTCATCGGCATTGCGAGCCATGAATTAAAGACTCCGCTGACTTCACTTCGACTGCAGTTCCAAATGGCGGAACGTCAGATGGCCGCGGGTGACCTTCGTGCTTACAGCCAAGAGTCAGTGCAGAAGCGCATCGGGGTGACCAATCGTCAAATCGACCGAATGCTCCACTTGATTGATGGGATGTTGGATATTTCGCGAATCGCTTCGGGGAAGTTGCATGTCGCGCTATCAAACGTGGATCTAAGCTCCGTGGTGAATGAACTCGCCGAGCGATTCTCGGATCAGTGGTTGCTTGCAAGATCATCTGTGACGCTCGATATCGAGCCGGAAGTTTACGTTCGATGTGATGTCTACCGGATGGAGCAAGTCGTTTCGAATCTGATTACGAACACGATCAAGTACGGCGCAGGCCGACCTGTGCATCTCTGCTTGAAGAAAGATGCCGAAACTGCAGAATTCTCAATCCAAGATCAGGGAATGGGAATTTCGAAGGAAGATCATGATCGAATTTTCAATCGGTTTGAGCGTGCGGTTCCGTGTAGCTCTGTCAGTGGGCTCGGTTTAGGGCTCTACATCACCCGCCAAATATTAGAGTCGCAGGGCGGGTCGATTCGAGTGGAAAGCGAAGTGGGTAAGGGCTCGAATTTTATTTTTCGAATGCCGCTTGTTTTGCCCGGCTTAGAGACCTGAAGCGTCACCGTCTCTTGCTTCGTCGTCCGTGGCTTGGTTCACTCCGTCGACGATCAAGTCCAAGTCTTGTACTCCCGTGAATTCGAATTCCGCGCGTCGATTTTTCTGCCACGCGATTTCATTGTGAGCGAGATCCACCGGTTGGAGTTCGCTGTACCCGCGGGCTTCAATTTTTTCACGAGGAATGCCTTCGCGGATGAGGGCGTTTTTCACGCTCAGCGCTCGTCCATCAGAGAGTCTTTGGTTGTACTCGACGCTTCCTCGTTCGTCGGTGTGTGCACCGATTCGAAGGAGTTGCCAATTATCGCCCTTCGCAAATAAAAATTGTCCGAGGCGCGCTAACCTTGCGGCTGCTTCGGGGCGTAACGTCGTTTTATCGTAATCAAATTCAATTCGACGAGCGTCGAGAATCATTCGCACACGCTTTAGACCTCGGTCTTTTTGCACAATTTGAATTCCCGGGCGCCTCACATATCGGACGCGTGAAGTGGGAGCGTCTCCGGTAATCGGCCATCCAAACTCGATCCCGGCTTGGAAGATATTTTCTTTACGAGGGGCGATGTTCATCGAAGTGAGCCACCGTGCTCCGACTCGTACGCGGTGATTGGTTTCTGGCCACTCGTAGAACACTTGCGCGCCCACGCGAATCGGCTTTACGCCTTGGGACTCGATGAGTTGTCCATTTCCAAGCCCGATATCACCCACCATGTTTGCAGTCATTACCGGACCAAACTGCCATCCGCTCCAGTTTCCATACCGAAGCGACGATTCGATGTAGCTTCCGCGCGTGATGACCTTTGTAAATCCGCCCGGCGCATTTTCGCCCGCCCGCTTACTGAATTGCCACCCACCGCCTAAGTCGAAAACCCACTTCTTCATAAAATAAACAGAACCGAGAGCCTTCAAATCAAACTGCACTCCACTTCGGTCTCCTTCGGGAACCGCGTAGGGACTCACGGATCCGTAACCGATATCCGACCCCACGAACACATGAAGCGGGAGAGGTTTTTCCGCAAACGCGCTGGCAGACGTGAGACCGATCAGGACGGAGAAAAAGGAAAGTGACGTTTGAAAGGTTCTTTCGATGCCAGAGCATGGGTTCATCATTTAAGTCTACCCAGATGGCGCATGCTTTCCAAGGCTCGTTCTGCTTTTGCAAGCCATCCATCCGGAACACAGAAAAACCGGATTTCTTCGCCTCTGCTTCCGCCTCTGCCTTCACATTGGTGTCCATTGCTCCGGACGTAGGTTCCTTGGAAGGGTGGGAATTTGAGATCCATTTCCAAATCGGCTTTCGAGGGGCGCGATAGGCGCGTTTCGATTAGAAGATTCGGACCATTCTCGATGATTTCGGTAAAATCGTGAGTCCGGATCCAATCATTGCGCTCTGTGAAGTAAAAAAATTTTCCATCCGGTGATTTTGCCTGCAGGCTTGATTTGAAATCCGCCAACTCGCTTTCTTCCACCCAGAATCCTCTGGAACCCACGGGATTTAATCCCGGTGGCGCGAACTGCTCGCGCTGGAGTTTCTTCCAGGGCAAAAAAAGGATTCCCCTAACGTAGGGCGCGGCGATCACCGAGTCTTCTTCCTGAATGCCAATGAGGCGCCTCATTTCCGGCTCGTTTAGAATGGTGAGCTGCTTTTTGAAAATGGTTCTTGCCTTAATTCCGAAAGTATCTCGAAGCGTCGGACCGATCCAACGATCTGGATCTTCGGACCCCTCTTGGTCGAGGGCAAGGTAGAACTTCACCGCGACTTCCCAGTGAAACCAGACGTGGGGGAGAGACGTTATTTTTTGGAGAAGATCGATCTCGGTCCTCCCCGGGATAACGATTCCTGCCCGAAGTTCTGAAGTAGCTGGATGAGCGCGAAAAAGGGCTTCTTGAATTCGCTCAAACCGAAGTCCGATTCGAGACGATTTCAAAAGCCCGAGACGCTCCGTCAAAAAATTGGCAGCGAGGGTTAAGTCGATGTTTTCGAGTGGGGAACGCAAAAATTCGCGTGCCGGCGCAGGAAATGAGGGAGGAGGAAGCAAAAGGAGCGGGGTTTTCCAACCCCACTCCCATTCTTTCGAATAATTTTGCAAACGATGAATGCTGAGGTCGCTGATTGCTTAATATTCAGTGTGCTTTTTTTTCTTCTTTTTCTTTTTAGAATGCTTCTTCCCTTTGTGAGCCTTTTTTCCAGCTTTTTTCTTCGCGTGTTTCCGAGCGCGATGGGTCGGTTCAGGAGCCGGCTCAGCTGCTGTAGGCGCAGGAGCGGTCATTCCACCCATGTCCGGTGCAGGAGCGGGCACGTCGGCTGTGGCCGGTGGTGCGAGGCCGGTCTCTTCTGCTCCCGCAAGCGGAGCAAACATCAGAACCGAGGCCAGAGCGAGGGCTGCTGCATGGCCGAAAGTTTTTCGGGCGATTGATTTTCTATTTGCGAGAGACAAAACGTGTTTCAGTTGAGCGATCATGGTCTTTCTTCCTCGTTGATTGGACTTATGTAAAATCGTAGAGCAAAATCGATCGGAAATCACTAGATCGATTCGTGCCACTCGAAGGAATAAATGAAATGAGTAAAGCCTTCACAAAAGAGGACGACCTTCCGAACGAACCCGAGGCGGACGAAGACGACGTGGGCCCCGTTCCTGCGGGGAGTAAGAACTACATGACGTGGGAGGGAGCGGAGCGTCTAAGAACCGAACTTCGGGGTTTATTAAATCATGATCGACCCGAAACGGTTCGGGTGGTTTCTTGGGCGGCCGGAAACGGCGATCGTTCTGAAAATGGCGATTACATTTACGGAAAGAAAAAGCTCCGCGAAATTGACCGACGAATTCGTTTTCTTCAGCGCCGGCTGGACGTCGTTGAAATCGTCGAGAGTGAAAAAAACGAGACGAATCAGATTCTGTTCGGCGCCTGGTCGCGGCTCCGAGATGAAGCAGGGTTAGAGCGGACTTACCGAATTGTGGGCGTGGATGAAACGGATCCGCGGCGCGGCTTTATTAGCTGGCTTTCTCCGATGGCAAAAGCCCTGCTCCAGTCGAGGGTGGGTGACGCGGTTACGGTTCGCACTCCACGCGGGGACGAGGATTTAGAGATCCTCGAAGTTTGGTACCGAGCACGTCCCGACCACGCTTAGTTCATACACGGGTTATTTTCCTAGGCACGCATCCACGCGCGATTCCAGAAAGCTCCCATAGTTCGACGCTTCGGATGTGGGGAGCGAGAGCAAGGTCATGCTGGCGCGAAAGTCGTAGTGGTATTTTTTCTTGTCCAAGATGGCTTTCGCAAGGGAAAGTTCGCCGTGTGGATGGATGTAAATTTTCGTGTCGCGGTACATGGGTTTAGACAGGATGGCTTGGATGCGGGCGTAGGCCTTTTGATCCTGATCGGTTGCATTTCGAAGGCGGTAAGTTCCGGCGATGATCGCGTCTGAATTTTTTGTAGCGGTGATTTGATCGTAGGGTAACCACTCGGATTCACTGTCGTAACTTTCGCCGGGTTTCAAGTAAGTAAGCCAAGCCATGTTTTTTGTGATCTCGTCGGAATCATTTTTCAACTGAGTGAAATCTTGATCAGCCGAGGTGGCTCCGCCGGGCGACGCGAGCGACGCAAATTCTTGCGCCCCTTCTTTAGAAGTGGAAATCACGATTGCATTGCTATTCAGTTCCGTGACGAGGGCCTGCGAAGTGCGCCCGGCGGCTAAGTCTTGTTGGGATTGCCTCTGGTAGTCTTGGTTCGTGCTCAGGCCGATCCGAAATCCTGTCATTCCGTATTCGCCGAACCGACTATTTTTCCTGACGTCGGTGGCTTTTAATTTCGCGTTCGATCCGAAAAAGGGGCTTTGAGTGCCTTGAATTCCGTAATTCGGATCGGAAGTAAAAGGTCCCACGGCAAGATTCGGATACTCGCGGTTAAACCGAGCCGCTTCCTTTTCATCCATGATTCCATCGGCGCCTGCGAAGAGTTCGTAAGCACCTAGGTTGAGTAAGTTAACCGCTCCGCCTCCGCACTCCAAGCGACATTCTTCGCCGTAGAAGCATTGCATCGCGGCCGCGCTATCCCCGTTCGAAGCCACGCAGTAGGAGCCTTTCAAACCCGACCAAAGCTTTTGAAAGCCCGGACCAGAAACGCTGCAGAGGCGATTTTTTTTCACGTCGTCTTCGGTCAGAAATCCGTATTTGGGATTTCTTTTTAATTTTAGCGCCGCTCTTTCGAGAGCCTTTGCGAGCTGCTTTTTATACTCACAATAGGCGGGGGTGGACCAAAGCCAATCGACTCGTTTTGATTCGTTCTTTAAATCTTCCGCTGACGCAATATTTGCGACGAGGGGGGGCGTGTCGGATGAGCACGGGTAGGCGGATCCGGGCTGGCGAGGGTTCGTCGCGGGCGCACCGGACCTGAATTTGATCTTCATTTCTTTTTCTAGAATGCGGTAGTGACAAATCTCATCGTCGCTTGCACCCGCTAGAATCTGGGATCTCATGGCGGGTGGTAATCCGAGTAAGAGGTCATCAGAGCGGGGCTTCGCGGCGAGAGCCGAGAGGGAAAAGAGTGTGACCGCCGCCGTGAGCAGTATTCGGACAACGGAGATTAGGAAGGGAAGACGCGCCATGCTCTCCTTATGATAAAGAGGAAACTCTCATAAATGAACTGTTTAAAGGCTGTGGATCTTTTGACGATTCCACGCCAAACTCATTTGCATGCTAAAGCTTCTGCGAGATTACCGACGTTACGACCCCGCTGCTCAGAGCATCCTCGAAATATTGCTATTTTATCCTGGGATTAAGGCGATTCTGTTTCACCGAATTGCCCATTTTCTCTTTGATTTAAGAATTCCCCTGCTTCCCAGGTTTGTCTCGGAACTATCCCGGTTTCTGACCGGCATCGACATTCACCCCGGAGCTCAGATGGGCGCCGTGATCATCGATCACGGAATGGGCGTCGTGATCGGGGAGACCGCGATCGTCGGGAATGGCGTCATCATCTATCAAGGAGTGACTCTCGGTGGGACGAGTCTGAGGCGCGAGCGGAGGCATCCGACCATCGGCGATAATGTCGTCATCGGAGCGGGGGCGAAAGTTTTAGGTGCGATCGATATTGGAGCGGGGACGCGAATCGGATCGAATTCGGTTGTGGTTGAATCTGTTCCTCCGAATTCCACGGTGGTGGGAATTCCCGGTAAAGTGATTCGACGCGGAATTCGTGAAGGTGAAGAGCTCAGTCACGAGCAAATTAAGGACGCGTGATGATGATTTGTGAGCCTGGTACTTTTTTACTCAAATGGGTGACGGTTTTCTCGATCCTGGCTTTCAGCACTTTGCCGGCGCAAGCGTACGGGCAGAGGGAGTTTTTCATGAACTCCGCCGGTATTGATTTCCTCGGGGGTGCGAATCGTTTTTCACTCGCTCCTGGATTTAATTTCGGTCTTTTTTCATGGATGCAGGTTGGTGGTTCGATCGGATATCAGAGCTTGGCTTTCGGGAGTGATAGCGTGAACACCACCACCTACACCGTCGGACCGACGTTCAATTTAGGCGGCACCGGCTCTTACCTCGTCTCCGATTTTATCTTCGTGGGTTACGCGATTCGGAAAGGGAGCGGACACGTCAGTGATCCTTTGCAGGATCCTGCAGGAAGTGGCTTCTCCCTCTTCTACGGGAAACGGATTCCGTTTTTCGGAACCTTTGCTTACCGGCCGAGCGTGGGAGTTCAGATGGCAGGACGAACGACGGTGGTCTTAAACTTACTGGCTGCTTCTTATTTTTTTTAAGCGGTTACGCCGAGTTGATTCGAGAGTCTCTTAGTGTTCAATAGAACCATTTCAAATCGTAATCCGAGTAAGTCGTGTCGTACCGAGTACTCGTCCCAGGTTTCATGGCTGTTCTTTCTGCGGCACCATTGAGTTGGCAAGCGAGTAGTTTTTTTCGAACATCCGTTTTATTCGCGTCCCAGTACTCGTAAAAAGATTTAAGTTGTTTGCAGTAATCGGCCCTAATTGTCGGAAGTGTGGCTTTGTCGAGCGCGCATTGGATGACGTGGTTTCCACGGTGATTATTTCTAGCGTCGGTCGGATCGATATAATCTTGGTCACGCTGTCCAGTGCGAATCATTTCGCAACTCGGATTAAATTTTTTCGCCATGCACGCAGCAAATTGGGTCGCTGTCATATCCGGAGAAATAAAACCGGACAGGTATGCTAGGTAACTCGTTAAATACCCTCTACCATTTGCGGCTGGATAATGGGTTTGGATTTGGGAATGTAGAAAATCTTGCAATCCTTCTTTTACCGCTGCGCCACCTGGAGCGAACGCGGGAAAAGCATAAAGTTCGGAAGCTTTGCCAAAGATTATTTGGGTGCGGTCCTTGAATGTGTAACTTTTGAGTTGGATGTCTTCTGCTTTCATGTCGGCCGCGGTTTTGTCCGGGTGCGTGCCAGGACGGCCGGGAACGCTCGTCGTGAGTTTTCCTGAGGGCGCGCGCGGTAGCTTCACTGCATTTACGTAATTCCAAACACCTTTTTCAGCACTGAAATTGTCAGCGCTCGCTAAATTACAAGCCATTAGAAAAACGGTTTTCAATCCGGAAAGTAGGGTTTTTCCTGAAGTGGCACCGGGAGTGCCGGGATAATCATCGGTCCGAATTCGGTCGGATCCAGTGAAAGAATTCCCACAAACTTCTCGTGTCCTCACGAGCTGGGAAAGCTGAAGCCTTGGGCCGAAAAAATCTGTGGAGGAACTAGGTAGTTCAGTTGCTCGCCGATTCAAGGTCGAAGAATTATTTGCCCAAACTTTTGGGAGATTATCCTCATAGTTGTAAAATTCATTGGAGTAAATGAACTGATTTCTTTTCACGCAATAACCGTAACCGCAGTTGCCTGCAGTATCGTCTTGTCGGTATTGCACCGGAACTCCACCTTGCATGCCCGTTGTCATGCCGTTTGAACCCATGTTTCCGAAGTCATGGTGGCCGGAGATGATCAACGCATCACAGGTTCTTCCAGGGTAGCCTGCAATTTCACCTTCCAGCATTTCTTCGTGCCACGGATAGCTGTTTCGAGCGGAATTATACCTACCCCCGACGGGGTCCTTTGGTAGGCGCTGAGGTCCGTAAGCGTCGACGTTGGCAGTCGCATTCTTTTCGAGACGAACGTACTCGTGGAACAGAATGCAGCCATCCGCACTGCGAACGTCATTGGTGCGGTCGGTTGGAGTTCCGATCGCATCAACCGGAACTCCTGCTTCGGCTTTGAAAACATCCAGTTCGGTTTCGCTGCCGATGGTGACCGAGCAAAAAATATAGGGGGCTGGATCACTGAGCGGACATTGCGCTCCGTATGCCGACAATGCCATGAAAAAAATCGGCGCTAAAGTCGCTTGAGCGATGGTGAAAGTTTTGATCGTTTTTTTCATTGAGGAAATGCCTCTCGGTCAGTGGAAGACTAAACTCATTGTTACGGGTTCATTCGTGAGCAGCTTTAGGGACAGATTCGACGTTCTACGCGAGGACCGCGCTTTTCCTGTTTGTAGAGCGCTTTTTCCCCTGATCCAACCAACGCGAAAGAGGGGGGAGAAGCGACTTTTTCGAAAGCTGAGTAGCCCTCAGTCATTTCTCGGAATTTTGCCCGGCTGGACTCGTCTAGCCTGCTATCGCTTTTCATGGTTTCCAGATTTGCTACGTTCAAAGGAAATGGAAAGCTATGGTACGGCACCGAATAAACGCTCTCGCTTTTATCCGATTTGCGAATGCAATTGCTGTTGAGAGCCGTGAACAAAATGAGTTGGATTTCATCGAAATCCGATTCGCTCACACTCAATTCATTTAATTTTCCGCAGTCGCTTCCCAGCGTCGGAGTTCCGCCTGGAGGATCATATCCACCCTTAGCTGACTTGAGTTGATCCGGGCCGAAAGAATAAAATCCCATGGGTAAATTTTTGGAACTTCCGCAAAGGCTGTATCGACTGAAGAGGATGTAGTTTCCCGATTCCCCCTCTAGCCAGAGTTCGAGAACACCCATTCCGTCAGTTTCTTCCGCTTTCATTTTTTTAAAGGAGCGCAGAAAAGCAGGCGCTCCATAAGTTAGGCCTTTTGCGGCCAGTTTTCGGCTGACCGCGAATGCCCTTTCCGTCGACCATAAACTCGACGGCCGGAAGTCAGAAGTGATTTGGGTCAGGCATGCCGGCCACTGGGCTGAAGGTGCGCCGTTCGAATTTGAATTCGCTGGAATTCTCGCAAGGAGAGACGCCTTCTTCAGATGGAGCCAATTTTCGTATCGGCTTTCAGTGGGGCGAAGTGACTTTGCCTGAAGGGTCGAACTGGAAAAAAGAGTAGGGGTTAAAAGAGTGATTAAAATTAATGGGCTGAAGTGAAGATTTCCCGTCTCTCTCATTCATCTAGAATGACACTGAGCCGAAGCATTATCAATGAGGTTAGCGGGGCACTTATCCCTGTCAAAAACCTCACGCCGGCCTTACCCCCTTCGTTTCCCAGTCAGCTCCCGCCTCAGCTTCGAAACAAAAAAGGCAGCGTGATTCGACTCACTTTTTCCGAGGGCGGAAACCTTGCGGAATCGAGCGCTTCGGCGATCGTGCGGATCGCGGACAGTGCGGTCGTATTTTCGTCTGGGTCTGAAATATTTAACAGAGTGTGAGTGAGAAGCTCTTGCTTCCCTGGTTTTCCGGCCGGAGAAACCGTCACCCGAATCGAGAGGGTTCCCTGGAGTTGATCGAATTCGCCTAGTTGAATTGCCAGCGGTTCTAAAATCGAATTCAGGATTTGTACGGTTTTCTTGTTTTTTCTCAATCCGCCTTCGATGAATGGCCTCGGTTCGACGAACCACCCATGAATGACGAGTCTGCCTTTCAGGGGTTCTCTCGTCCCTCGCACTTCTTTCACTCCATGCGGGAGTCGTGGATCGAAAACGGTGAGCTGATTAAATTCGGCCGGGATGGATTCGAAGAGGTCATCGAATTCAATTCCACGGTCATTTCTTCCGTCAGACTTAAAATTCGGCCAAAAATTCAGCAGGGCGTTTTTCGCTAGTAAGGTTTCGCCTCCTCTAAAAATCCGTTCGGCCCAAGGGGTGAGTGAATAAACATACGCCCATGGTCCGTGGGGCGAGTCCGCATGAAAATTCTGAAAACTTCCGTCCACGTAAAGGCTGAGCCAAGGATCGGAAATTCCGTTACAGCCGAGTTTCGTTTGGCCATAGGTTTGAAGGTCGCGTTCGAACTGATCAAATAATTTTTTAGGAAAATAGTGGCGAGCCGGAGTCCTGAGCACACTGTACTGATTTTCAATGTGCCAGTAATCCCAGACGAATCGGTCTGATTGGGTGTTTCGAGGGTCGACAAATTTTCGCTCAAACGCCTGGCGGAGGGGCTTTGCCGCTTTTGTAAAATTTTTTTCAATGTGGAGGGGGTGAGGAATCAGGGGAACTGCCATAGCGTTTCGTAGCAATCACTGCTCGCCGAGTCAATTCGAGCTGATGTTCGAGTGGCGATGCTCGAAAGACTTAATGGGGCAAAGTGAATTTTTCGTGCTGTTCGGGCTTGTACCGCTTTCCAGTCAGAATGGCTTTCGCGAAACCGGCGAGTTGGATCACTTTGGAAGCCGGGGTTTCCCAGTATTCTGCTTTCTCGACGCTCACTTTCAGTAGCGCGATGTTCGGATCCTCCAGACCCTTCGGGAACCACGCATGGTAAAGCGGGTTCCAGCGTTTTTTCATCTCTGCCCGATCGAAGACCAGGGAGGCGTTTCCGGAAACGGAGACAAAGAGTTCGCGTTTGGGTTCTGAATAAATAACGTTTACGCGCTCCTCTGTGTCGATTTCTTCGGCTTTTCCAGAGTTTGCTTCGGTAAAGAACCAGAGAGTTCCGTCGAAGTCTTCCATCTGAGTTCCCATCGGACGTGAGTGCAGTGTGCCATCTTTAGCGACGGTGACCAGCATCGCAATTCGAATTTCCTCGATCAGTTCACCGAGTTTTTGAATGTCATTGGGGTGTTTCATAGGGAATCTCCTCTCTCCAAACAAGCAGAGTTCATGCCGAGGAGAAATGGTGCTGGAAATTCATGAAAGATCCGTTAAGTTAAATTCCGTCATCCGAATGATTTCCTCGCGGGGTCCCCTGGTGGAATTGGTAGACACAAGGGACTTAAAATCCCTCGGGCGTAAGCCTGTGCCGGTTCGATTCCGGCGGGGACCACCATTTTTCTCATACTTTCGGTTCTGGCTCGGGCACGCATTCGAATGGGGTTCCGCTCATTTGGGAAACCTGCCTGTCTGACGACTGAAACCTCATTTGGTTCCCCATCCCGGTTGGGGTTTCTCATCAGCTTTCAAACAATGAAAGTGTTCGAAGTGGAATCTCTCTCTACACGGGATTCAGCTACAGTTCAGTGACTGGCTTTCGCATGACCCCGACGCTCACGTATGCGCTTCGGCTGAAATTATCCCCCGATCTGGCGTTTGAAACCGCTCCATCGCTTACACCCGACATCGCTCTGAAGAGAGGAAAGGATTTTGTCTGGTCTGCCAGCATCAATGCCGGTCCTCTGTTCCAATTAAGCCCTCTCTTCAGCTTGAAACCGAGCGTGAGTTTCGAAATGGATCACGGTAGGTCTGTAAACGTGCTGAGTAATTTTAACGACATCGACTTGCCGCTCGAAACGAACACTTCGTTTGGGGTGGGGGCATCCGCGATTTGGAGCTTTCATCGCCAATGGGGCTTTAAGCCCGTTTACCGCTACTCCGGCATCGGATCGAAAAACGATTACTCCGCCCATGTTTTGACGGCCGACTTCGTCCATTTTTGGTGAGTTTGCCCGGTTCAACTCTGACGATTTTGTTTCTGGTCTCTTCGATTCTGACGATAGAATTGAGGAAGCCGGCATAAAAGCGAGGTCTTTTTCTGGCCAGCCTTCATGGGGGCTTTGGAACATTGATCGTCGGGAGGACATCGCGTGGGTTTTCAATTGAACAAATTATCGGCAGCTCTGGTTACGGTCATGGTTTTTGGAATTCCAGTTTCCTGGGCCGCGAATAAAATTCCTCCGAATTGTCAAAAAGTTTTCAACCAAGCATTGGTGAAGAGGGGGATGGGGCCTCTGAATGCCCTCTCAAAATGCGCAACTTCGAGTTCTGCAGTGTTTTCCGCAGATGCTTTCGCCGAACAGGTCATTCTTGCTGGATCGACGGTGCAGTTTCACAAGCGGGAGGCGTCGACTAGTAATGGTTCGCCTTACACTGTTGAGGTGACTGAGGATTCGCCATTGGCGATGGGCGGGAACATGAGCAAAGAGATCAAGATGGATTCGGATTGTAAGTTAACCGGCATGAGCTATCAGCGAAACGATGCGAATTCAAAAAGCCCTGAATACTCCGTGACGACGCAAGTATGCAACTCTATGGCGGGCACGATCAAAGAATACAATTCGACCATCAACGCACACGTTTCTACTAAAAGTGAAATCGCTACTCGAGATCATAACCTCCAGGCCGTGATCGATCAGGGGAAAAAGAATTTTGGGCACGGCGATCTTAAAACTTGGGAATACCGTCTCGCACTTTGTGGCGAGTTAAAATCTTACGAGACGCTCGTGAATGGCGCACCTACTGGCCCGGTCGGAACAGTCGGTGTTTCGTCGAAATCATCTCAGACTTCAGCCGAAGGTCGTTGAGTCGGAGTTTCCTTCGCGCTTCTTTCGGACTAGGATCGGCTGAGGAGAATCCTATGAAATCGATTGCCGCTGTTGCTTGGGAACCGAAACGTCCGCTTGAAATTGAAGAAATAGACGTCGAGGGACCGAAAGAAGGCGAGGTTCTCGTGCGAATGGTCGCAACCGGAGTTTGCCACACGGACGCGTTCACGTTATCGGGCGAAGATCCGGAAGGTGTTTTCCCCTGCGTGCTTGGTCATGAAGGGGGAGGCGTAGTCGAGGAAATCGGCAAGGGCGTGACTTCGCTCAAGGTCGGGGATCACGTGATTCCGCTTTACCTCTCTGAATGTAAGCAGTGTCAGTACTGCTTATCCGGTCGCTCAAATCTTTGCGATGCGATCGCCGAAACCGAGTGGTCTGGGTTGATGCCAGATGGAACCACTCGGTTTTCAAAAAACGGCAAGAAAATTTTTCACTACATGGGTACTTCTACTTTTTCGGAATATTCCGTGATTCCGGAAATCGCATTGGCGAAGATCAATCCACTCGCACCGCTTGAAAAAGTTTGTCTTCTCGGCTGCGGAATCACGACCGGCATCGGAGCGGTTTTAAATACTGCGAAAGTCAGGCCCGGATCGACCGTGGCAGTCTTCGGACTTGGCGGGATCGGCCTCAGTGTCGTCCAAGGTGCCGTGATGGCGAAAGCCAGTCGAATCATTGTCGTCGACATCAACGAAGAGAAATTCATTTTAGCGAAGCAACTCGGCGCGACCGATTTTATTAACCCAAAAAAACACGCGTCGCCCATTCAAGAAGTGATCGAGGAACTGACCCACGGAGGAGTCGACTATTCCTTTGAGTGCGTCGGTAATGTCGACCTGATGCGGTCGGCACTCGAGAGCTGCCACATGGGGTGGGGCGAGTCGATCATCATCGGCGTAGCCGGCGCAGGAAAAATGATTCAGACACGGCCCTACCAGTTGGTGACCGGCCGGATTTGGAAAGGCAGTGCGTTTGGGGGAGTGAAGGGAAGGACCGAGCTTCCGGGTTACGTTGAAAACTACATGGCTGGAAAAATCGAGATCGATCGGATGATTACCCACACCATGGGGATCGAAGACATTAATCAAGCGTTTGATCTCATGCATTCCGGGAAAAGCATTCGAACAGTCATTCATTACGGAAAAAAATCATGACGGGAAAAATGGACCTGACTCGGGAGCATAAGCAATTCGGCGGAATGAACCGCTTTTACACTCATGAATCGAAAGCTTGTAACGGGCCGATGAACTTCGCGGTTTATTTACCTCCGGCCGCAGTCGGCTTATCGCCTAGCCGGAAGTTTCCAGTCCTCTATTGGCTGTCGGGACTGACTTGCACCGAAGAAATCTTCATGACCGAAGGCCAAGTTCAGGCTTACGCAAGCCAACATGAAGTGATCATTATCGTCCCCGATACGAGCCCTCGAAGGACTGGCATTCCGGGTGAAGACGATCGCTACGACCTCGGCTCGGGTGCGAGCTTCTATGTCGATGCCACCACCCCGAAGTGGAAACCCCACTACCAGATGGACACCTATATCACGCAGGAACTTCGAGAGGTCGTGGAATCTGAACTCCCGATCGATCAAAATCAGCGGGGGATTTTCGGCCATTCGATGGGCGGACATGGAGCGCTGGTGTTAGGTTTGAGAAATCCAGAACTCTATCATTCGATTTCTGCCTTTGCTCCGATTGGTGCCCCGATGAAAGCCCCTTGGGGGATACTCGCGTTTTCAGAATATTTAGGAACCGATCAGAAAGCGTGGGAGGGATACGATGCGTGCCACTTACTGCGTAGAGTTTCCGCATCGGGAAATCTAAAAAATTTAGCCCCGCTACTGGTCGATCAGGGGTCGGACGACGAGTTTTTTGAAAAGGAGCTTTTCACCGAAGATCTAAAATCGGCGATCAAAGAGACGGGGTATCCAGGAAAGGTTCGGGGTCAAGGTGGCTACGATCACAGCTACTTCTTCATCTCTTCTTTCATGGAAGAACACATCCTCTTTCACCTGAAGAATTTTCAATCAGCGGCAAAGGCTTAGCTCGGGAAATTCTAAAACTTCTAGAAAGCATGAGCGAATTAGCAGCCGTTTCGTTCATTCCACCGAGTGGCTGCGTCTGCACCGGCTTTAGTTTCAGGATGGATTCCGGTGAGCGCGATCACCTCAGCCCCAGTCAGAGGATCGTCCTGTCTGAACTTCTCGAGTTCCTCGTTAGGGTGGGTTCCTTCCGCGGGGAGTAGTCGGTTCACTCGGTCCATGATGGAGAGCGTGAGGTTTGGGAAAAGGGCAAAACCGAGTCGAGCAATTTTCGCATTCAGCCCGATCACCGCAAATAATTTCCGACGGTCTCCCGCTCGGACGATCGCTGCAGCCACACTCTCTGCTGATTTACTGAGAAACGGATAAGTCGATGCGACCGTAAACCAATTCATTTCCTGTTTGGTTTTGCCTTTGAAAAGCGCGTGCAGGTACGAGCCGGTTCGGATCAATGTCGGACAAACCGTCGTCACCGAAACGTCGAAACGTTTGAGCTCTAGTCCGAGAGATGTAGAAAAACCGACCGCTCCAAACTTCGACGTTCCATAGGCAAGAAGGTGGGGAACAGGAACCACTCCGCCAATCGACGCGACGTTAATGATTCTGCCTGCCCTCCTTTCGGCCATTTTCGGTGCAAGCGCCATAGACGTGTGGATCATACCGAGCAGATTTGAATCCATCGTCGATTTCATATCCTTCACCGAGGTCGCGAGCGCAGGTGCAGAAATGATCACGCCCGCATTATTCACCAAGATGTCGATGATTCCGAAATCGTGCGAAATTTTCTCGAGTAGGGAGAGGACTTCCTCTTCATTTCCGACATCGCAAACATAACCCTTCACCTTAATTCGGGGTGAAAAGGGCAAAAGATGATTGACCGCTTTATCTAGATCGACTTCGGTGCGGGAGCAGACCGCGATGTTCATCCCGCGCTTTGCGTAGATTTCAGCAATCGCAAGTCCGAGTCCCCTTGTTCCACCAGTGATTAAGACCGTTTCATTTCTCTTTGTCATGCCTTTGATGAAGCAAGATGGAAGCCACCAAAACGGAGGCCACTGTTACCAGGGCGCGGTCTAAGCTGAGGAGTGGGGTCGCAAGCCCGGCCAATGCGGTCCACAAGAGCGGTCGCTTCGTTTGCCAAGCCAGGCCCAAAAAGACCCAGAAGCTGATCAATGAAACGATCGATGCAATGAGAGCCGAAGGGATCGCATTCAATAGGACGACGCCCGTCGGTTGCCAGAGAGAAATCAGAAGGATGCAGGGAAGAGGGAGGGAAAGGAGGAGTGTGAGATCGGGATTAAATCGGAGCGATTTCAGGAGCCGATTGCTAAAAATCAACACAGCGCTCACCGCCGCGATCAGGACGGCATCTGCGAAAAGGGTCGTCCCCGGTCCACCGTCGACAAAAATCCAGGGCAACCCCAGACCGTGCTTCATGAGAAAGTTCCCTAAGACTGGAATCGCCATATTCCTTTCCAGCCAGACGAGAAAAAGCAGGATAAAGGGGCATGAGACGAGAACGAGGAGCGTCATTGGCGCCGTTTTCATTTTTTCCATGGGGTAGGATCGTTTCATGAGGAGTGGTAGGCTAAAAGGGAAATGAAAACTCGCGCGCGTGTTTCTATAAAAGGTGGCCCTCAAGCGGAATCAGCTCCGAAGCGCTCTCGATTTCGTTTGGGTGGGAAAATCGGCCTTCCGGCGAGCGTGAAGAATTTTATCGGGCCGAAGCCCGTGATCCGCTACTCGCATTACACGGCATTAAAAGTGTTCGAGAAAATCGGGTTTCGTTTCGAAGTGCGCCGCCTCGGTGAAAGCAGGCTAGGTTTGCTTCGTTGGCCGCTCAGAAAAGTTGCGGCTGGAAAAACGGCACGGCGCTTGGTCATGGTTCCTGGATTTGGCGATACACCCCTTGCTTGGTTGAGTGTGCTTGCGGGACTGAAGCCCATTTTAAAGCGTGAAGTCGATGAGGTCGTGTTGGTGGACTATCCCGGTTATTCGGGCTTTCTGCACGACGAACCCGCGTTCCATTCGATGGACGAGCTGCTCAGAAGTTTTAATGAAGTGCTGCACACTTTGAAGCCGACCATTCTCATGGGGCATTCTCTGGGGGGATGGTTAGCGGCAGATTACGCGATCCAAGACGGAAAAGGCGCAGGCCATCTAAAAGAACTCATTTTAATCGATCCGGGTGGTTTAGTGGGAACTGAGCAAGAAAAGGCGAATTACCAATCCCTTTTCGTTCGAGCCGTGCAGGACGGTTCCCGAGATCTGCTTCCTCATATTTTTGCGAAAATGCCCTTCTGGCTGCAGTTTTTTGAAGAAGAGTTTTCAGGTTTTCTGAAAGCTCCCGAAATTCGTGAATTCATCGAATCCTTCGGTGATCACCACTTGTTAGAAAGCCGCGTCGGAGAAATCCGCGCGAAGACCACGGTGATCTGGGGAGAGCGCGATACTCTCACGCCGGCTACATGGATGAACCAATGGATGGCGCTTTTGCCTGCGTCGGCAAATGCAGTGGGCATCCTCATCAAAGGTTCCGGCCACTCCCCCCAAATCGAAAAGCCCGGAATTTTGGTTGCGCTCTTCACGCAGATTTTTCTCGGTCGCGCGCCGCTCGACTTCCAACTCTTTCCATTCTGGAAAGTCGTTCGGCCTGCCGCGCACCTAGACGATCAGCGCCCGGCTGTTTAGTCCTTCCGACGGAGTATTCAAAACCTCTAGCTACCGGGCAGGTAGCGTCCAGAATTCAAGCTGCCTTGCAGGTAGCGTCCAGAAGCCCGAGCTACCTTGCAGGTAGCGTCCAGAAATAATGCCGCATTTTTCCGTAAGGATCACTCGCATATCCTTTTTCAAACGGCACGAGGCCGGGCACGTTTAGGATGCGGTCGACGCCGAACATTCCGGCTGTAAAACCTCCGTACATGTCCTTCATTTTCCATTGAATACGCCCATCTTTGAGGTCGATTTTTTCCGGACGTGGGTGAGAAAATGGCCAGCTTTCGGGATCAAGGTCTTGGAGAAGATATTCGGTGTTGAAAAGGAAAGGAATGAACGCGCCCAACCGATTTCCATAACCATCTTGCTTCAGTTTTTTCGCCAAATACGCCATCGGGTAAAAGTGATAGATGAGCGGGGTCAATTCCCGATCGAGTTTCGCAACACTGGGATAAAGGGTGAGCCACGGCCCTGATTTGATTTTTGCCAAATTTTCCGCCGAAAGAAAAGTGGAGAGTTCGCTAAGTAGGAAAATCGCACGCTTGGTCGCCGCATTGTATCGACGGGGTCCGGAGACTTGGTCTAGGTAAGCGATCTGAATTTGAACGCCACTCGTGTCTTGCAAAAGAACGGACAACCACTCGAGCGCTTTTTCTGTATCGCCATTTTCTTGGATGAGAATGTAATCCCAAAGGTTAAATTTCGACTGATTTTTTTCTGCCGTTTGGAGAGTGCCTAAGAGAAGACTGATTTCTTTTTGCACCTTCGGCGTGGTGATCATTCGCGACAGTTGTTCGGTGAAAATCACCGGCAAACTGTAGGTCGCTCCGTCCACTACGACATCGATGCGCTCAAGCCCGAGTCGGTTCACAAAATCCGCCGCGGAAAAGGTGCAGCCGTACGCGGTGAAGGGAAACGTGTACTGGTTACAGCGGTAAGTCAGAAGGCCCAGTAAGCAGGCCTTACTCCATTTTTGCGTGTGACAGAAAAGAAGGTTCTCGTCTCCGCGACCAGAGTCCGTCTCCATGAGCGAATGTAATTCGAGCGATTGAGGTTCACCGCTTCGGTACGTGTCGATGGAGCTCGGAAGTCCATCGATGCTCGCAAGCGAGAGGCTAGAGCCGAATAAAAAGGGGAGGAGAGCGAGTGAGCGGGTTCCGAGCAGGGTATGGAAAAAGGAGCGCTTCATGCGAGGGGTTGTAACGACTGTGGTGGCCCGCGTAAAGTCCGATGTCGCGTCGACTCGTTTAAGCCCTAACCGTGAGAGTTTTCGTCAAATCTAAAGAGGTGGTAACTCTTTTTTCCCTTGCGAACGACCACGCAGACCGCGGCAAGGAGGTCTTTCTCGAAGACTAAGGTCGCAGGGTCCTCGACTCGAACGTTGTTCAGGTAGATGCCGCCTCCTTGGATGTCTTTCCTGGCGGCTCCCTTGGAGGCGCAAAGTCCCGATTCGGTGAGGAGGTCGGTAATCGAAATTCCGGCTGTGAGCGTCGCGCGCGGTTTAAGGGTGGTCGGTGCGCCCGCAAACGCGTCGAGGAGCACATCTCTCGATAGCGAACTGATTTCTGCTCCGAATAGTGCTTTGGTCGCTTGGAGGGCATTTTCAAGCGCATGATCCCCGTGAATCAATTTCACCATTTCACGCGCGAGCACGAGTTGCGCCTCTCGCTTACCCGGTTCATTTTTTACGCAGTCGTCGAGTCTGCGAATTTCATCATGCGTGAGAAACGTGAAGTAGCGAAGCAGAGTGCCGACATCAGCATCGGAAGTCCCGACGAAAAATTGGTAAAGTTGATAAGGCGAGGTGCGGTCGGCCGTGAGCCAAACTGTTCCTGATTCCGATTTTCCAAACTTCGTTCCGTCGGCTTTCATCACCAGCGGCTGGGTCAGTCCGAATACGGATTCTTTTTCTTCGGAGTCGGATTTGTCTTCAGCGCGATTTTCTCGGTGAGCTCGGATTCGGCGAATGAGTTCGACTCCGGCGGTGATGTTTCCCCATTGATCACTTCCCCCGATTTGGAGATTGCAACCCTCTCGTTCATTCAGAACGACGTAATCGTAAGCCTGCAGCAGCATGTACGAAAATTCGGTGTAAGAAATTCCGTGATCCCGATCTTCTAGCCGCGCGCGAACCGATTCTTTCGCCATCATGTGGTTCACGGTAAAGTGTTTACCGACCTCGCGGAGAAACTGGAGGTATCCGATTCCTTGGAACCAGTCGTAATTATTCACCAGAGTTGCCTGGTTCTCGCCATCCGTCTTTAAAAAGTGCTCGATTACCCGACGGATCCCGGAGACGTTTTCTTCAAGGATGCGCCCGGAAAGAAACGTCCGCTCTTGAGATTTTCCCGTGGGATCGCCGATCATGCCGGTCGCTCCGCCGACGAGAGCGATCACTCGGTGTCCCGCATTTTGAAATCGTTTCAAAGTCAAAATCGGAAGCAGGCTTCCGACATGAAGAGAGTTTGCCGTCGGATCAAACCCTGCGTAGAGAGTGAGCTTTTGTTTCTCGGCGAATTCTTGGAGATCAGGCGAGGTGCTTTGTTTGATAAGGCCGCGAAATTCCAGATCTGAAAAAAGAGAAGAACCGTTCATGGAATCCACTCTAATGAAACCGAGTGTGAAAGGGAACTCTCGGATAAACTCTTTATAGCTTCGCATATCCAAAGCGACTGCCCTCCTTCGCGAACGGAAAAGCCCGCCTCGAGACGCCGAGGCGGGCTTTCAAATAAGAGGCTTGAATAGGATTACTTCGATACCGGAGCGGCAACCGGGGCAGAGACCGGGACAGATCCAACCGATTTCACGCCGGCGCTTTTTGCTTCTTTTTTAGCTTCGCGTTTTGATTTCTTCTCTTTGCACCCGTTCACCACTTCGGGCGAGACGGTCACCCCGGCGACGGTTTCGCCCGTCATGATTTTTTGAACGCAGTCTTTGTAGAGGCCTTTGAATTCATTTTTCTTAGGCTTGTGTCCGCCCTTGGTGAATCCCGCTGATTCGCATGCCGTGCGAATTTCGCGGCAGGGACCATTTTCAGCGGCATGCACGTTCGCAGCGACAAGAGCAGTACCGATCAGAGCGAGGGTCAGAGCGACTAAAGATTGATTTTTCATAAACAAGGTCTCCTGTATTTGAGATTAGCTGTGCACTTTTAAAAGGCAATCCAGCGAATTGCGACAGGTGATCTCATTTTAAGTGCCTGAATCCGTTCAGGAACTTAAAGCGAGAAAAGCCGACTGCCTCATTTTGCGGCAGGTCCGGGGGCGATCCAGGGACGGTCGGCAACTTTTGCAGAGAAATTCGCGTGCCTCGATGCGACGAAAAGGTAGTCGCTCAGGCGATTCAGGTACTCGAGTGCGCCGGGTCTCATCGTTTCCGAATGGTGCAAGATCACCAGTTCGCGTTCGGCTCGCCGGCAAATCGTGCGAGCGAGATGGAGGGTTGCGGATAATTTTGTTCCACCGGGAAGGATAAAGGTTTGCAGAGCAGGGAGGCCGGCTTCCATTCGGTCGATGCTCATTTCAAGGGCTCTGGTTGCTTCCGATCCCAGAAGTGCGGTTGAAACTTTTATTCCGTTGGGGGTAGCGAGTTCCGCGCCCAATTGGAAAATCTCGCCTTGAATCCGAATCAGTTCCGGATGGAGTGCGGAGACCTCGACTAAATGACTTTCCATTTCTGTCACCGCCATTCCGATCGAAGCGTTTAATTCGTCGAGGGTTCCATAGGCCTGGATGCGGAGGTGATCTTTCGGGACGCGAGTCCCACCGAAAAGTGCAGTCTCTCCCTGGTCACCGTGTTTTGTGTAGATCTTCATTTAGGTATCTTGCGGCATGACTCTGCGCGCAGGAAGGGTCAAAAAAAGGCGACTGAATTCTCCCGAATCTTTCTTGACCCATTTAGAGAGTCCGGCTATCAAGAGAATCTCTTCGAGTTTGGGTGTGCGGGAATAGCTCAGTTGGTTAGAGCGCCACGTTGCCAACGTGGAGGTCGAGAGTTCGAGTCTCTTTTCCCGCTCCAAAACTTAAAAAAAACAAACGGCCCTCTTTTCCGAAGCGAAATGCTTATCTGAAAAGAGGGCCGTTTGTTTTTGTCTTAGGTCGAACTTCTCATGTGGAACTTTGAGGAACGGAATGGCTCAGATAACCTAGCTGAGTGCTCGATTTCCGTGACTCATCTTTTCGACTTCGATTGGAGCTTGCGCGCGAGTCGGGCTTCTTTTTTTCGCTGCCGCTTTTTCCGAATGGCGCGGAAAAATTCCACGATGTAATCCTTCGCGCTCCAGAGGCTGATCGCGAGCGAAATGTAGAGCAGAGCTTGGCCGATTTCGTAGACGGGGATGCCGAGAACGTCTCGCTTCAGCATGAGGAAAGGAATGGCCGTCATTTGGGTCGCTGTTTTCCACTTCGCGGAATTCGATGCGCCAATGATCAGGCCTTCGCTGGATGCCAGCGCCCGCAGACCGGTGATGGCCATTTCTCGGCAGATGAGGAGAATCACGACGACCGGGTGGATGCGGCCTAGTTCCTGGAGCATGCAAAGCGCAGAAACGACCAGAAATTTATCTGCCAACGGATCCATCAGCTTGCCGAAAACGCTCTCACTGTTTTGTTTTCGGGCGAGGTAGCCGTCGAAGTAGTCCGTAATCGCCGCGATGGTGAAGGCCAGTGCGGCAAAGAAATCCATGAAAGGAGTGCGGCGAAACAGCAGTGCAATCACAATCGGAACGAAAACAACTCGAGAGGTCGTTAGGATATTCGGCGCGGTTGCGAAGGTTAAGTCGTCTTTCAGCGTCGAAGATTCGGGTGCAGGCGTAGGTTCTTGCAAAGCCGGGTCCGGGGTGTTTTCGTTTTCTGTCATCTCAGTTTTCAAGCTATGGGCTGGTCGGGCCTCTGTCCACGTTTATCGGCCTGTCCGCTTAAGTAGACCTTGATTGAGTCCGTGCTTGAAAAACTCGGCCGCAATTGGTCTAAATTCATCAAAGGTTAGAGGATTACCCTATGAATCGAAACTATGCTCTCGAGTTCGTTCGTGTCACCGAAGCAGCCGCATTGGCTTCCGCTCGTTTAATGGGACGGGGAGACGAGAAAGCGGCGGATCATGAAGCGGTCGAAGCGATGCGCATGGCTCTGAACACGATCGAGTTCGACGGAAGAGTCGTGATCGGAGAAGGAGAGCGCGACGAAGCGCCGATGCTCTACATCGGTGAAAAGGTTGGGAAAGGGACGGGTACCAAACTCGACTTGGCACTCGACCCGCTCGAAGGCACGACGATATGTGCAGTGGGCGGGAATAACGCCCTTTCCGTGATCGCGATTGCGGAGAACGGAAATTTTCTCCACGCCCCTGATACCTACATGTGGAAAATCGCAGTCGGTCCTGATGCGAAGGGTTCGATCGATTTAAATCGCACGCCCCTCGAAAACTTGCATTCGATTGCCGCAGCGAAAAAAGTTTCGGTCGATCAGCTGACCGTGATCATTCTCGATCGTCCCCGTCACCAAGAGTTGATCGCGGATGTGCGCGCAGCCGGGGCTCGGATTTGGCTCATCGGCGATGGGGACGTTTCGGCTGCAATTGCCACCGCGCGCCCCGGAAGCGGCGTGGATGTTCTGATGGGTTCGGGTGGGGCGCCCGAGGGTGTGATCGCTGCGGCCGCTTTGCGCTGTCTGGGGGGCGATTTTCAGGGGCGACTCATTTTTAGAAATGACGCAGAAAAGGCGCGCGCGCGTCCGATGGGAATCACCGATTTCGATAAAATCTATAAGATGGAAGACCTAGCCCGCGGGAATGTCATGTTCTGCGCCACGGGAGTGACTCAGGGGCCATTTTTAAATGGCGTCCGGTTCGTGAAGGGTGGGGCGTTTACCCACTCGATCGTCATGCGTTCTGAAACCGGAACGATTCGCCACATCGAAGCCGAACACCGCTTCGAAACCAAACCGAATTATAAGTAAAGGAAACCACCCATGGCCACCGCAACCTTAACGAAGGTGCTCGATATTCCCCGCGATAAACTTTTTGCCGCGATTGCAAAATTTGAGGATTACCCCCAGTTCGTCACCGGAGTGAAGAAAACTGAAGTTGAGCGAAAGGCGCCGGGCCATGCCCGAGTGAAATATTTTGTGAATATGCTCGGAAAAGACCTTTGGTACCTGCTTGAGCACACCGAAGATGCGGCCAGCGGCGACCTCACATGGAAGTTGATCGAATCCGACTTGCTGAAGAAAGACAGCGGCACATGGAAGCTTCGCGATGCGGGCGAAGGAAAAACTGAAGTCACGTACACGATCGATATCGAATTTAAAATTTGGATTCCGGGTCCCATTTTGAAAGGTCTTACGACGACTACGCTCCCGACTCTGATCGGTGAGTACGAGAAGCGCGCAAAGGCGGTGGGCTAATGAGTGACGTGAACGAGAGAGATGGCGACGAAGCTCCCGAATCCGATTCTCATGAATCCAAGCTCGGAACAAAGGCCGGCGATTTACTTAAAAAAGCAATTACGGTGGGCATCGGTGCTGCTTTTCTGACCGAGGAAAGCATTCGTGCCGTGGTTGGCGAAATGAAACTGCCAAAGGAATTGGTCGCGAATCTCCTCTCGCAGGCGAATTCCACTCGTTCGGAGTTTCTCGGGAAATTTTCGCATGAAGTTCTCGAGAGAATCCAATCACGCATTAATCCAGTCGACTTGATCACGGAAGTCCTTCGGAAAAACGATTTCGAATTGACGATCAAGATCAAAGTGAAGCCAAAGAGCGAAGATAAAGCGAAAGGCGAAGAGTAAACTCTCCGCCTTTCCAATTTTGGCGAATTTTCGGATTCAGATCACCGAGCGTCCATTAGCGTCGATCCAGAGAGCCCCGGGCGCCGAAATAATCGGTCATCATGTCGGAGCGCTCGACCGTCGTGTGTCCGATCGTTTTTGCGGCATCCTCCAGACCCTGAAGCAGGATCTTAAGACGCTTATCTGAATTTTCTTTCAGACGATTTCGAATCGCCGCCGCTTGTTTCACGTCGAATTTCTCAGCGGTGAGATTTTTCACGTAGAGGGCTCGAAGCTTTAAAGACTCGTCTACTCCCGCATCGAGATCACGGCGCAAGCGAGCCCCCACTTCGAGGATTTTCGATTTCTCGTCTGCGCTGAGAACCGTCGACGCCCGGATTTCTGCATCGGCCGTTGCCCGGAAGTTCTCTGCAGAACTCGGAGTGGCTTCCGCTTGTAAGGCCTTGTCCAGTTTATGATTTTCTGCGGTGTGCGCGCAGCTGAGCGTCCCTAGCGCAGCGAAGAGCAAGGCACCAGTGAAGCGACCAGTGAAGCGACCAGTGAAGCGACCAGTGAAGCGACCAGTGAAGCGACCAGTGAAGCGACCAGTGAAGCGACCAGTGAAGCGACCAGTGAAGCGACCA
>JACMQW010000047.1 GCA_014376785.1 Oligoflexia bacterium
CGGTTAGTCCTGAGTGCCTTTGCACTTGCGATGACGATTCTCGGTCACGGCTGCTCGAAAAAAAATGAGCTCGACCACACGAACACTTACTACACCTCTTCCACGGCGAAGATTAAAGGGCTCGATCCCGCATTTGCGGATGACCTCTATTCTGGTCTTGAGGCGACCCGCGTCTATGAAGGATTGGTCGAATACGAATACCTAAAGCGCCCTTACACGCTGAAGCCAGCCATCGCGGAAGCGCTACCGAAAATTTCAAAAGACGGAAAGACTTATACTTTCAAAATTAAGAGCGACGTTCTCTTCCAAGACGATAAGGCCTTCAAGGCGACTTCTGGAAAAGGCCGCGTCGTGACGGCCGAGGATTTCGTCTACTCATTCAAACGCCTTGCCGATCCGAAACTGAACTCACCGATGTGGTGGATCTTCGACGGAAAAATCGAGGGTTTGAACGAATGGAGAGAGGCCGCGCAAAAAGCAGGGAAAACCGATTACGCTCTCACGGCATCGGGATTGAAAGCGGTCGATGCGACGACGCTTGAGATTAAGTTAAAGAGCCCATCTTATCAGTTCATCTATGCGCTCGCGATGCCGGCCGGAAGTGTGGTCGCTCGAGAAGCAGTCGAAGAGTATGGGCAAGAATTCTTGAATCATCCGGTCGGGACCGGAGCGTTCAAATTGAAGGAGTACAATCCGACCTCCCAAATCGTGTACGTCCGAAATCCTACCTACCGAAAAGAGCTTTATCCTTCGGAAGGTGAAAAAGGGGACCGCGAAACCGGATTACTCGAAGACGCCGGCAAGCAAGTTCCGTTTGTCGATAAAGTCGTGATGACCGTGCACGCGGAATCTCAGCCTCAGTGGCTGAACTTCATGCAAGGCAGGCTCGATGCGGCGCCGATTCCGAAAGACAGTTTTGCCCAAGCCGTCACTCCAACGAAAGAACTGTCTCCGGAGATGAAAGCCAAAGGCATTCGACTCATCAAAGAACCTTCGCTCGACATCACCCACACCACTTTCAACATGTCGGATCCGGTCCTTGGAAAAAATAAATACCTTCGTCAGGCGATCTCTCTCGCAGTGAACACCTCTGAAGAAATCGAACTTTTCTACAACGGACGGGCGATATCGGCTCAAGGTCCGATCCCACCCGGGCTAGCCGGTTACGATGAGAAGCTTAAAAATCCTTACAAGGAATTCAGCGTCGAAAAAGCGAAGGAGCTTTTGAAGAAGGCGGGTTACCCCGATGGTAAGGGCTTAGCGCCGCTGGAGTACCTGACTCTTGCGGATTCGACCTCTCGCCAAATGTCTGAATACCTCCAAAAATCATTGGGAGCGATTGGCGTACAGCTGAAAATTCAGACGTTTAGTTGGCCAGAGTTCCAGGCTTCTCTGAAAAATAAGAAGGGCCAGATGTGGTCCTATGCTTGGAGTGCTGACTATCCGGATGCAGAAAACTTCCTCCAGCTCTTCTATTCGAAAAACGCTTCGCCCGGCCCGAACGATTCGAACTACTCAAATCCCGAATTCGATCGGTTCTACGAGGACTCTCTTAAACTAAATGATTCTCCGGCTCGAACCGAGATTTATAAAAAGATGGCGAAGATCTTAATCGAGGACACCCCGTGGGCATTCGGAAGTCACCGGGTGACTTTCGGGCTCAGTCACCCTTGGTTGAAGGATTATAAACCCCACGAATTCAGTCACGGAATGTCGAAGTATTACCGGATCGATACCAATCTTCGGAAGTAAACCGTCGCGAAGGATTCGGAAGTCCGAGTTCTCCGCGCCTTCTAACGTTTCAGCGAAAAGAGATTCTCATCCATGCTTACTTTCCTCATTCGTAGGATCATCGCCGCCGTGCCGATCATTTTCGGAGTCGCGCTCGTCGTGTTTCTTCTCTTCAACGTCGTAGGGGGGGATCCTGCGATCATGATGGTCGGGAAGCACGCGACCGCGCAGCAGATGGCCGACATCCGCCATGAATACGGGTTGGATAAACCTTTGCCGATTCAATTTCTGAATTATCTAAAAGAAATTACCACTTTCGAGTTCGGTCGGAGCTATGCCACGCGCCAAAAAATTTCGGACATGATCGTGAGTGGAATTGGACCGTCGCTTTCCCTGACTCTGCCCGCCTTTTTTATCACGACCCTCATCTCGGTTATTCTTGGTTTATTCGTCGCGTATTTCCGGGGAAAGCTGATCGACCGGATCGGAGTCATTCTCTGCGTGATCGGAATGAGTATTCCTTCGCTCGCTTACATCCTATTCGGACAGTACTACCTCGCCTACGAAATGCGTTGGTTTCCGATTTCTGGTTACGACTACTCATTTCCGGGTCGATTTGATTACCTAGCTCTGCCGATCGTGCTCTGGCTGCTTCTCTCGATTGGATACGACGTCCGCTTCTACCGAACCGCGATTCTCGAAGAAACCAGCCAAGACTACGTTCGAACCGCACGGGCGAAAGGAATGTCGGAGCCCCGAATTTTTCTAAAGCACGTGCTGAAGAACTCGATGGTGCCGATTGTCACCAACGTCGTATTGGAAATTCCTTTGCTCATCTTAGGTTCATTCTTATTTGAAACCTTTTTCGGAATTCCAGGGCTGGGGAGCATTACGATCGACGCCCTCCATAACTCCGACTTTCCGGTAATTAAGACCATGGCGTTCATCATGTCTCTGCTCCTGATCTTCGGAAATATTCTAACGGACATCGTTTACTCACTAGTCGACCCACGGGTGAAACTGAAATGACTACCGCAACCTCTCCCATCACGCAGGAAGACCTCAAGATCCCCCTCGCTCAAGGCAAGTCCCTTTGGCAGTTGGGATTTGCTCGCCTAAGACGAGATAAATTCGCGGTCGTTTGCACTGCGATCATCCTCTTCTATTTTATCATCGCCGCTCTATCGAAATTGAATGTGATCGCTTCGCCCTGGGATCTAAAAGTGGCGGAGAGTTACGCTCGTCCGAGCGGTGAAAGTTTCCGCATGTGGCTCGGAGCCGACATTTTCGGGCGAAGTGTCATGTACAAAACGATCTACGGCACGCGCACCGCAATCGGGCTGGGCCTGGTCGTCGCCGCTATTTCGGTACCGATCGGGGTCATCCTCGGAGCGATCGCGGGTTATTTCGGAGGCTGGATCGATGATTTGATCGTCTGGTTTTATACGACTCTCTCCTCGATTCCGAATTTGCTGCTTTTAATCGCGATATCATTCGCGCTCGGTAAAGGACTCACCGCAGTTTACATCGCGCTTATTTCGACATCCTGGATCGGGATGGCCCGGGTGATGCGTGGCGAGTTCATGAAGCACAAAGACCGGGAATACGTGCTCGCTGCAGATAGCCTAGGAGCCTCTCACTTTTCAAAAATCTTTAAGCACATTCTGCCGAATGTCTCGCACTTCATTATTTTGAATTTCTCGATGCAATTTATGTCCGCGATCAAAGCGGAAGTGATTCTGACTTTTCTCGGCGTGGGGATTCAAGGAACGCCATCATGGGGAAATATGATCGACGATGCAAAGCTCGAACTCGCTCGGGGAGTATGGTGGCAACTCACCGGCGCCACGGTTGCGATGTTTTTTATTGTTTTAGCATTTAACATTCTCGGCGACTCGCTCCGCGATGCGCTCGATCCGAAGATTAAGTGATTTGGAAGGGAAAGAAGCGATGAGTGAAAAAATTCTCGAAGTAAAGAATCTCGAAACCTCTTTCCGCTTGGAGGAGGGCGTAGTGGTGGCCGTAGCTGGCGTGAGCTTCGACGTTTACAAGGGAAAAACCTTGGGCATCGTCGGAGAATCGGGATGCGGAAAGTCCGTCACTTCTCTTTCGATCATGCGTCTCATACCGAATCCTCCCGGGAAGATCACCGGAGGCGAGATCCTGTACAAGGGGAAGAATCTACTCGATTTCGATGCGGCAGCGATGCGCAAGGTTCGCGGCAACGAAATTTCGATGATTTTCCAGGAGCCGATGACTTCGCTGAATCCCGTCTTCACGATCGGAAACCAAATCATCGAGGCAATCGCCCTCCACCAGAACCTTTCGAAGAAGGAATGCCGGAACAAGGCCATCGAAATGCTGAAGCTGGTTGGGATCCCTTCTCCGGAGACGCGCATCGATGATTATCCTCACCAACTATCCGGTGGTATGCGCCAGCGCGTGATGATTGCGATGGCCCTTTCATGCAATCCCCAAGTGCTGATCGCCGACGAGCCGACCACCGCGCTCGACGTGACGATCCAAGCGCAGATTCTCGAACTTCTTCGCGAACTTCAAAACCGCGTTGGCATGGCGATGATCCTCATTACCCATGATCTCGGGGTCGTCGCGGAAGTCTGCGATGAAGTCGTGGTGATGTACGCCGGTAAAGTGGTCGAGCAGGGGAGCGTCGAGGAGATATTCAAAAATCCAAAACATCCCTACACTCGCGGCCTTCTGAATTCGATTCCAACGATGAAGAAGGATCCTACCGGAAAGGTAAAGAAGACGCGGCTTGAAACCATTCCGGGCATCGTGCCGAACATGCTTCATTTACCGAAGGGCTGTCGTTTTCAGGATCGTTGCACTTTTGTTCTCGATGCCTGCCGGCAAGCTGAGCCAGAGCTCCGTGTGATTAAAGGGGATGATCGACTTCCCCACGCTATTCGATGCATTCGCGATATTTAGGGAGAAAATGATGAGCACTCAATCAAACGACGGTGAAATTCTTCTCTCAGTTAAGAATCTCGTAAAGCGCTTCCCGATCAAGGGTGGCATTTTAAACCGAGAGGTCGCCACGGTGCGGGCAGTGTCTGACGTGTCTTTCGATATTCGAAAGGGCGAAACGCTCGGGCTGGTCGGTGAGTCCGGTTGTGGGAAGTCGACCCTAGGCCGTTCCATCCTTCGCTTAATTGAGCCCACTTCTGGAAATATTTTTTTCAAAGGTCAGGACATCACTAAGCTCGGAGCAGACGAAATGCGCCGACTCCGTCGCAGGATGCAGATCATTTTCCAAGATCCTTACGCGGCTTTAAATCCACGCATGACGGTTGAACAAATTCTTTCAGAGCCCCTGGAAATTCATGGGCTCGCAGAGAGTCGAGAGGCGAAAAGGAAACGTATTTTCCAACTCATGGACTTGGTGGGGCTGCGTCGGGAGTCGATTTCTCGCTATCCCCATGAATTTTCAGGCGGCCAACGGCAGCGCATTTGTATCGCGAGGGCGCTCGCAGTCGAGCCGGAGTTCATTGTTTGCGACGAACCTGTTTCGGCGCTGGATGTTTCTATCCAAGCTCAAATCGTAAATCTTCTCCAAGACCTTCAAAAGGAGCTCGGGCTCACTTACCTCTTTATCGCGCACGATCTGAAAGTGGTGGAGCACATCTCCACCCGAGTGGCAGTCATGTACTTAGGGAAGATCGTAGAAACCGCCGAAAGCGAAGTATTGTACGAGAATCCGCAACATCCTTATACGCGGGCGCTTCTCTCTGCCATTCCGATTCCCGATCCGACGATCAAGAAAGAGCGCATTATCCTCCGCGGAGACGTGCCTTCCCCGATCAACCCCCCTGCCGGATGCTATTTTCATCCGAGGTGCCCGATTGCGACTCAAAAGTGCCAAGAAGTTTGGCCGAAACTTTATGAGATCAATGGGGAGAGTAAAATCCACCGCGCTGCCTGCCTTTATGCGGACCGAAAAGACGGGCCTGACGAAGGAATTCTCAGCTCACGTTGAGAACCGTTGCCAGCATAGGGGTCTCGTCAAATGAGTGACGTCTTTTCCACTAGAATTCAGCAACGTTTGGTTCAATTCTTTCGGAATATCCGCCGAAGAGTAGGGAAGGCAGAGTGCCTTCATCTGTTCTTTGGCGAGTCATGCAATTCAAACTTCGAAAACTACCGAAAACGAAGGTAGCCTCACTCGAATCTTTTCCCCTGGAAACCGCGGAGCCTTATCGGCCCCTGCCGGCACCGATCTATGTTTTACTCACGAGGAATGAAAAACTCGTTTCTGTTCGGGGTCCCTTCGACTTTTTAACGCCGCGAGATCTTGTAAAAATGAAGGCGGGAGGTGCCTACTATTACGGACCGATTCTGGGGCGGGTCGAGCCTTTCTTAGTCGCTGCCCGGGAAGTCCGTCGGATGCTCGGCTGGAGCCAGCCAAACGCCACTCGAGTTTTGGAACCCGCACCCTTTGAAATTTCAGATGCCATTCTTCGGAAACTCTCAAGCCTGTGGGGAAATGTCCCGGGTAAGTCGAGCTCGAACGAATCAGTGATTGGGATCGAAAGCTATTTTGCCGTCGCCTTCACGAATGAGCTTTGTGACCCGATTCCGGCGGATCGATTAGAAACAGCGAGAGAAAAAGATCCCGACCTCTACGAAACGGCCCTCCTCAGAGCGGGGGTTTTCGTTTTTCTGGCACTTCACCTTGGGCACATGGATTTGAAGCTTCTCAACGAATTCCGGTTTCGATTTTTCAGTGAGCTCATTCAAGTCACCGGAATGTCTGATTTCGTTCCGATTTCTAGCGAATTGTCTGAGTTAAAGAAATGGACTGAAAATCTGATTCCAAGTCCAGAAATTTTTCTCATCTCGAGCGATCAGTTCCAACATTCCATCAGCCGCGTGAGTCAGAAATTACGGTCTCGTTTACTTCGCGTAAGGACTCAGCTCATCGATCGTGACGCCGTCATGGCGAATACGCATGACGATGGTGGGTTAGGGAGCTCACGGCCGGATGACGACGAAAGCGAGGTGGATGATGTCGGATGACAGCATGCGCTCGCTCAGTTCCTTCGGAGTAGCGGGGCTCATCAGTGATTCAGGAGAAGTCTTCTATACGAACGATCTCCGAGCTAGAAACGTCGGAAGGATCTCGGATCTGATCTCAGCTCAAATCCGAGGGAGCGGAGCCGATGAGTTAAAAGTGCGTGCTTTGCTCACTTACGGAGCCTTTCATTGTTACGCACTCGCGGGAATTCCGAATCAACACGATGAGGCGGTTTCGCCCGCGACGATTGAAGTGGGCGTTGATGCGGCCTACGTCGCCGTAGCGATTTCCTTCCACTACGAACGGAATCGAATTCCCAAATGGAATGGTCTCGATGAGCGCATTACTTCAGGGGGTTCAGACGATCCTTTCGAGCGTGTTCTGGAATGGATGACCCGTCACGCGACCCAAGTCATCGTCCGTTATGAAACCAAGGAGCGGCGAGTTGAAGTCGTTTCGCTCCTGAGTCGCCATGATTCGGAGCTTCGCGATCCATTAACCGTCGTGATGGTGGATTCGGTCAAAGCACCGTTACTGGAAGTTTCTCTTTACCGCGAGCTTGGCGATCTTGAATACGCGAAGCTTCTGCGAAATCCGGTGGCCACGGTTTCAGAGCCAGAAGCGGACCCCGCTTCTGAAGAAGTTCGCGTTGCAGGAAATGAACAATCTCCAGACGAGTCTGCGCGAGTCGTTTCTGGAAGCAGTGAGGCTGCTGCAGAAGAAGTCGTTCGTTTAAAAGCATTAGGATTAGGTCAAGAGACGTCAGCCGAACTCCTCGACCTGGTGAAAGATTATGAAAAAACAATTGCCCAATTGAGGGGCAGTTTGGCAGAGATAGGATCGAAACTCGTGAATACGGAAAACGCTGCGAGTGATCGAAAATTTAGTTCTCAGAGCGATGAAAAACCGGCCAAAGAAGACTGGGGTTTGGATTTTCTGAAACAAGTTTGGCCATTTGCTTCTAAAGAGGAAGAGGAGTCGAACGACGAACCCCAAGTGATCTTGGGAGCAGAATTGGCGCCTGAAAGCGTGGTGGTTCTCGCAGCCACCCAGCAAACTGAAGAAGCGCCTTCGCCTCTGTCTTCGGCGGAAGTCGAAGCGAATCGGGCGCTCGTGGAACTCAGCGAAATTGCGAAAAGTAACCGTTCGTCTGCGGTTGAAAGTACGATGCAGGAAATTCGAGATACGATCGACGAAGAAAAAGCCAAGCGTTGGATCGATTCTCTGTCGTTAGAGCTCTTGCAAGAACGAGCGAAACTCGGTGAATTGCAAAAAACCCTCACCAAGCAGTTTCGCCAGCGGGATGCGGAGCTGAAAAACTCTTCGAGGGCCATCGAGCAAGAAATGAAAAAGACCGCTGAACTTCTTCGGCAAAAAGAAGCAGTTTTAGAAAATAAAAACGATCAAATTGTCCAATTAAATTTAGCGGTCCAGCGCGCCGGAACGGCGTCGAACGATAAAGATCAGCAGCAAATGAAGGTGAAGCTAGACCGTGCTCAGCGGCTAGCGCAAATGAAAGAAGAAGAATCGAAAGTTCTCTTGAATAAAACTCGCGATCTCGAGAACCGCCTCATTATTGCTCAAGCGAAAGCCCAAAAGGGAACCGATCCGATGGCTGCGCAGAAGACCCTGGCACTCGAGAAGAAAGTCGAAGAGTACAAAAGGATTAATCAACGCCTCATGGAGTCGATGAATCAGAATAAAGAGAAGTCGACAGATAAAGATGTCGCTGACCTCCGCCGGAAATTAGAGCTCCTGGACCGCCAGAATAATGAATCGAAAAAAGCGCTCGATAAATCGAATTTTAGAATGCGCGAACTGCAAGATGCGGAGAGAAAATTTCAGGCTGACCTTGCCCGAACGCTGGAAGAGAACCGCCAGCTTCGCAAATCGCAGGGACGTGGAAGCGGCGAGTCGGGTAGTAGCGC
>JACMQW010000048.1 GCA_014376785.1 Oligoflexia bacterium
GCCGCCATCTGTAGAGGGAGGTAAGGAATGCGAAGCGGAGCGACGAACCGCGGGATGAGGATGAGGATGAGGATCGAAAGGACCGTCAAAAGGAAAAAAGCGAGCGAACCCACCGCTTGCAAGGGTGAGCGAAAGGAGCGGAGGACGAGTACACGGAGGGGGGCCTTCATGGAAGAATTTTAGCTAAATTCCGGAATCCACGTCCCGAAAAATAATGAATTTCGAACTTCGCGAGGCTAGAGGAAGGCATGGACTTTCAGGTGATCATCTTAGGCGCAGGGGGTGCAGGTATGATGTGCGCGGCAAGATCGGGGAACCGAGGCCGAAGCTGCCTGATTATCGATCACGCCCAAAAAATTGGCGGTAAAATCCTCATTTCCGGGGGTGGGCGCTGTAATTTTACAAATATGGGTACCTCCCCTGCTCAGTATGTCTCCCAGAACCCGCATTTTCCGAAATCCGCACTCTCCCGCTACACACCGAGTGACTTTACAGCTTTGGTCGAACAGTACGGCATCGCGTACCACGAAAAAAAATTGGGCCAGCTATTTTGCGACGTCACCGCTCGAGACATCGTTCACCTGCTCGAAGCAGAATGCAAAAAAGCTAACGTTGAGATGCTCCTCGACACGAAAATTCTGAAGGCTGAAAAAATCACGGATCCGGATTCGGCCCATCGTTTCTCGGTCGAGACCACTCGGGGAACGCATCGCTGTGAATCGTTGGTGATTGCGACCGGAGGACTCTCCATCCCGAAGATCGGTGCGACGGGGCTGGGATATGACCTCGCAAAGTCATTCGGCTTAAGAATCATCCCCCGCACTCCTGCGCTGGATGGATTTACCTTCGGACCCGAAGACGGAGAACTCTGCCGCGGCCTTTCGGGGGTCTCCGTGGACTGCGTGATCGAATGCGAGGGCATGAGTTTCCGGGAAAATGTGCTTTTTACTCATTCCGGGCTGAGCGGCCCGGCTGCCCTGCAGGCCTCTCTCCATTGGAAAAGCGGATCGGAAATTCGCTTAAATCTTCTCCCAGACCTCGAACTGTTTCCTTGGTTTCTAGAAAAGAAAAGGGCAGGCAATCGGATGATCGTGCCAAATTTACTGCGCGAGTTGCTACCGACTCGATTTGTCGATCAGCTTTGCGGTCGCGACTTTACCGATGTCAGCCCACTCCCCCAAGTGTCCGAGAAGCAGCTCGCTGCATTCTGCGAAAAAATTCACTCCTGGCCAATGAAGCCGATCGGAACCGTCGGTTACGGGAAAGCGGAAGTCACCAAAGGCGGCGTCGACACGGCCGAACTTTCCTCGAAAACCCTGGAGTCCAAAAAAGTTCCGGGTCTTTATTTTATCGGCGAAGTCGTCGATGTGACCGGCTGGCTTGGCGGTTATAATTTTCAATGGGCGTGGGCATCGGGAAGTGCCGCGGGAGAAGTGGTCTAACCGCCAGCAATCGTTCATGAGTCTCCAGTTGAAGTGCCGAGAAGATTGCTTATAATCGTTGAGTGTCCGCGCCCTTCTCCTTACCCGCCGAAAATCGACTGCACGTTCTCTTAGTCGAAGATGATGAAGAGGTGCGAGGTGTGCTCACGAATCTGCTCGCTCTGGAAAATGTGCAGGTAACTCAAGCAAAAAACGGCGAAATCGCCTGGAATTTTCTCACTGAGACTTCGGGTTCGACAGTAGATGCCGTGATCAGCGACATCGCGATGCCGAAACTAAACGGATACCAACTCTTAGAAAAACTTCGGAGCGTGCCAACGCACGCGCGAACGCCTTTCATTCTCATCAGTGGCAACCCGGACCGAGCACGTGTCCAGTCCAGAGACGCTGACGGTGCCTTGATCCATGCTTATGAGCCGGACGATTTCTTCCCGAAACCTTTTGACGTCCTCGACCTCATCAAGAGGATTCAGACCCTGATTCAGGCTCCGATTTAGCGACCGCCGCAGCGCCTTGGGCGTTACTTTTCGACGAAAGGGAAATCACGACTCGGGGCTTGCTCGGGTCGATCACGGGAGCCGGGGGTTTTTCGCGAGGCGCACGCGTTTCGCGAGGAGAGCGCGATTCTCGAGGGGCTCGGGCCGAGCGATCGCCGCGTGGACCGCGGGCACTTCTCCCGCCTCCACTCCGAGAATCACTTTCATCGGCGTTCTGAAGTCCATCGGTCTCACCAAAAGTCGGCGCAAAAGGAGCATCTAGGGATGAAGCGGCGACCGGAATGCCCGCCTCGCGAGAATTTTGCTCTCTCTCCGCTTGCTTCGTACCCATGATCTTTTCGATTCGCTTCACGATTTCACGGTCGCGGTCGGTAACGAAAGTCGTCGCCTTCCCCGTCCGTCCACGTCGTCCGGTTCTCCCGATGCGGTGAACGTAATCTTCCGCTTCCATCGGGAGATCGTAGTTGATCACGTGGGCGACATCATCGACATCGATCCCCCGACCCGCGACGTCGGTTGCGATCAGGATTCGGTAAGTTCCCGCCTTAAAATCGGCGAGCGCCTTTTCGCGGTGAGCTTGCGTGCAATCGGAATGCAAATAGGTCGCATCGTAAACGAGACGACTATGCAGGGAGCGCCAGAGCCTGGACACTCGGTCTTTCGAGCGCGCAAAAACAATGATTGTACCCGGCTCTTCTTTGAAGACTCGGAGGATTTCATTCATTTTGTCTTCTTCACGCATCCGCACCATGCGCTGTTCGATCTTCGGCGCTGCTTCCGAAGTCGCGCCGATCCGAACTTCCTTCGGCTGATGCATCACCTGGCGGGCTAATTTTTCAATCGAAGCGGGAAAAGTAGCGGAGAACATGAGGGTTTGACGGGTTTTTGGAATCTGATCGGTGATCCGCGCAAGCTGCTCAGAGAAGCCCATGTCAAGCATGCGATCGGCTTCGTCGAGGATCAGGGTTTGGATGAAATCGAGCCAAATGTTCCCGCGCTCCAGGTGATCGACGAGGCGGCCAGGAGTTGCGACGATGATTTGGGGATACGTCGCCAGAGCGGTCGTTTCCGCGCGAATATTTGCTCCGCCGATCAAAACCGTCGAACGAAGCCCCAGAGGGCCACCAAAAGTTTCAAACACTGCGGCGGTTTGCTGGGCAATTTCACGGGTAGGCGAGAGTGCAAGGATGAACGTTCCCTCTTTACCGAGGTAGCGCTGTACGGTCGGCAGCACAAATCCCGCTGTTTTTCCGCTTCCTGTAGCAGCCGAGGCCAGAACGTCGTGTCCTTCGATCGCAAAAGGGATGGCCTTTTCTTGGACCGGCGTCGGGGTCGCATAACCTGCTTTAGAGATAAGTTCGAGAAGCGCGGGGGAAAGCCCTAAATCAGACCAATTCATATAAAACGGTTATAACAGAGCTGGCGGACAGGAGCGTTATTATTTTGATCGGTGACACGGCTTGCATCCCCCTAACCTGCGTGTTAGGTCCTTGACCTGTTACTGTTTCAGGTCAAGTTTCGGGTACGCGAGCATTGGGCTCAAGTCTCTTACTGGCCCCCAAGCCTATAGGAGGTCTCATGGGTAAGAAGCTTTATGTTGGAAATCTTCCGTTTTCTGCGGTTGATGAGAATCTGGTCGAAATCTTTTCGCAATGCGGAACGGTTGAATCGGCTAAAGTGATCAGCGATCGCGACACCGGTCGTTCGAAAGGTTTCGGCTTCGTCGAAATGTCTTCGGATGCTGAAGCGCAAACCGCTATTTCGAAGTTCAACGGCGCAGATTTTGATGGCCGTACGATCACTGTGAACGAAGCCCGCCCAATGGAGCCACGCGCTCCACGCTCTGGCGGATTCGGTGGCGGCGGTGGTGGTGGTGGTGGAGACCGCGGTGGACGCGGTGGTGATCGCGGCGGACGCCGGTTCTAATCTCACCTTTGCTGTCTGTTGATTAAATCAGATCATAAAATCAGACTTTAGAGTTTAAAGTGGCGGCTTGGAGCAGATTGCTTCAGCCGCCGCTTCTTTTTCAAAGCGCTGTTTTTTCCTGACATTTCCGTATGAACGAGAATTTCCTTATCAGGAAAGCCATTCAGAAGTACCTTCTGCGTACGAACCCACTCTAATCACCACTGCCCACGGAGGGCCTCGATGTCTCGCGAAGATCTCATTAAATTTGAAGGAAAAGTTTCCGATATTACCGGCGGCGGTAATTACGTCGTCTTTCTTGATAATGGCATGACCATTACGGCTCGAATTTCTGGCAAAATGAAAAAATTCAAAATCCGGATCATCGTGGGTGACCGAGTGACCGTCGGGGTCTCTCCCTACGATCCATCCCATGGACTCATCACTCACCGTCAAAAATTGAACTGATTATTTTTTCGTCGCTGTCGCTTCGAGCATCGCGATCCACTCGCCTTGTTTCGGAGTCGGCACGACGAGACTCCAAGTCGTTCCCCCGCCGCTGAAAAAAGTCACCGTGATGATGCGCGACTTGCCCTTCGTGCGCCGACGAATGGCGGGAAGCTTAAACTGCTTTCCACCCCCAGTCAGCGCAAATCGGCCAGAATCCGCCGCAAGGGCAACCATGTATTCACCCATGGGAAAATCGAGTTTCGCGCACGTAAACTTTTTCGTCAGTTAGATTTTCATGGTGGTGAGATCAGATTATCACACCTTATTTCGGAGAATAAAATCCCGATGCGACTTTCTGAAAGACTCTCCTCATTTCTCGACTACGCAGAAGAAAAAGCTTTGTCTGAAAAGTGGGATGCGGAACTGGGATTCAAAATCTGCGAGGTGGAAGAAGCCATTCGGGTAGCTCTGAAAATTCCAGATCAGAGCGAGCACCTCAAAGGTCATGAAATCTGGGCCGGACTTTCGGCGCAAATCTTTCAGACGCCCTATCCCGAGCTTTTCCGAATGATCGATCAGGTCGACCCGGAAAGAAGCATCCGTTCCTGGGTAGATCTCGGAGCGGCCTATGGACGGCTCGGAATCGCCCTCAGCGAGGTTCGCCCCATGGCTTGCTTCACCGGATTAGAAATCGTTCCCGAGCGCGTAGCAGAAGCAAAAAAAATTTACGCCTCACTCGGGATGAGCCCGGAGTCCATTCGAGTCGCCGACGTCGTCCGCGACGGAATTCCCGGTGCAGAAGTTTACTTCATTTATGATTTCGGAAGTCGGGATGCGAGGTCCCACGCCTTAAATGCGATCCGAAACTTGGCGCGGGAACGAGGAATCACCGTAGTCGGGCGCGGCCGCGGCATCCGTGACCAAATTGAACACGAGCATCCGTGGCTGAGCTTGGTGATTAAACCTGTTCACCAGGCGCATTACTCGATCTACCGCTCGCGAGAGTCCTGACCCCAAACACCGTCCCCGTAAAAAGCAGGAGGATGGCTGCCGCCTCTAGTGGCGACGGAGGGCGACGTTCATAAAGAAATCCATACAAAAGACCAAAGAGCGTCTCAAAAACGAGGAGCTGACCGAGCCACGTATCCGGCAGAATTCGGCTCGCGTAATTCCAAAGTACGGTCGCGATCCAGGTTCCGAAAATACCCATAAAACCCGTCCAGAGAACCAATTCTGACGAACTGGAATACGCTCTCAGATGAGAAATCGCATCGGGTCCTTCCGTAACGAAGAAGAGAATGAAGGAAGTGATCATCGCAGTGACTCCAAGCCAACTCGACCACTGACTCGGGCTCCACTGCGGATGGGTTTTCATAAACTGCGCGTTTGCCACCGCGAAATAAGTCCAAAGTAAGAGAGCAATCGCACAAGCCACCGCTCCCTGAACTCGAATCCAGGGTGACAAACTCGCCCCCGATCCTCCTCTTAAAAAAAGTGCGGTGCAGAGTAATGCGATTCCTGCCAAGATGGCGGCTATCGAATAGGAGAGCCGAAGCCATTCCTTCATCGGAGTTCGAAAGAGGAGTATAGAGAGAGGCAATAGTCCGATCACCGCGGTCGAAAACACAATTCCCGCACCATGAATTCCCGCGGCTAGCAGGTAATAATAGGCGCTGTAGCCACTGAGGGTCAGACAAAAGGTTAGGAAAAAAATCCGTCCAGTCAGCTTCGGAAGTTTGCGTGCTCCCAAGAGCAAGACCACCAAAGAAGAACCCCCGAAGAAACTAAACCTCAAGAGCGCAATGGCCGCTGGTGGGACATCGGGAAGCGCGCGCGGAGCAAGGAAACTCACTCCCCAACACGCGCAAGCGGAAATGGCCGCAACCAGTCCGCGAACCGTGCGGGAGTTAAGACTCTGGCGATTATTCGTCAAAAGTGTTTTCATTTTGATTGAATGAATCACGAACCGAAGCTCTTTAACCGCGGTTTCTCGCTCCGCCAAGCTTTCACCATCACTAATTTAGTCATTTTAGTGGTCGGTCTCCTTTTCACACTCATTTTACTGGGTGTCGTTTTGAAATCGAGTCGCGGTGAAGTGACGATGCGACTTGCGAATGAAGCTGAAGCTTCCCGCTATAAAGTCGATAAAATCTTCCAATCCGCTCGGGAAACGGTACGAGACATGA
The DNA here is from genome assembly GCA_014376785.1 of Oligoflexia bacterium. Taxonomy (GTDB): domain Bacteria; phylum Bdellovibrionota; class UBA1018; order UBA1018; family UBA1018; genus JACMQW01. The sequence goes on from JACMQW010000048.1 coordinate 6,481, forward strand.
CCGAAGCACTGCCGCTTCTCATGGACCTCGACGAAAAAAAATTTCGTGAGTGGAGCAACCGAGACTTCGCAACCGTATTGGCCGCAAACCCTGCACAGTTCGATATATACTTCGCGTTGGCGAGTAAGCCCGCGCAGAAAATTTTTCATAAGCCGGGAGCCGTCTACCTCGTTGCGAAAAAACCTGAATTACTAGACAGCCCGAGGTTTAATGACCCCGAAACCTTCATCCAAAGTTTCTATGAAGATCCGGCGTACCAAAAAGCGCCCCAGGAGGCTTGGTACCAAAACGCTTTGGACCATCAGGAAGTCGTCTTCACCCCGTTTTACTTCGACGCAACTTACCTGAAAAAAGTCATGATCTCCGTGACCAAAGCATCGCGGGATCCTCGCACGGGAGAAATTATCGGAGTGTCCGGCGTCGACCTCACTGCTAAAAGCTTCGCTAGGCTTCTCAGCGGCATTAAGATCGGCCGAACCGGAGGAGTGCTCATCACCACGCTCGACGGAAGGCCCATCGCTCCGTTCCTCGACCGCGACATACCGCTGATCGGCTCAAAATACGATCCGACGTTTGAGTTTCGTTCTCATTTCGAAACCATCGTCCCGAATGCTCCCTCTCTCCCGCTTGACCCCGGTCTGCATGAGGTCCGCGGCCGCGATGGGAACCAATACCTTCTCGAATCCAGGAAGCTCTCTGAACGGCCTTTCTATGTGGTCGCCTACCAGCGGAAAACCGATGCCTATTCCGAACTTTACGGAACCATTGCCTTGATGGTCGGCCTCGCGACTCTTTTTCTTTTCATCTCGCTTCATGTTCGAAACGTACTCGCCGGTTTCGTCATCGGAAATATTGATAAAATTTTGGCAAATATCGGAGAAAACCGAGAACGATTCTCCCACCCTGAAAGACATCCAGAATCTCTGCACATGAAGCCGCAGGGACCCAAAGAAGTCGCAAAAATCACGCATCAGCTAAACCTTTTGTACGCCCGACTGCGAGCTTCCTTTGCGGAAGCGCACCTTGAGCGTGACCGAGCCGAACTCGCGACAAAAACGAAATCTCGCTTTCTTTCGGTGATGAGCCACGAAATTCGCACTCCCCTGAATTCGATGCTCGGATTGACTGATGTTTTACTTCTCTCCTCGCTCACTCGCGATCAAGAGCGGCACTTGCGCGTACTCCAGAGATCCGGCCAATCCCTGCTTCGGATCTTGAATGACATTCTCGATTTTTCGCGGCTAGAGGCTGGAAAGCTCGAGATCGAAGCCCATGAGTTCGAGCTGCACGAACTCCTCTACGATGTCGAAAGCCTCATGAGGTACGATGCCGAAGCGAAAGGACTCGAATTCGTCGTTGATGTTCCGTCGGGGAATGACTGCCTTTTTGGGGATTCCATTCGGATCCGGCAAGCACTCCTAAACTTAGTCGGAAACGCGATCAAATTCACCAAAGTCGGACGAGTTGAAATCCGGGTGGTCGCTTTGGAGGGCGAGAACTATCGCTTTGAAGTGATCGATACCGGAATTGGAATCTCTACCGAACAGAAAACAAAAGTTTTTTCAGAATTCTCCCAAGCCGACGCCTCCATTACCCGGCGCTATGGAGGGACTGGGCTCGGACTCTCCATTTGCCAAAACATCATCAAGCTCCTAGGCGGCATCCTTGACCTCGAAAGCGAGGCTTTAAACGGCACAACTTTTTCTTTTACCATCCCCCTTCCGCTTCGTGGAAAGTCGCCCGGGAATTACGCCGATTTCGAGAAAAAATTCATCCAGACGTCCATTGCAATGCCTCGTAAAAATCCTCTCCCGCGTGAGGACCAAGGTGTAAAAACCCATTCCCTGTTGGTGGTGGATGACGATGAGGATAACCACAGCCTGATTGAAGCCTATTGCGCTCTCATCCCTGGGGTTCACTCCACCCACGTTCTCTCCGGAATTCAGGCGATAGCGAAGGTGAAAAATGAAACCTTCGATCTCATTCTGATGGACATGCAGATGCCGGAAATGGATGGCCTAGAAGCGACTACCGAGATTCGCAGACTTCAAACCCAAGGAACGATTTCGACCTGTCCGATCATCATTCTTTCCGCAAACACCTTCCCGGATGATCAGCAAAAGAGCGTGGCCGCCGGAGCCGACGAACACGTTGGAAAACCCATCAAGCTCGAGGATTTTCGCGCAATGCTTAAACGCTGGTTTCGAGAAGCCTGAGAATTTTACCGAAAGTGGTTTCGGGATAGGTCTCGATTAAAACGGGCTTCCTCAGCGTCGGATGCATGAATTCGAGGCGAATTGCCGAGAGTGCAATGCGTTTGAGTTTGAATTCTAAGGACGCCTTCTTTAACTCGGCGGTCGAGTATTCGTCGTCTCCGACAAGGGGAAAACCTGCTTCAGATGCGTGACGCCGAATCTGGTGAAGCCGCCCGGTTTTCGGCTCACACTCGATCCACGAAAATTTGCGACCCGGGACCCCTTCTTCACCGCTATCCGTCTCACACCGACCCCGCGTTCGGAATTTCGTGAGCGCTCGTTGGGTCCCGACCCGAGCATCTTTCTCGCCGTCTTTTTCTTTTTCTTTTGCCTCGAGCGGCTTCTTCCATTCTCCGCGTGCAGAGGGATCACCCCAGACAAGTGCCCAGTAGGTCTTACGCACTTTCTCTTCCCGGAAAGCTTTTTGCATCAGGTTTGCGA
>JACMQW010000007.1 GCA_014376785.1 Oligoflexia bacterium
GATCAACCGACCGTTTTCACGCATCGAGACTTTCACTCCAGAAACATCATGGCGGCTCCCGTTTCAAAGGGAGACACCCGACTCGTGATGATCGACTTCCAAGATGGGAGAATGGGTCCGGCACAGTATGACCTCGCATCGCTTTTAAAGGACAGCTACTACCAACTTGAAGACACCCAGGTACAACATCTTTTAAACTACTACATTGTTCGCCGGGAAGCGCTCAGTGGGATAAAAATTGACCGCGAAGAGTTTGTTCGGATGTTTGATCTGATGTCTGTTCAGCGAAACTTCAAAGCGATTGGCTCCTTCGCTTCGTTTCTAAATCGCCGCGGTAATCCGGGCTATTTGAAATACATCGGAAATACTTTTGAAAACATTCGCCGTACTCTTCTGAAATATCCGGAATATTCCGATCTTCGCGAGGTCCTTTTCCATTACTACTATTTCTAATGCCATGATTATGGCGGCCGGACTCGGAACCCGCCTTCGTCCTTTTACGGAGAAAGTTGCGAAGCCGCTTTTGCCGCTGATGGGAATTCCCGTGGCACAGTTTGCTTTCGATCAGCTCAAGCGGACGTCGATTTCAAAAATCGTGGCGAACGTCCACCACCTCGCGACAGCATCTTCCCAAGCTTTGCGCTTTCTTGATGCTCCCGCTCCGATTGAGATCAGCGATGAAAGCGATCTACTGTTAGGGAGCGCCGGTGGCTTAGCGAAGGCCGCACCGCTCTTTAAGGGAGAGCCTTTCTTCATATTGAATGCAGACACCTTATGTAATTCTCATCTTCAGGACTTGGCAAAGCACCACCTCCTTTTAAAACACCAGTACAGCGTCACCTTGACTCTGCTTCTTTTCAAAAGAGCTCCGACGCTGGGGAATTATCGAGAAATTTTAGTCGATGATCGACGAAGCCTCATTCGCGGAATCGGAGAGGCAAGGCAGCACCGCGTGTTTTACGCGGGTGCTGGAATTCTTGAGCCCTCTTGCTTGAAAGACGTTGATCCAAGCTCACCAAGTGAGTTTGTTCCAAAAATTCTAGAGCCCGCCATTCGCGCGGGTCGCGCGGGCGCTTTTCTTTTCGATAATTCCCTAGAGTTCGATAATGCGCGTTGGTTTGATATTGGGAGCCCTGAGCTCTGGCACCAGACTCACCTGGATTGGATGCGCCTTTACGAAGAAGGTGAACTGCCCTCCATTTGGTCCGAACGCATTCTGAAAGCGAATCGCCGTATCCGTCCAAATGTTTGGGTCTCTCATCGTGCGCCTGAGAATATAGACACCTCTCAATGGGGGGCTCCTGCCTACTGGGCGCCGGAAGGATCTGACAATGAGGCTCCTAAAGTTTTAGCCGCGAGGACCATTCTCTATGGCCGGTCCCCTTTTTCGTCCATCACGACGCCGGTAAGTGGGATCGGCTATCGCGGTTTATGGAAGACGCTTTAAGATTTCGGCCCAGTTTTTCCCGGGGGTGATTTTTCCCGGAGGGCCAAATTTCTCCGCTCCGGTCCAGGGACCTCCAACGGGAAGCCCTAAGAGAGAGCGGTACCCCAGAAATGCGAAGGCCTGGGCCTCAATGAATTGGGAATCAAATCCGACATCCTCAATTCTCAATACCGAGATATTCGGTAAGAGATCTGCCAGCCAAAGCCGAATCGTGTCGTTTTTTGCGCCTCCTCCGCAGAGGTAAATCGCCGATAACGGGTTCCCATTCCCGATCACAAACTTCTCGTAAGCTTGGACTATGGTTTCGACGGTATAGGCGGTCGCCGTCGCGACCAGATCTTCGCCAGTCAATTTCTTGGCGCGCGCGAAGAAGTACTCGGGAGGAAATTCGTCTCTTCCCGTTGATTTCGGTGCTGGACGCTTCAAATAGGGATGTCGCAAGAGTGCTTTCAACGCAGGAAGATCTACTCGACCACTCAGTGCGATTTTTCCGCCTGCATCGAATGTCTTTTTTCCCTTAGAAATTCTTTCAACCGCCGCATCGATCCAGACGTTTGCGGGTCCCGTGTCGACTCCAAAAACGCTTCCATCCGGCTTGATGTAAGTGAAATTGCTAATTCCTCCAAGGTTGTGGAGAGCAACTCCCTTTTCAGACCCAGGGAGAACCGAGCTCAAGAGATAGTGATAGATCGGGACCAGTGGCGCCCCCTCACCTCCAGCCGCGATGTCGCCTTGGCGAAAGCCCGAAATGACCGTTCTCCCCGTCATTTCGGCGACCACGGTTGGTTCTCCTAGTTGGACGGTGTAAGCCGTGGGTTTTCTAAGCGGCGCATGTGCAACCGTTTGTCCGTGCATCGCTATGATTTCGGGGCGCTCTTTCGCAGTTAGACCCTCGATGATTTCAGTGAGTGTTTTTCCAAGCCACGTCCCAATGTCCGCATCTAAACTGAAAATCTCATCGAGGCTCAGGCGAGCGCCTACCTTTTGAATTGCAAACACACGGTCACGTATTTTTTTAGGATACGGCCGACTTGCTTCCCATTTCGGCGACCAGCTTTCTGAATCAAATTCGACCGATGCGATATCTACGCCGTCACACGAAGTCCCTGTCATCACGCCCGCAATAGTCACGCGTTTAATCATCTCTAAATCTTATCGGTAAGCGGCCTCAGATTGAATCTTTTCGCGCAACGTGCGAATTTTTAACCATGCGACTTTGGAAAACACCCGGCCGACTTCGTCGAATCGCGGCGACACTTTTGGCCGTCATCCCTTTGACTTTCGCAGCCTATCTCTTGGCTCGCAGGATGCCCTGGTGGAGGTGGGACTGGGAAAGGGAAGGGCGCTATTGGATCTCGGGTTCCCTCTTTACGCTTTTGCTCTGCGCCGGTCTTTTTCGCCGCAGCGTAGCTGCGCTGCTGTTAGTGTCCGGATTTTCCGCAGTATTTCCTTTTTTATGTCTGCTCTACTCCGTTCGCCATGAAAACGTCGGACTCGGTCTTTTATCCGTGGCACTCGGACTGCTCGCATTTGGTTATTTAGACCGGCTTTGGGCGGCCTTCGATTTACCGGCGCTTTCGCCCGGAATTCGCTGGTACCAAGGATCTCCGGAGCCCATACCGGGATTATCTCTCGACTGGGGCGATTATAAAAACCTTCGTGTGAGCAAACTCGACCTCGAAAGTGGTTTTATCTTAGGAAATTTCGAAATCGGTTCTGAGAAGAACCTTCCCAGTGAGATCACCTTTTACTACCGAGGTTCTCAGATCGCATGCGGAGTGCGGCTGGTGTCTGCGCTTCCCTCTAAAATCCATTCTGCCTGGGCAGGAATCGGGGTAGAATTTAAGAACACCGACCGCGACTCCCGAAAGGATCTCGCGGATTTTATTGAAGTGCTCCGGGGAGAAGGCCATGTCAGCAGCTAAATTTTGTTCCTATCTCGCGTTCGTGCTTTTTTGCACGCTCCTTGCCACTGGCTGCACACAGAAAGTCGGCGACGCTAACGATCCAAAGCAAAGGCTAACGGATTATATATCGACGAGCTTTTCCGTTCACACAACGGCCGATCGCTTGAAACTACAGAACTATTTAACCGGCGGCGCAAAGAATCGACTCGTCTCGTGGAGTGACGAACAGTTTCGCCAAGCATTTGTAGATTCTAAGCGAGAGTTCGTGAAGCTTGCCATTCGCGATGTGAAAGCGGTGAACGATAACCGAACCGATCTCACCTATGAGTTGACCTATCTAGATCAAGGTCGCGGCCCCGACGCACGGGTAACGACTAAACGGATGTGCGAAATGAGTCTCGAGAATGGAAAGTGGTTCATTCGCGAGGTAAAAAACATCAAAGAGCTCATCGAATACAAAAACGAAATCTCGATCGTTTATTAATCGACGAGCTGAATTTCTGCGCCATCGCCCGACCGGCTGAGCGATTCATCGCCAGACGGGGTATACTCGTGTTTTTTTCGCGGAAGACACCCACTTGCTTGAAGGGCTTCCCGCATTGAAGGGGGCGTGATTTCTGAGAGCAGTCCCGCAACATCCAGCGGCTGATCTCCTTCGCAACTCCCATCTAATAAGAGTAAAGTCTTGCTACCTCCGAGCACGGTGAAAATCGTGTGTGCAGCTGGCGTTCTACAAAGCATCTTTCGGCAAAACGAATCACAGCGCAGGACCTTCGTGGGAAACGGATCCATTTCCCCAACCCATCTTTTACACTTTCCAGCGAGGCTAGTTACCGCTGCGTAATAATTTGCGCCGCATTTTAGAAGAGCGGCATTCGGGAGGGTAATTGCTTGGAGTTCGCGTAAAAGCTTCACGCCGTCACTCCCATAGGGACCCGGACAAGATCGGAGGAGTGTATTCACCGAGCCCACTGTTCGAGCAATCCAGGCAGTGGAAGCTTTATTTGCTTTCCTCAAAGCGTCGCCTTGAAGGGGTAGAGCCTGCTTGTGAAAAGCGACTTCGGTTACCACGCGCTCTATCCACAGCTTCAGGTCAGGGACCATTTCTTTTCGACACGTTTGCCCAAGCAAACAGGGATGAATCAGGGCAACCACTCCCGTTCCGCCCGAAGTCTTTGCGCTCAACACACATCCGCTCGCCTCTGAAGACGGGCATCCCTGGCAGGCTTCACCTAAACAAGCCCATATCTCTGTGTCTTGGAGACTTTCGAGAATCCTCTTCCGATCTCCCGCGCTCGGTTCTGCATGAAAAACTTCTTTAAACCAAGAAGCGGGAGCGATCCGAATCGCGTCCATTACGGGGGTTATTTTTTCTCTCAAAGCCGCTTCCGCACCTGAGGGAACCGGTCCAAATTGGGTTTGAAATTTTACTGCGCGGAATGCATTTCGATTCAACCGACCCTCGGTAGACGTCGGCATTCCTTCAGAAGCAAAGCCGCTGAGCGAAACCACAACTGCCATGTAGGGCAGAGCGGCAAATAGCATTCGAAACACTATGCCTGCAGGGTTTTAACCGTCAGGGACGGAGGAATGGTATCAACCGAGATCACCGAACTAGCGCGAGGTGCTTCGTCTCTAGCCGACGAGCCTGGGCGCTGAGACGCGATCGTCATCAAGTGAGCCCGAAGCTCTTTAAACATCGGATGCTTCAGCGTGTACTCGTTTTCCTGGAGCACAACTTGTTTTGCCACGTGTTCCCGAAGGTTAATCACCAAGGGTGCTTTTAAATTCGCCGTCATCTGCGTGATGTCGTCGCCGATGGTGAGGAGGGAAAAAACGGCGGATTGGTTCACGTTATCCAGTCGAAGCTCGCGCAATTCAGCAGCGGAAAGCCTGACGGTGTAATCGTTCTTGAAAATTTTCGGCTCCAAGACGGGAATTGCGAGATCCGGCTTCTCTAGAGACTGCAGCCAGATAATGAGAACATCGTCATTGGGATCGATGAGGCAGAACTTCGTGTATTCCGGAAATCCAAGAATTCCACCTGGAATGGATACGAGATCTGCTTCCGCGACTTCGAGCGTGCCAAAACGTCCTGTTTCTACAATCATGCTCTGCCTTTCCTTTGCACCATCCTGGCGCAAGTTGAATCAACGAATTTGAACAAATGATCGGCTCAAATCAAAAAGCCTTAGCCTTTTAATACTTTAGAAACTTGGTTCACCGCAACAGGAGTCTGTGCTGCCTGCTTATTCTGATCCTGAATGGCCGAATAAACTTCTTCGCGATGAATTTTCGTCTCTTTGGGTGCCTGGATCCCTAAACGGACCTGCTTCCCTTTAATCTGCACAACGACGATCTTAATATGATCATCGATTGCGATACTTTCCCCGAGTTTTCGGGTGAGGACCAACATAAGATCTCCATCTCTAGTAAAGCCAGTAATCCTTTACCGACAGACCGTTTATTCTAACGCTCTGCAAATCTCAACCCTTCTTTTCAAATCTGCTATTTAAGAAAGTCCATGAGGGTAGGTTGGAGAAGCTTATTCGACGATTGCAGTGCACTTCGAAACACCGTTTCTTCTTTTGCTAAATCGCTAACAACCTGCGCCATGTCGGCGTCCTCCAGGTGAGACCCCAGCTGGGCATTCGTAATGTTCTGTCGCTCGAGCGACTGGGTCATGGACTGGAGTCCGTTAACCCGTGAACCAATTTTTGCGCGCATGGAATTTAATCGGCCGTGAATTTGGTCGAAACGGTCCAGCGTATTCCGAATGGTGTCCGTGTCGCTCGTAAGAAGGCCGATGCGTAGGTTTTGGAGTTCTTCGAATACGTTTACATTTTCGGGCTGGGGGCCATTTCGCGCGGGGTCGTTCGAGAAGCGGCCCGCCGCCGAATAGTTCGCCGGCTGTCGGCTGCCCATTCGCATTTGCAACTCTGGGGAAGCGCTCATTTCCGCAGGACGTTCTTCCGCCCTTGGGTTTGTGTTGAATGCTTCGTGTCCCGGAATGTTCATCGCGATAAAAACGTCCCGCCCGACTTCGACCATCATCGAGCCATCATCGCCGACGTATTTTCCGTCCGGGGTGACGGGAGGCTTGTCTGTTTTATAACCTCCAAATAGATATCGGTCACCCACGCGACGATTCGCTGCACCGATCGCGCTCTGATACATCTGAGTGATTTCTTCCGAAACCGCAAGTCGAGTGTCGTCGTTTGCAGAGGCGCCACTTGCCTGCTGGAGCGCGATCTCTTTAGCGCGAACCACAATGTCTGAAAGTTCCGAAAGCGCTGATTCCGTATTATTCAACTGAGCTTCGGCAAGTTTTGCGTTCATCGTAAACTGTTCGTTATTCACTTTATCCGTCCTCATCTCGAGCACTTTCGATGCGCCCACGGGGTCATCGGAGGGAGTATTCAGCTTCTTTAACGTCGAAGACTCGGTTTGGAGCTTTTCCATCCGACCCTTTGTTCGGTTAATCGTTTCGCGAACCAGACCGAAGTTCGTATTGTCACTGACGCGCATTTAAAACTCCTTCCTATTCACTCATTAACCGCGTCTTAAATTTAAAACGGTTTCTAAGCATTGGTCAGCCACGGAAATCACTTTCGCAGACGCATCGAATGCTCTTTGAAATTGGAGCAAATTCGCGGTCTCTTCATCAATCGAAACACCGGAAATCTGTTCCCGCATTTTATTAAGCTGCATTCCGATGTCTTTTTGCTGAACGAGCGCATTTCGCGTTCGACCGGCATGAACTCCCACATCAGAAACGATCCCGTTGTAGTAGGAATCGATGGAGGCGTTTCCACCGTCCATAACCCGCATGTTTTGGATTTGGGAAATCGCGACCGCGATTCGGTTATCGCCAGGAGAATCTGGAAGCGCACCGGCTGCGATCTGGTTCGCATCGTTTGCGACGGCGTCTGAAAGCTCCATGTACTGAGACGCCCGCTCTTTGTTTGGTTGAGCCTTGAAGAAATCGACACCACTCGTTCCGTACCGAGTGATTCCCTCACGGTGAAGCGCGTTCACCGAATCCGTGATTGTCGTCGCCATATCATCGAGGCGATTTAAAATCCCGGAGAGAGTTTGATCTCGCACTTCGAGCAATGCCCCTATTTTCCCACCCTTGAGCGCATGCGTAATGTCATTGGACGCATTTCCGGAAGAACGAATCGCAAATGAGTTTTCCGGCTTTCCCTCTCCGTCATCGGGAGAGCGATAGACGGTAAGGGTTTCCGCAACTGGACCACTCAGCAAGGGGCCCACGCCTTTCATATCGATGTTGTAGGCGCCATCTTTGTCTAGATGCACCTGCACGTCAGCGTAAGTAGAAAGGTTCTTCATTGCGAGGTCGCGCTGGTCTCGCAGATCATTTGCGACGGCGCCCGAAATTTCTTGGATCTTTATTTTTTGGTTCAGGTCTTTCACTTGTTCAGTAACGGCGTTCATTTCCGAAGCAAATCCCTCAACTCGGGCATCCAAGTGAGAGCGCACATCCTCTACAGAAGATCGGAGCCGCTTAAAATCATTTGCCATTGCAAGGGAAGACTCTCGAACGCTCTGTCTAACCGCTTCATTATCGGGCTCGTTCGCGAGCTTCCTGAATTCGTTAAAAAATTTAGAAACGATTCGGTTGAGGCCTTCTCCGCCCATTTCGTTGAAAATGTCCTCGGTTTGCTTCAGCGCGAGGTCTTTTTCTTCTAAATTCGCGAGATCACGGCCCGCATTGCGAATTTGTTTTTCGATGTAATTGTCATTAATCCGCTCCGTACGTGCGAGCAATGTTCCAGTACCAATGAGATTTTTTCCGCCATGCGGAGAAACGCCGTCCGCCTTTTGCTGGACGCGCTGACGCGAGAACCCTTCCGTATTCGCATTCGAAATATTGTGGGACGTGGTCGCCATCTGCGCTTTCGCAGCGACCATCCCGCTTCTTCCGGTTTGCATGACATTTGGAAGTGCCATTCGTCCCTTCTCTATCCGTTAAGCTTCAGTTGATAACAGGCGGGCGCCGCCCGTTTGAGCAAGTTTTTGGCCCTGATTGCTGTAGGTGTCAGTTTGCGGTACCGACTCACCGAGCACATTTTTTTTCATCGCCCGAACATGCTCGAGTGATTGTTCGACAAAGTCTCGATTCGACGCATTCAGTTTTTTTGCCCGCTCAATTAAAACGGTGAGCGCCGTGAGCGAACTCCTAAAGCGTTCGGCACCTTTGGCGTCTTCGGGCTCTATTTCTTGGATGATGAAATTCAAGGTCAGGTCCGAAAGAGGTCGCTTCCAAATCGACGCGAGTAGGGTCGAAATTCGGATTCGGTCGGCTTCCGCATGGCGAATCGTTTCAATCACGAGTTCTTTAGCAGAAGTCTGCTCGAGAATCTGTCGTGTATCTGCCGCGATGAAGGCTTCCCGCTCTTGCTTACAGACCTCGTAAAGTTGGCGGTGCAACCCAACCATTCGGCTGAGACAGAGGTACAATTTCTCGAGCTCGCTTGCGCCCGCAATATCCGAAGTGATGATGCGGTCTTTGGCTTCGGACATGGATGAGGGTTGGGTTTCGGTCACGTGAATCCTCCTGATTCAGTTTCCCTTGGCTGAGGCGAAGCGTTGTCGCGATCATCTTGATCGCAAGCGAAACCATTCTCTGGGAATGGTTTTAAAAACTAGAACGACGCGTGTTCACCGATCATCTTATCGGCAATCGCATCGTTATCGATTTGGTAGTCGCCCGATGCGATCCGCTTTTTTAGCTCCGCAATTTTATCTTCGCGGATATCTGAAACCGCGCTCGCTACTGCGTGAGCTTTCGCGAAATCTTTTCCTTTCGCAGAAATCTCAGCTCCAGCGGGCTCCGCATCAGCTTGATTTTTCGCCATCTGCTCGACTTGTCTTGCTCGGTCAGGTTTTGCGGTCGCTTCCGATTTTTTCAAACCTTCGGTCTGCGTGCCCTGAACATTTCCACTAACGGATGGATTCACTCTCATCGGTACCTCCTGTACGGACTGCGGGGGCGGGTGCTACTACTTGCGCTTCTCTTCCATGGATCGGCGCCTGCTTACCATTGTAGCTACGGCTTTCCAGATAGGCAATGATCTGATCAGCTAATCCGACCGAGTTATTGTGAGCCGTTTTTTGGGCAATCTCTGAATCCAGCATACCCCGATATAACTTTGTCGCCGGGTTTTCCAAACTGAATTCATTTTCTTGAACAGTTCCGCGCATCGCCTGCATCATGGTGTTCAAAAACATGGCCTCCAGGCCCTCCGCGGCCTGGCGAATCTGGGGGTCCACCTGGTCACGATTCCGAGCGCCATTTGATTGGCGTACGGGTTCGCTATTAAGGGGGGAGAGGGGCGAGATTTTCATCCCACCCCTCTCAGCTGCGCATCTGCGTTCTCGTTCTCCACTTCCATGTGGGAGAGGGCGTTGGTTTCAAGATTTGATTCAAAACCCGGGGCCTGGACTTTCGTCCGGGACAGTTCACGCACACATCCTGTGTTTGTAACCTGTAAGGGTTCAGATTCCCGTCTTGTTTCCTGGATCAACGCCCGTTGAGTCGCATCTTCCCTGACGCGTGAACGAGTCACGTCCAGATCGCGGCAATCGGTGAGTAACGGTCCATGAACACTGTCTAAAATAAAATCTTTCCAAAAAATCATAAAATCTCCAGCTCGGCTTGTAAGGCGCCCATGCTTTTTAGAGTTTGAAAAATAGAGGTCAGATCTTTTGGCTGCACTCCGAGCGCATTTAAAGCTTTCACTAAATCGGAAACGCTTGAACCGCTTTTAAGTTCTGCTACTCGTCCATTTTTTCCGGCTGCTCCTCCGGTGCCACCCACTTGAATGGAAAGATCTCCATGCGCAATCGCAACCGGAGTGATCGTGATCCGGTCGCCCATTACCACCGTGCCCGTGCGCTCATTCAGCACAACTTTCGCTTTCGTGTCGACGTTCACGTTAATGTTTTCAATTGCGGCTAAAAACTCAACTGAATTTCCTGCGTAATTAAATGGAACAACCACATCGATCGTGGCGCTATCTCGAGCACTCGCATATTTTCCGCCGAGCTCTCCGTTAATGAGTACCGCGAGCCGTGCAGCCGTCGTGAAATCGGGGGAGTGCAACGTCATCCGGACTGATCGCTTTTGTGAAAAATTAGTGTCGACATCTTTTTCGACAGTCGCACCCATCACGACCCGTCCGACCGTAGGAAAATTCTTGGTTGTTCCATCCGCAATTGAACCAATGGACACCGAGCCTTGGGCAACAGCGTAAATATTTTGGTCGCCCGCTCGAAGGGGCGTCACTAACAACGTTCCACCCTCGAGTGACGATGCGTCCCCGATAGACGAAACAGTGATGTCGATTTTATTTCCGGCGCGAGCAAATGCGGGCAGTTTCGAAGTGACGATAACCGCGGCGGCATTTTTAGATTTAATTCCGGCTGGGTTCTTCACGTCTAATCCCAGTTTTTCGAAAAGACGCCCCAGGGATTGGCTGGTGACTTCCGCGCTGGAGTCTCCGCTTCCCTTCAAGCCCACGACGATGCCGTAGCCGATTAGAATGTTCTCTCGAACGCCCTTCACGTCAGCCACATCTTTTAACCGTGCCGCCATTGCTGGAGCCGCGGTAATGAGCATCCCGATATTCAGAGTTGCCGCTAATACGGCAACATTATTAGCGAACCGCTTCGATACGATATTCATAGAGCTTTCCTGCAGGGATGGTTTCATCCGCTGAAATGTCGGTATTTTTTGCGATGGCAATCACGCTCACCATTTTCGTTTGGCCGTGTAGCCGAACCTTTTTCAATCCTCGAAGTTTATAGTTTCCATTCGGATACCGCTCGAGGACTTCCATCATGACAGGGTCATTTGGTTTTAGCTCCATCGACTTTCGAAGATCCACTTGGGCCCATGCAACCGACGGAACCGTGACGTTTTTTCCGTCGTCTGCCGCCGCGGGCGCACGGTTCGCAGCCGATTGCGAGTTTGCGACCTGATCCCCCTTGGCGTCTGCCGTTGGAGCATTCTCAGGCAAGCCCATCGCAAGCCTCCGAGCTCGCTCTTGCGCAATATCCATTTCGCTTTCTCTCTCTTCGGGAGACATCGTACGCTTAAGCTCTGCAGCTACGTCCTTAAGGAACTCCTCGTCCATCAGAACGGTGATGAGGTCACCCTCGGATTTGATTTGGTTTTTGGTCAGGAAATAGTTCGTCTGTCCTTCGGATGTCCAAAGCGATCCGTCATCTCGTGAGTCATCAACGAAGTCCGCTCGGGTGGCGCGGTTTCCATTTTTATACTTCTTCTGCAGGACTGGCCGAGCGGCTAATTTGGGTTCGCCCTCTTCTTCCTCGCGAGAGGGCCGACTGCGAACGAGTCTTTCATCATCTCCTGCTGCGAGCCAAGAACCTTGGCCTCCCATGCGCCCCGATGTCGCCTGGCCATCTCCTCGGCGAGAGCCATTTTCAGAATCGGGTCCCCGTCCGCGGTCATCTCCGAGCATAGAAGCTTCCGAAAACCGACCTCCCGTGGTTGGCTCTTTTTCATATCGATACTCATCATTCAAATCCGGCCGAAGACCGCCAAGAAGCTGCGAACACCCACTTAAACTACCGAGCGCAAAGAGAAGCCCCGCCGCAAAAACAGCCACGACGATCGATGGCGCTCCAGAAAAAAGTCCAGGTGAATTTAAATCGTCATGCAGATCCAAATTGATGGGATTGCGATCATACTCACGGTTCATAGAGTCACCTCGACTAAGTTTCCTTCTCGCAACTGGCCCACGAGTTCTTTTTTCGTTTTTTGCGTGAGAACTCGCACATTCTGGTCGCGGTAACCTGGCTCCTGAACGATCGCCATCGTCGTCAGAGAAACTTCTCCAGACTGAATTTTCACTTGGACGGTATCGCCGCGGCGAATATCAGGGACTCGCTCTACGCCACTGGTTAATGGGTACTGGCCTTCCAAAATAGTCTGGCGGGCTTGCAGTCCTTCAATGGATTCATTCGCGCCGAACATGACTCCGCGGTATTGATAGGCTAAACCCTGCGCTACGTTGATGGATTGGATTTGAAAATCTTCCTTTTGCAGCCTGTCTCCTGGACGAATTCTTCGACTCGCGACATAAGTCGGCACTGACGCCGAAAAATGCGCTTGTCCGAGGGCCGAACTCCCATCCGAGTACGATGCCGAATACTCTGCCGTTCCGGTGCCGCTTTCCGAGAGAATGCGAATCACCAGGAGTGTCGCTCCTTCGTGAGCCACAGGAAATGTCGAACCGTTCAAAAACTCAATGTTAGCGCGCGGAAATTTCTTTCCGATTTCTAACCGAAGGGCGGGCTCAATATTTTTTTCATTATTTTTGCTCAAGTTTTCGGCCGCCATTCCGAAAGAAGAGAGGGCGAGTCCAATACCGAATCCTGCCGCAAATTTAATCATGAGTTTCTTCAAAGGCACCCCGGTAAGTTTGATCATTTCAGATTGACGGTCGCGTTCAGCATTTGATCGGCAATCCCCAGAAGCTTCGTGCCCATTTCATATGCACGCTGGGTTTGAATCATTTCGACCATGGAGCTCGCGACGTTCACGTTTGAAGCCTCGAGCGCGCCTTGTGCCACTTGCCCGACTCCGTCTTCTCCTGGAATGCTTTGGATCGGCGCGCCGCTCGCTTGGGTCGGTCGATAAAGGCCGTCCCCGCTCGAAGAAAGTCCCTGCTCGTTCACAAACGTGGCGAGCTGGATTTGCCCGAGGGTAGTTTCCTCGGCGTTTGGTAAAACTGCTTTTATTTCGCCATTCGGCGCGATGGTGATCGCAAGCGCATTTGCCGGCAGCACCACGTTCGGAACAAGTTGCGATCCATTTGCGAGCATCATTCGCCCCTGAGCATCACGGTGGAACGCTCCCGCTCGAGTGTACGCGACCTCTCCGTTCGTACGTTGGACAGGAATGAAGCCCCTTCCCTCGATCATCATATCCATCGGATTTCCCGTTTGTTTTGAGGGACCCTGCTCAAAAATCCGGTGACTGGCTCCGACTTTCACGCCCAGTCCGGTTTGGATTCCCACCGGCGTCTGGGAAGTCGCGCCGACTTGGGTGCCAGGCTCGCGGTCTGTTTTATACATGAGCTCAGAAAATTCCGTACGGCCTCGCTTGAATCCATCGGTGTTTACGTTTGCGAGATCGTTGGAGATCCGTTCGAGATTCGCGCTTTGCGCTTCGAGTGCCGTCGCTGCTGTGTGTAAAGTTTGAATCATTTGATCGTCGCCTCGCAGTTAGATGTCGATTTAAAGTTTGCCGATGTCATTTGCTTCGCGGCCCATCATCTCGCCAAACGTTTTCATGACTTTAAGATCGTGTTCGAAGAGGCGATTTGCCTTAATTAAGTTCGTCATCTCTTCGACTGGATTCACATTCGAACCTTCGAGCATCCCTTGATGGACACTGGTATTCGCGGGCTCATTTGCCGGGTTCTTCGAAACGTCGCGATTCGTAAAATACTGAAGTCCTGTTTTCTGCAAATATTTCGGGTCTTGAAATTCGACGAGGCTGATTTGTCCGATGAGATCACTCCCGCCGTAAACTTCGCCTTTTTCCGTGATGCTAACGTTTCCTCGGTCCTTTAAGTTAATGAAACGCGATGCAACCGATGGATCCGAAAGAGAGCCTGGAGCAGGCTCAGTTGTGAATTCACCATTCACAGGTGCGGAGGTGGTGCCGGCGAGACCGCCAGGCTTGGACAAAAGAACGGGATAACCTTCATTGGTGACCAAACGCCCATCAACGGCAATTTTCAAACTGCCGTGCCGAGTGTATTTGAGCCCGGTTGGTGAAGAAACTTCGATTAATCCGGGACCTTCAAGCGCAACGTCGAGTGCGCCTTTAGTCACCTTCATCGGACCTTGCTTGAAACTGGTATAGGTCCCATGCACGATGACGTGTGATTGGTCTTTGTCGTAGATGGGATTCAAATCTTTATCTTTGATCGGCCCGATATGAACAGACGGACGATCGCCATCGCGCTCTACGGAGGAAAGATACTCCTTGAACGCGGGCAAATCTTTCTTGAAGCCGTTCGTATCCACATTCGCTAAGTTATTAGCGACGGTATCGACAGCCTGGGCCTGCGCAGCAGCACCCGATACGGAAGTCCACATCCCTGTGGCCAAATTGAGTATCCCCCTGGAGCTCGGACGCCATCATGGCAAAAGCTACCGTAGGTAAATAAAGCAATGGGTGTGCCGCCGCTTATTCTTCAATCATTCCAGTAAAAGGAGCGAATTTTCAATCAATGCTCGGCAATTTTAGCCGTTTAACTCGGTCGAAAGTGCCGGATAAGGGAAAATTTTTCCGCCCTTCACTCCTGGTGACTGAATGGAGGTTGAGCCGCAGCGCAGCCCTGTGAGATGTTTCCCTTCTACTCGAGATGAATATGAAACGCTTAGAGTCCCGCCCCTATCGCGATAGTTTTCTGCCGACGTTAAAAGCACAGGTCGCAGATTGCATCCGCACGATCGGTCGACGTCCCGCACTTCGGGTGGTAATCGTGGGCGAGGATCCTGCGAGTCAGATTTACGTCGCACATAAAGAAAAGTTGGCGGCCGAAATCGGGATGGACTCTTTGACCGTTCGCTTTCCCTCTAACGTGCCTTCATCTACCGTTCGAGATGCGGTTGCTGAGTTGAATAGCGATCCTAACGTCGACGGGATCCTCATCCAGCGGCCCCTTCCTAAACATTTTCGCGAAGAAGACGTCTTACTCTGGATCCTTCCCGCTAAAGACGTGGACGCTTTTCATCCGGAAACCGTAGGACGCATGGTTTTGGGTTTGGAAGGGTTCACTCCCTGCACACCGGGCGGATGCCTCAAGCTTTTGGATTTCTACGGTTACGACGTTCGCGGAAAAATTGCCTGCGTGGTCGGTAGAAGCTCTATCGTCGGAAAGCCTCTCGCAGCGCTCCTGTTAGCGCGCGACGCTACCGTGCTTCATTGTCATAGTCAGACGAATGATCTCGCTTCGATGACACGTCAGGCGGATTTTCTTTTCGTCGCGATCGGCAAAGGCGAGTTCATCAGAAAAGAACATGTGAAACCCGGCGCCGTTGTAGTTGATGTCGGAGTGTCCAGAAATGAAGACGGAAAAATTGTAGGCGATGTAGCCTACGAAGAAGTCTCGGAGATCGCAGCGGCTCTCACCCCAGTCCCCGGAGGCATCGGCCCGATGACGATTCTTGGGCTACTTGAAAACACCCTCACGAGCGCACGGCGTTCAGCAGAAAACAGAGAAAAAAAATGACTCAACTAAAAAGGACCGCCCTCTTTGAGGAGCATGTAAAACTCGGTGGAAGACTGATTGATTTTGGTGGCTGGGAACTTCCGGTCCAGTATTCGGGAGTGATGGACGAACACCTCGCGTGTCGGACCGCGGCCGGCCTCTTCGATGTGAGTCATATGGGAGAAATCTTGGTGAGTGGCGGAGATGCAGAGCGTTTCCTTTATCACCTTGTTTCGAACGATGTTTCGAAAATGGAAATCGGACAGGCACAATATTCTATTCTGTGTCGGCATAACGGTAGCTCCGTGGATGATTTGATCGTTTATCGTCGCACAGAGAACGACTACCTAGTCGTAGTGAATGCTTCGAACACGGATAAAGATTTCGAATGGATGAAAAAAATTCACGAAGAAGGCCGCTTCGCTTGCCGACTTGAAAACGTGAGTTCGGAGTGGTCACAAATTGCCATTCAAGGTCCCCGCGCAACCGAAATCCTTCAGTCCCTTACGCGTGCGAAGCTCTCAGAGGTAAAAACTTTCCGTTTTATTGAAGACTGGATAAATGGTGTGCCCGCAATTTTATCTCGAACGGGGTACACCGGAGAAGATGGCTTTGAAATTTATGTTCCCTGGAACGAGGCGCCGAAAGTCTGGTCGACTCTGGTCGAAAAGGGTGCGGAGTTCGGGCTTAAGCCTTGCGGATTAGGTGCGAGAGATACTCTGCGCCTCGAGGTAAAATACCCTCTATACGGGCACGAACTCGACGATGAAACGAACCCGGTAGAGGCGGGGCTCGGATGGGCCGTGAAAACGGATAAAACTGAGTTTGTCGGCAAGGAAGCACTTGCAGCGGCAAAGACGGGAGATGTACGGAAAAAACTGGTAGGAATCGGTTTCCTTGCTCCCGGAATTCCTCGCCAAGGATATAAAATTTTTAGTCCCGATGGATTAAAAGAGGTCGGCGTGATTACCAGCGGAACCCAATCTCCCTGTCTAAAAAAATCGATCGGTCTCGCTTTTGTTGATCCCGCGCACTCCGTGGTAGGCACGAAACTCTTGATTGAGATTCGCGGAAATCGCGTCCCTATCGAAGTCATTCCGACCCCTTTTTACAAACGCCCTGACGAACGACGAGAGGAATAAAAATGAATTTTCCGGAAAATCTAAAATATACAAAAGACCATGAATGGGCGAAAATCGACGGCACCCAAATCACTGTCGGAATCACCGACCACGCGCAAAGTGCGCTGGGTGATGTGGTCTTCGTGGAGCTTCCAAAAGTCGGTCGAGACCTGAAGGCTGGAGAAACTTTTGGCGTGGTAGAGAGCATTAAAGCCGTCTCAGACCTCTACTCACCTGTTTCGGGGAAAGTTTTGGCTGTGAACGATGCCGTCGTTGGAGAGCCTTCCAGCGTGAATCGCGATCCCCATACGAGCGCTTGGTTGATCAAGATCGAAACCTCCGACGCTTCCGCGCTGAGTGGCCTCATGGACTCGACCGCTTATTCTGCGTTTGTCAGTTCGATTAAGTAATGAAGTGAAAGAAAAAAAGGTTCCGGACATTCAGTTGTCCGGAACCTTTTATGATGAAGCACTCAGCTCGTTACGTGTAGGACTCGATAGGTGGGCAGGCGCAAATCAGGTTTCGCTCTCCGTAGACGTTATCGATTCGGGCAACCGATGGCCAAAACTTCGATTCCTTCACCCATGGCGCTGGAAAAGCTGCTCGCTCCCGCGAATAAGGAAGCTCCCATTTTTCACGAGTCACCCTTTCCGCGGTGTGCGGAGAGTTCTTTAGGAGGTTCACTTTACGATCCGCGGTCCCTTCTTCGATCTCTCGAATTTCGTCCCGAATACGAATCATTGCTTCAACGAAGCGGTCGATTTCCGGCTTGGACTCGCTCTCGGTTGGCTCGATCATCATCGTGCCCGGCACCGGAAAAGAAATAGTCGGAGCATGGAATCCGTAATCCATAAGGCGCTTCGCAACATCTTCCACTTCCACACCGCTCGTTTCTTTTAGCGGACGTAAGTCGATAATGCATTCGTGCGCAACAAACCCATTTTTGCCTGCGTAAAGAACGGGGTAATGGCTGGCAAGCTTTCTTGCGATGTAATTTGCGCTCAGAATTGCGGTCTCGGTTGCTTGACGGAGTCCTTCCTCGCCCATCATAAGAATATAAAGATAAGAAATGGGTAAAATAGAGGCGCTGCCGTAAGGTGCGGCGGAAACCGTGCCGAGCGATTCCTCGCCGCCACATTTAACGAGTGGATGATTTGGCAAGTGGGGAGCAAGGTGCTTCTTTACCCCAATCGGGCCCATACCCGGTCCACCGCCACCGTGGGGGATACAGAATGTCTTGTGCAGGTTTAAGTGACAAACGTCCGCACCGAAATCACCCGGCCTGCACAATCCGACTTGCGCGTTCATGTTCGCGCCGTCCATGTAGACCTGTCCACCATGCCGATGCACGATTGCGCAAATTTCCTGGATAGATTCTTCAAACACTCCATGTGTCGATGGATACGTCACCATCAAAGCCGAAAGATGATGCGCGTGAGTTTCGGCCTTTGTTCGCAGATCATCGAGATCGATATTTCCGCTGGTGTCGCATGCAACCACTACAACTTGGAGTCCGGCCATAGAGGCAGAGGCCGGATTCGTTCCGTGAGCGGAGGAAGGAATGAGACAAATATTTCTCGCACTCTCTCCGCGCGATTCTTGATAACGACGAATCGAAAGAAGCCCCGCGAACTCACCCTGCGAGCCCGCATTCGGCTGTAAAGAAATCGCATCAAATCCGGTGATTTCGGCGAGTCTCACTTCCAGGTCTCGCAACATCTCCAAGTATCCGCGCGTCTGATCCACAGGTGCAAAAGGATGAAGCGAACCAAACTCTGGCCAGGTAACCGGAAGCATTTCAGTCGTCGCATTCAACTTCATCGTGCAACTTCCCAAGGGGATCATCGACTGGGCAAGCGAGAGGTCTCGACTCTGAAGTTTCGTGATGTAGCGAAGCATTTCCGTTTCGGAATGATGCTGATTAAAAACCGGATGTGAAAGAAACGCCGTCTTTCTCAGGAAACTCTCGGGAACACCGGACTTCCGCAGCGAATAGGCAGTAGCGGCATTCACAGCCGCACCTCGGCCTTCTGCAAATAATTGGAGCAGTTGCTCGATGTCTGAAAGGCGAGTCGTCTCATCGAGAGTGATTCCGACCGATCCAGAATCGATTCGACGAAGATTAACGTTACTTCCATCGCTCAATGCATGGATTTTGGCAGCGTCTACTCCGCTGATGGTCAGCATGTTAAAATAAGTTTCATTCGTCGAGTAACCAAGCTTCTTTAAGCCCGCCGCAAGAACACTCGTTGCTCCCTGAATGCGCTCCGCGATTTTTTTAATTCCCTGCGGACCGTGATAGACGGCATACATACTCGCCATGATTGCGAGAAGGACTTGGGCGGTGCAGATGTTGGACGTCGCCTTGTCTCGACGAATGTGTTGCTCACGCGTCTGCAATGCAAGTCGGATGGCATTTTTTCCGGTCGCATCTTTCGAGACGCCCACGATTCTTCCCGGCATCTGTCGTTTGTAGATGTCTTTCGTAGCCAAAAACGCCGCGTGTGGGCCGCCGAATCCCATCGGTACGCCGAAACACTGGGTACTTCCGACCGCGAAGTCTGCGCCGAGTTCTCCAGGAGACTTCAAAAGAACGAGTGCCATCAAATCACATGCGAGAGTAACTAAAACTTTTTCATCGTGAGCGCTCTGAATGAAGGGAGCAACATCGGTCACGTCACCATAAGTTCCAGGATACTGCAGGAGCGCACCAAAAAGCGGTTGATCGAATTTAAAAGTGGAACCTTCGCCTCGTACTGTTTTAATGCCGAGATATTTCGCGCGTGTCTCGACGACTGCGATCGTTTGGGGATGCACATCTGCCGCGATAAAAAAGGACTTCTCGTGATCTCGTCCCTGGATAGCGAAAGTCATCGCCATTGCTTCTGCAGCAGCGGTCGCTTCATCAAGCAGAGATGCGTTTGAAATTTCAAGCCCTGTGAAATCCATCACGAGAGTTTGAAAGTTTAGGAGTGCTTCAAGCCTGCCCTGGGCAATTTCAGCTTGGTACGGAGTATACTGAGTGTACCACCCAGGATTTTCTAAAATGTTTCGAAGAATCACCGGCGGGACGATCGTGTCCACATAACCTGTGCCGATGTAGGAGCGGCAAACACGATTTTTTTTTGCCATCTCTTTGAGCCGCGCGATTGCGCTCACTTCGGAGAGGGGTTGCTCGAGCGCAAGCTTTTTCTTCAATCGAATCCCTGCAGGAATCGTTTGATCGATCAGCTGCTCGATTGTTTCGACGCCTACCGCAGCGAGAAGTTCTTTCTTCTGCTCTGCATTTAATCCGATGTGCCGAGATTTAAAAGACTCGGAAGAGAAGAGCGACTCGATCGTATTCATAGAAAAACCCCTCGATTTCCCGACTCTATCAATAGAAAGATATTTTTCCACCGCGTGATTTGGGTCTTGACCCGTTTTTTTCAAACGGGGCTTGAGAAAGCTTGTGAGTTCGCTATCTTCTCCCTCTGTCTTTCAAGGAGAACTGATCTTGATGTGGAATCTTCACCCTGGCATGAAGCCAGGAGCGCCTCAAAACGCAAGTTACAGCGCAGACGTTGCGCTTGAAATGAAACGCAAAGCGGAAGAATCCGCACAGCGCGCACGCCTAAACCAAGTCTTTAATACGGCGCTCGTATCGAGCCGTAGCGAATCTCACCCTGACTCTGCGCGCGAAATCCAAGCATTGATGGACACTCCTGCTTTCGGAGCTATTCTGCAATCGATTCAGTTGCTTGCTGGTGAACAAGGACACTCCGAGATGGATGCTGCTCGCGAAGTCATTCGGACCTTCCGCAAGATGGAATCTCTCTGGACCGAATACCTCGTTGCTGAAGGCGTGAATCGCCTCCAGAGCCCCTAAGTCTTCAAAACAAAATTCCAACTGACCAGAACTTGTCCTTTAACATCTACCAGCCCACTCGGCGGGTTTGGAAAAGGTCCCGCGTCATTAAAGGCTTTAATTGCGGCGTCATCTAAGTCTCGAGTTCCCGATGCTCCGATGATTTGAACCTTGGTGATTCTTCCGGCTGGGTCCAGTGCGACGAGGAGTTGGGTCGTGTAGTCCTGTTCGCTCGCGAGTTGCCGACCACGGTAAAAATATTTCGTCAGTCGTTCGCGGAGCGACTTATCCCACTCACGGTCGAGTCGCTCTCGAATGCGTTGAAAATATCCGTAGAAAACAAACTCTCTAGTATTGAGAACGGTTTCTTCTCCCGGCTTGAAACCTTTAACGTACTCACCGCGCACTTGCGCAGTAATGGCGGCGTCCGCGATGCTATGAGATTTCTCCGGCTTGGGCGACTCGGCGGAGTTTGCGCTGATTGCGATTCCATATTTCGCCAACGCACCGGTAGAGGTAATCAGCGCTTCCGTTGGTGGGGCAACTTCGCTTGTCTGCTTTTCCTTCGAGCGCAAATCTGGTGAGGCTTTCGCGACCGTGGGTTGGGGAGCGGTCCCAACTTTCGGAGCGGAAACCGTCTCTCGAGAAGTGGTCTGGGTCCGCTCACCAAGGAAAGCGTTGGGCGCAGCAAGCTTCGCCGGATTCGCCCTTTCGCTTTGGACGACTTGATTCTTCAGTGAAGACTCGGGTGTTCTTTTTGGAAGCGATTCCAATTCGATCAGGGTCACTCTGGGGATAGCGGCCAACGTGGGAGGAGGCAATCGGGTCGCAAAAATGCACCACGCAACAAAGAACCCCGCGTGGAGAAATAAGGAATACGCAAAAAACCGAGGTGTGCGAAGAAATGCTCCCATCAAGGAGCTTTTCGGGCTTACTCGATGTCTTCTTTAAGGAAATCCCCGGTCGAACGTGAAGGTTGTTTTACGCCGTCTGCCCCGACTCCCGACTCTTTCGGCTCAGTCCCTTCGATGAAGGCCTCTTTGATCGCATAAGAGGCATTCGGCGGGGCGAGTTTTCCGGTCTGGGGGTGGATTGACGCAAAAACGACTCCCGGAGGAATTTCAAAATCTACTTCCGGTTGGTTTTTGACCGCTTCTTTCATAAACTCAAGCCAGATCGGGAGAGCGGCTCGTGCGCCCGTTTCTCCTCGACCGATCGGACGTTGGGTATCGTAACCGACCCAGGCACCGGAAACGATGTTCGGGGTGAAGCCCATAAACCACGCGTCTTGGTAATCGTTGGTCGTTCCTGTTTTTCCTGCCGATGCTCGTCCAAGCTGTTTTGCTCCGCCCCCTGTGCCGAAGTTCACCACTTCTTTCATCAGATGGGTCGCGACGAATGCGATGCGCGGGTCAATAACTTGGTCCGGGTCTCCTTGAAGGGGATACGCCGGGTAGCGAATCACACGAACCGACGCATTCATGGATGAGTTCGTTTGGCTGGTCGGCACTCCGTTTACGTCGCTCCCCGTGGGAGCGTCAGTGCTTGGAGTCTCCGCCGTCACCATTTTCATGACGGCATCGAGCGGTTTTTCGAGCACTGGTTTATTCTCCTCAAGCAGCTTCCCGTCGCGATCTTTTACGATCGAGTAGTAAATCGGGGTGAGCCTCCTTCCAAGCCTCGGATAGATTGCGTAGGCCTTAGTGAGTTCGGCCAGCGAAATGGTTCCCGAACCCAGTGAAATGGAAAGATCCTGGGGAAGGTTCGTCGGCATGCCGATTCGCTTTGCAAATGCAGTGACCGCCGCCACTCCGACATCCTGGACAATTTTAATCGTCGGGATATTTCTCGAGTGAATGAGAGCCTGGCGAAAAGTAGTGTCACCGTAAAACTTTTCTTCGAAGTTGGCTGGCTTCCACTTCCCACTCTCTTCGTCGTTGTAGACGATCGGTGCGTCGACGATGATAGAGGCTGGAGTATAGCCTTTTTCCAAAGCAGTCGAAAAAATCATGGGCTTGAAAGAGGAACCCATTTGTCTCTGCGCTTGAAGGGCCCGGTTGAATTCAGACTTCGCGTAATTGAAGCCACCCTCTACGGCGATAACTTGGCCCGTATGCGTATTCATTGAAAAGAGTGCACCCTGAATTTCGGTGTCTTGTTCGAGGTCTGCGGAAATTTTTCCGAGCTCTTTTTTCAGAATGCGAATCTGGATGACGTCTCCCCGCGAGAGCAGCTGGGACGCGGAAGAAATTCCTGCCTTCGCCCAACTCAAGGTGGAAGCTGCGATTTCCACTTTTACCGCACCGATTTCGACTATGGCTGCTTTTGACTTGGGATCGAACCCACTCACGATTCCTGTATAGATTTCTCCAGCCTTCACTAAATCAGATTCTTCTTGAAGGCCTGCGAATTTCACTGCCTCGATCGTATCGATCACGCCCGTCGGAAGAAGAACGTCATAACCCAACTGATCCATGACGAGGTGAATGCGTGCGTCCGCAATCCACTTCGCAATGTCTTCATCTTTCTTCAGTTTCTTCAGCGGTCCCCGAAAACCATTTCTCCGGTCGATTGCGCGAAGTCCTTCTCGAACAGATTTACCTGCTGTTTTTAAAAGCTCGGGGTCGACATCGCTGTAGATTTGTAGACCATCTTCATAAAGCGCACGGTCACCGTATTTATCGATGATTTGCCTTCTCACCGTCTCGATAAAATACGCGCTGTAACGTGGGTTTACGTCGACACTATCATGGACCTTTAATTTTTCTTGGGCTGCAGAGTCGTGCTCGGCTTGGCTGATGTACTTATTTTCATACATTCGCCTCAAGACGTAGAGTTGCCGTTCTTTTGCTCGTTTTGGATTTAAATGCGGAGAGTAAATCCCCGGAGCTTGTGGCATTCCCGCAATCATCGCGCATTCCGCAATTGACAGTTTCGAAACATCTTTATCGAAATAGACTTTAGCCGCTGCCTGTACCCCGTAGGAACCGTGTCCGAGATAGATCTGATTCAGATATAAAAATAGAATTTGCTGTTTCGTCAGATTTCTTTCGATCTGACTTGCGAGGATGAGTTCTTTTGCCTTCCGAACAAAGCTCCGTTCCCTTGTCAAAAGGAGAGATTTAGCCACCTGTTGGGTGATCGTGCTGCCTCCTTGGACAACGTGACCCGCTCGCGCATTCGCAATAGCGGCTCGAAGAATCGATGCTAGGTTCACCCCTTGGTGAGTGAAAAATTGGTCGTCTTCAGCGGAGATCACGGCTTGGACCAGCTTTTCAGGCATTTTTTCGTAGGGGATGAGGTATCTTCGTTCGCGGTAAAACTCGCCGATGACGGTGGACTCTTTACCTCCAGTAGCAATCAACTGGGAGACCACGGCGGGCCGATAATCGGCGACGGTGATAATCGTGGGTAAGCTTCGAGAAAAATACCAGAATGCTCCGCCCCCGAGTAACGTGATGATAATCGATCCGAGAATCGCAGCTAAGAAAGCGAATTTTATCCCGGTCCGCACGAAGTTTTGAGCGACGCTGGTCATGTTTCTTCCTTTATTCCATCTTTCGGCCAACAAGACCGAGGATTTCATTTGCCGCCTGATGAACGGCGTTCTTACCGCCAAAAGCGGCTTGATTTCTTTTCTTCACATCGAGGTCGTCCAGTCCGGGAAGTGGAACCGAAATCAAAGTGGCGTTTTGGCCTTCGAGCAACTTCCGAAAGAGTTCCGTCGGTTCGGCACCCGCGGTTACGACGACGATTGGATATTGTTCGGCCTGATGAGCCAGTCGATATTCTTCCGCGATCTTTCGCGGAGCGGCTTTTATACTTCGTCCCTCAAAAAGAGTCGGAGCAAAGCCGTTCGCCCCTGCTAGCGATCCTCGGACGGCACGCCATAAATCGCCCTTTTTCGCTTCGAAAATCTCAGATGTTTTTGCGTCCTCGACGAGAATGTGAAGTCGCTCCGAAAAATTTTCGACTCTGAGGGCTCCGAATACTTCGTGAAGTTTCTCGTCCAGGTCGCTTTCCGGAGACCGAAGCGCGAATCCGAGCTTTCCGTCTGGCTTGCGGAGATTCTTCTCGTTGAACCGGAGGAGCGCCCAATCGATTCGATTTGGATTGGGCTGCGTGAAATACAATGCCGCCGCGAGGGCTCCTACTTCGGTTGCATAGATCGAATGAACCGTGATTTTCAGTTCCGACAGCGCTCGGAGAACGCCCACATAGGTATATCCATGTGCGAGACCCGATCCAAAAACGAGTGTGATTTGATCAGACTTTAGGACGGGCTCTTTCGTTTTCGGAAGATTTTCCGACCCAGAAAAAGGTCCGTAGACCTCTGAGCCGTTATTATTTGTCTTTTTCGTCGTACCGGACTCGGCTTTTTCGCTTCCTTTCGGCTCCGTGTGGCGGGTGGCAGATGCACACCCTCCCAGCAGATGAAGGGAGAGGATACAAACAACCGCTTTCCGGATGATTTTAAAATTTTCCAATGACCTCATCCTTCGTGCTCGCGACGCCAATGAGCGAGATATTCAATATTGCCGTCGGTCCCTGTAATCGGAGATTCTACCCACTGAACCCGGTTCCATCCAAGCGTCTTGGCAAATTCAGTGATGCGTTCGAGCGAGTTTCTTCGCGCCACATCGGAAGTCACAATTCCGCCACGCCCGACGTCCGCTTTGCCGACTTCGAACTGAGGCTTAACTAGGGTGACCACGTCCCCCCCCTTATGAACGAGGGGAAAAACGGCCGGAAAAATCTTATCTAATGAAATGAACGAGACATCCATGACCACGATGTCAACTTTCTGTCGAATGTCCTCTTCTTTTAAATTTCTCGCATTCGTCTTTTCTAGGCAGGTCACTCGAGGATCGGAGCGGATTTTCCAATCCATCTGATTTGTGCCCACATCGATCGCAATCACTTTGGAGGCGCCTCTTTCTAAAAGCACTTGTGTGAATCCGCCGGTAGAAGCGCCGATATCTAATCCAACTTTCCCAATTACGGAGATCAGAAACGTATCCAATGCCCCGATCAACTTGAGTGCCCCTCGTGAAACGTAAGGATGGTCAGGTTCCCGCAACCGAATCGCCACTGATAATAGATAGGCCGTACCCGCTTTCTTAGCGGGTTCATCGTCTACCAAAACTTTTCCCGCCAAAATCAAGGCTTGAGCACGTTCACGACTCTGTGCCAATCCTCGATCTACCAAAAGCAGGTCGAGTCTCTTTCGCGGTTCCGCACTCATGCTTGCAACACCCTGCGGACGGCGTCATCCGTAAAACCGTACCCTTGCTCGATCTCAGGCACAGTACCGTGGGGTAAAAAGATATCCGGATAATCGAAATAGTGTGCAGGGATTAACGGATAGCGAGAGGCCAAATCCACTGACAAGCTCCCTCGGTGGATACCATCTTCAAAATAAAGGACTCTGTCGAACTGATTCGCTTTCTGATCAAGCATCTGAATCAGTGCCTCCGGAATTGGCTTTGCTTGGATCACACTCACGTGAGCTATGGTGTTTTGGAGATCTTGTGAAAGAGATGAAATGATTTTCCGAACACGAATGCCAATGGGACCAAACGTCACAATGAGCTGACGACTGAGCGGCGTGACTGAATCTAAACCTCTGAGTGGCGCATAAGTGACATCACCTTTGAGAGATGCTTTTCCCCGGGGGTAACGGATAAATGTCGGTTTTCCAGATCCGAGAGCATCTTGGAAACTCCCTTCGATGTCTTCTCCGACTTCGGGGGTGTAAATTCTCAAACCCGGAACCATTCCGCCGTACGCCAAATCAAAAACGCCGTGATGAGTAGGACCATCGGCTCCCACCAGTCCGGCTCGGTCCACACCGAAAATAACGGGAAGTTCTTGGAGAGCAATATCGTGAATAATCGCGTCGAATGCCCGCTGAAGAAACGTCGAATAGATTGCGCAAACGGGCTTCCAACCATTTGCGGCAAGACCGGCAGCAAATGTCGCTCCATGCGCTTCTGCGATCCCGACATCGAAAAACCGCTCAGGAAACTTTTTCGCAAAGGGAAGCAGGCCGGTTCCATCCGCCATCGCCGCCGTGATTCCCAGAATTTTTGGATCGTGTGCGGCTTGATCGAGAAGGGCGTCGCAGAAAAGATCGCTCCAGGTTCGTTCAGCCGCGACCTCCTCCGGTGCTTTCGTTTTTCCGTCGACCGGTCCGGATTGGGCGGGTCCTACCCCGTGATAAAGTGCGGGCTGAGATTCCGCGGGAGAATAGCCTTTTCCCTTCTGCGTGAGAAGATGTAGCAAAATGGGTTTCGTTGGCTTAGCGGCTTTGATTCCGTTGAGGGTCGCAAGCAACGTCGGCAGGTCATGACCGCTCATCGGGCCGACATATTCTAGTCCGAACATTTGAAAGTATTCGGCCGCTTGGCCGTTTTCTAAAATATGGTGAAGCCCTCCCACATTTTCGGAAATCGACATCTGGTTGTCGTTCAAAATAATGATCATCGGGCCAAAATAGTTAGGCGATTGGATATTATTCAACGCTTCAAAAGCAACTCCGGCGCTTAGGCCCCCGTCTCCCACCACCGCAAGGGTCCAAGCATCACTGCGGTAAGCAAAGCCCAGGGCCGCCGATAAAGCGGTGCTGCTATGGCCAGCGCCGAAAGCATCGTGTTCGCTTTCAGCGCGCGAGAGGAAACCCGAAATTCCTCCGCTTTTTCTGAGGGTCGAAAACCTGTTTGCGCGGCCGGTGATGAGTTTGTGCGCGTAGGCTTGGTGACCCACATCCCAAATCATTTTATCTTTAGGCGATTCAAAAATTCGGTGAAGGGCGACCGCAATTTCCACAGCGCCCAAACTTGCGCCGAGATGGCCGCCGTTCCGCAAACTCACGGCGATAATTTCCTGTCGAATCTCGTCGCAGAGAATTTCTAGCTCTTCGACGTTTAAGGTTCGAATCTCCGCAGGGAGCTTCAGTCTCCCAAGCAACATGAACGCCGCCTATTCTTCAAACGCTTTGGTTTGAATCTTTCCATCGCCACCGATTTTAATCAGTTGCTCCACTTTTTGCTCCGCAACAGTCAAAGACTGCTGACAAAAGCGCGTGAGCTTAACTCCCTCTTCGAACACTTTCAGAGAGTCTTCTAATGAAAGGGCTCCCCCTTCGAGTTTCTTTACTAAGTCTTGGAGCTGAGAAAACGCGCTTTCAAACGTCTGGCTTTCTTCACCTTCGTTCTCGGTATTTTTAGAATCTACCATCCAGCCTCTCGAATCTTCAGTAAGGGGTTAAACGTCGGTTTTAAGTGCACTGTCGAAAACTTAGACAGTCCATTCGGACGGGCAAAAAAAGAGTCCTTTAATATCCATAATTTATGGCCCTGATTCTGGCAAAGGTTTTGCTCTCTAACCCGTGGAGATTTTGCTCATGATCCCATCATCCATCCGGTTACGCATCTTTTTGATCCTCAGTTTCACGGCGCTTTCTCTCAGCGGTGCTTGGGCGGCCTATGAACCGAGCTCAACTCTCTCATTGACCAAACCTTTCGATCCAGACCGTGCTTTTAGAGCCCACTATGGAACGAAGGATGCTGCTCGCGAAGCCATAATGAGCACCCCAGGCCTGCCCTCGAATATTCATCAGATGGCTCTGAATGATTTTGACAACCGGATCGACGAAACTTTTCGCGTCCCCGCACCTTTGCGTGACACCGTCTCACTTTGGCTTCGGGTCTATACTGAGTTCACAACTGAGCAGACGGTGCTATTCGACAAAAAGCACCCTGAAGTCATCTACGAAGTTCTGGACTTTCGCGACCTCAAACGGCGCTCTCGCAATGCCATGGCTTATGAACTCACTCGCGAAAGAAAACTGAAGAAACAAATGGCTGAATACCGAGTCGCTTTTTCTACTTTGATTAAAAAAAGTAAGAAGGGAAAGGTTTCTGCCGACGATAGCCGCCTGAGTGTCTTAGAAAAAAAGATCCTTCTCGCTCTGAGCCGCTCTGAGCATCAACACCCTCTTCGAGAGTGGAACACCGGTTTTAGAGCCCAAACGGGTCAGCGCGACCAAGTGGTTAAGGGATTACTTTCCGCAGAGACCTTCTTTCCCAAGATGGAGGAGATTTTTGAAGAATTGGGCATTCCAAAAGAGCTGACGCGGATTCCGCTCGTAGAAAGCTCATTTAACATCAACGCCCATTCAAAGGCAGGAGCCCAAGGCGTTTGGCAGTTTATGCCTGCGTCCGGAAAAGAGTTTATGAAAGTCGATGCCGCGCTCGGAATCGATGAACGCCTCTCACCCTTAAAGTCTACCGTGGCCGCTGCGCGACTTTTGAGAAGAAACCTCATCATCGCTGGGAACTGGCCGCTCGCCATAACGGCGTACAATCACGGCTACACGGGGATTAAGCCTCTTTCGCCTGCAGAAAGAGCGACCGCCCTCGATGGTCGCCTCTTCACCCTTTGTTCGAATAAACGTCGAACCTTGGGGTACGCGAGTTCAAATTACTACGCCGAGTTTTTAGCGCTTCTCCACGCAGAAGCTTATAAAGATCTCTTTTACGGAGACACTCCTCTGCCGGTTGCGCCTGCCCTCACCTTTCACCGGGTAAAAGTTCCGCTGAGCGGGCGAGATTTCGCGAGCCGGAATGGCATTCCACTTCAGGACTTTCGACTCTTTAATCCGGATGTGAAAAATATGAATGCCCGCCTACCCCTCGGGTTTCATGTCATTCTTCCTGGAAATGACGGAGAAATCGATGACCTGATCAGTTCGATTAAAGCCCGCGTGGTTCGCACGCGCCGCTTCGCAGGTAAAGATCGAAAGCGTCAGACTAGGAGTTCACCGGCGGTTGCAATCTCACAATAGAAAGCCACATTCAGCGAAGCGTTTTCGCGCCCAAGGGTCAAGGGCCTACAACGTTGATGACACCTGGCTGCGCATAAACGAGTTCCGACCAAACGGGCGTTCCACGCTCATCAACGAGCGTGGGAGCAGCCGCGCCCTCAGGAACCTGCACACCGATAAATCTACCAAGTCCCGTCTGAGCATTCGGCGTGGAGATGAGCTGATCTGACGCATCTAAGAGGTACCGCTCAGGAATAAGCGAACTTTTCTTGTCGAACGTTCCGATTCGCAGAGTACGACTTTCTTTGGGATTTCTCGGTAACGCTGCGTACGGGACGACTCCAGCGATCACTCCGCTGTAAGGGCTTACTCCACCGGCGAGTTGCTTTAACCAGCCACTGACGCGGATTTCGTTGAAATAGAACAACGTCATAAGCCCCGTTTTAGAATCGCGCTCTCCGAGTCTCACACGGTAGCGATTCTTATAACTTTTCTCATCCGTAAGCAGGTCGACGAAGACTGGGTAGTCCCCGAAAAATGAGACGTCGGAAATTTTCAGAATACCTTTTCGATCTGAAATCCCCACTTTTCCGGATTGGCCTACGATCTCTCCGGTGAGGTTCGGGAGCGTTTTCTCGTTTCGAGAGGAAGCATCGAGAACCAGAAATGAAAGGCTCTTCTTCTCGGCTTTAGGGATTTTCACGAACGTCGCGAGACCAGATTTCACCATCAGAGGAATCGCTCCTCTCACGCCACGAGACGAATCTCTAATACTGAGAAGCGGTTGTCCGGGTTGGACATTTAGAAAGACGAAGGGTCTGGTAATGCTGTTCTCAACGAGTCCGTTTCTTAGGCCTTGATCCAAATAGATCGGCGCGTCCGCACGCCCTAAAAGTTCAACCTCTACTCCTCTCGGAGTTTCTCCGAACAAGATTCCGGTGCCCTCATGTGTGTTCATATGCGAAACAACCGAGAGAATTCGAATGGATGCGTTCGACAACATCGGCACACGGTTTTCGCTCGTCAGTTCGCCCGGTTTCGAAAAAATGAGGGTGGGCCAATGTTCCTTTTCAGTTCCATAGACCTCCCACCAGCGCGCTTGGTTTCCCGAAGCTAATCCTTCTAATGTCAGAGCTCTCTGACAAACGGTCAGCGATTCTTTATCCGCACTCGGAACAAAGGCTTCTACCCCGATCCGCGCCGTCTCGCACTTCTTCAGCTGGACTGCCGGAGTCAAAACCTGCTTGGAAGCATTCAGGCTGAGTTCCGTAACGGTCGCACTTTCCGCGGTGGCTGAAAGTGTTTGAAGTTCTGGCTTCACATCTCCCTTAGGTGATTCGAAAGAGAACTTCGCGAGAGAAATTTCTGTTTCTCTTGATTTTGTGGGTGAAGCTGAGGTCGGGGCTGGAATTCCGACGTAGATCTTAGATGGAGAGAAAGACGAATCAACCTTCTTCTCAGCAGCAGAGGGTGCATTCCAATCAATAGAGATCCCCGAACGGTCTTGAGTAATTCCGTTTCCGTAAGACGCGCTCAAAGTGGAGTGGTCACCGAGCGCCCGGTGGATCGTTTGCACTGGGAGCACTGGAACACTCGGAACATTCTCAGAATGAAATGAGTAGTCAGAATTCTCTTCCTGCGAAGTGCCTTCGGTATCCGCAGCTAAATCATAGATCGAAGCCACATCTGCTGAGTATTCACCTAGGTCGCCTGCTGGACTTGATCCGCTTACAGATGATTTATTCGCAGAGACTTGTGCGTTCGGGACGTGGATCGTGGTTGCGACATCCGATGTCGGCGGTAAGGTGGCGATTTGATGAGTTTCAACCTTATCTTTCTGTTTTGGTGGGCCGGTGGATGGGGGCGGGCTCGTTTTTTGGATAGTCACCTGCTTTAGCTGACTATCCAGGGGGAGATCTGCACTTTCGGGAATGGCATCTAACGAAGTCGTTTGGAAGCTAGAGACCATCGCATCCTGAGTTCTAGAAGGACGATCAACTTTTCGATCAGACGGCTTCGCAACATCGTTCATTGCATTCATCACCGCAGCATTGGCAGTGAGGGTTGCCTGAGGGAGTTTTTCTAAGGCTTGAGGAACTTCATCGAGCTGTTCGGAAGAGGAAGAAATATTTGCACGAGACGAGGCGGTCATTTGAATCGCATCGTTCGACGCGCTGATCGCTTTCGAATCGACTGACGCAACCTCTACTCCCTCGGGTAATAAGTCCATCGAGACGGGTTGCTTTTCAAATTTGTCCTCAGGAGAGGCAATCGCACTGAGCGCTAGCAGTCTCTGATCGCCCGGCGACTTTTCCGGGTCGCCTCCCAGGGCTGGGATTTCTTCATATTCGTAGGCGGGAGTTTTTTCGGCAATTGCGATCGACTCGGACTCGTAACCTGTTTGGTCCATCGCTAAAAACTGGAAACGAACCCGTCGATAAACAGAGGCGAGCAATCGACTTTCTGTCTGCGGATCGACTGCTTTTTCAAGGTCGGCTATCTCAGCTGCTTCAGCTTTCGAAAAGAGTGTGGACGTTGCCCGTGGAGCTGACGCCTGCGCAATTTTTAAGGAGACCTGTTTTTTAACCGAGATCTTTCTAAACCGGGTGCTTGCCTGCGGAAGCTCCTCCGCCACGGCGAACTTTGAAACGCCCAACAGGCGCGTTTCTTCTGCAAAGATTTTTTCGTCATCCATCCGCGCAAGAGCCATAGACGAATGGGAAAGTTTCTTGAAAGCGGTTAAATCAACGGTAATCGAGCTGGTTTTGCTGAGTTTGTCGATCGTGGAGGTTGAAATGAGCGCAAGCGTACCGGTTGCAACCAGCGACACCGCCGCGGTCCATTGAGCAATTTGTCGGAGATTTCTCTGCGACCCAGACTTCGTAATGAAAGCTCGTTCCATCGAACCCGAAATTTTCATGAGTATCCTGCGTAAAGGATAACCAGATTTTCACGGCTGAGCAAGCAAACGGGGAGCGTTTCATCCTGCTTTGGTTAAACCGCTCCCCTACATTTTCTATTGCGTCGATTTACTGACGAGTTTGAACTTCACGACCGGCGACTTGCTGACGAATCAGCGAACGCTGAAGCTTCAACTCATACTTGCGAAAAAGTTTTGAATCGAGCTCGGGGTCGGTGAGTGCATTCTCCGCTTTTTTCTGAGCCGTACGAGCTCGGCTCGGATCGATTTCCTTCGCGAGCTCTACGGTTTCCGCGGTCACCGTAACGCTTTCTCCACCGCGCACTTCGAAAAAACCCGAAGTGATCACGCCATGAATAGGATTTCCATCGAGCGGTTGAAAAGCAAACTCACCCGTCTCGAGGGTTCCGATCATATCCGCGTGCTGAGGAAGAATCTGAATCTGTCCTTCGCTACCGGGCAGGGTAACCGAAGAAACTTCGGTCGAACTAACCACCCGCTTTTCGGGGGAAAGAATATTCAACTGCATCGACTTCTCCTCCCTAGTTCAGAATTAAACGAGGGTCTTCGCTTTTTCCATCGCGTCTTCGATCGTCCCGACAAGCAAGAACGCCTGTTCTGGAAGATCATCATGTTTACCTTCGCAGATTTCCTTGAACGCGCGAATGGTGTCTTCGATTTTTACAAACTTTCCTTTGAGGCCTGTGAACTGTTCGGCAACGAAGAAAGGTTGGGAAAGGAATCGTTGAACTTTTCGTGCGCGGAAAACGATGATTTTATCTTCTTCCGACAACTCATCCATCCCGAGAATCGCGATGATATCTTGAAGGTCTTTGTACCGCTGCAGAATTTGTTGGACCATCCGAGCAACTTTGTAGTGCTCATCACCGACGATGCGTGGATCGAGGGCGCGTGAAGTCGAAGCAAGGGGGTCGACCGCGGGATAAATTCCAAGCTCTGCGATCTGACGGCTCAAGTTAGTCGTCGCATCCAAATGCGCAAACGTCGTTGCAGGTGCCGGATCTGTGTAGTCATCGGCAGGGACATAAATGGCCTGAATAGACGTGATGGAACCCTTGTTGGTCGAGGTAATGCGCTCTTGCAGTTCGCCCATTTCAGTGGCAAGCGTCGGCTGATAACCCACTGCGGATGGAATTCGACCTAAGAGAGCGGACACTTCTGACCCGGCTTGGGTGTATCGGAAAATATTATCGATGAAAAGGAGAACGTCTTGGTTCTCTTCATCTCGGAAGTACTCAGCGATCGAAAGAGCCGTTAGGGCAACGCGTGCGCGGGCACCTGGTGGCTCGTTCATCTGGCCGTAAACGAGTGCCGTTTTTGAAATAACTCCAGATTCAGTCATTTCATGCCAAAGGTCGTTTCCTTCACGGGTCCGCTCGCCAACACCTGCGAAAACAGAATATCCACCGTGCTGAGTAGCGATGTTGTTAATGAGCTCTTGAATCAGAACGGTTTTACCCACTCCTGCGCCTCCGAAGAGTCCGATTTTACCACCCCGAATATACGGAGCGAGAAGATCAATGACTTTGATCCCCGTGTAGAACGGTTGGATCTGTGTCGACTGATCACGGAAAAGCGGTGGCTTCCGGTGAATGGGATAAAACTTCTTAGCTTCGATCGGGCCTTTTTCATCCACTGGCGCGCCGATCACGTTAATGATCCGACCAAGCGTTTCCCTGCCTACGGGTACCAGAATTTGGTCACCGGTTGCTAAGACGGGCTGGCCGCGAGTAAGGCCGTCGGTTGCGTCCATCGCAATCGCACGAACGGTGTTCTCACCCAGATGCTGAGCGACCTCGAGAACCAAGTTCCACTCCCCGCCCTCGTTCGAAGGGTTCGTAACTTTTACCGCGTGGTAAATGTTTGGAAGCTGGCCATTTGGAAATTCGATATCAACGACAGGTCCGATGACTTGGCGGATACGTCCGTATTTTGCGTCTTGTGCGGTTGCAGACATGATGAGTTTCTCCTTGATCCTTATGAAGCCGCTTGCGACTTCGACGACTCACTACCAGAGATGATCTCCAGCAGTTCTTTCGTAATATTAGCTTGGCGTTGTTTATTATATTGCAAAGTGAGTTTGCGAATCATCTCGCCCGCATTCTTGGTCGCATTTTCCATCGCGCTCATTCGCGCGCCCTGCTCGCCCGCTTGGGACTCGAGCATCACGCGAAACGTTTGGACCGCGAAATGCTTGCTGAGCAGGGCTGCAAGAACTTGGGTAGTATCTGGCTTTACGATGACGTTCGCGTCCGGAGAGGCCTCGGCTGCTTCTGCAGCTTTTGGCCGCAGCGGAAGAAACTCTTCCAAAGTCGGGATCTGCGAAATCGCGTTCTGAAAAACGTTATAGAGGATTTTTACTTCCTCGTATTCGCCGGCGACAAAGGAGTCGACGAGTTTTTTCGCAAGGTCATTTGCCTTTTTAAAAGTAACCTTTCCGCCGTACTCTTCGAAATAATCTCCGTGAATGAATCCTCTTCTAGAGCGGAAGAAATCGTATCCACGTTTTCCCAGAAACGAAAACGTCACGCTTTCATATTTCCGGCCATTTTCCGCCAACCACTTCATTGCTGTTTTAATGATCGTCGCATTGAAACCTGCGCAAAGCCCGCGATCGGACGTCACAATTAAGAGCAAGATTCTTCCGCCGACGATCGGGGTAGCGCCTTCTTTGGCTAACACGGCAGAATCCAGTGAGATCCGAGGTGTCGCAAGCATGTGATCGACGAGCACGCCCAGCTGTTTTGCGTAAGGACGATTACTAATGAGCGCATCTTGGGCACGACGAAGCTTAGCCGCCGAAACCATTTTCATGGCTTTGGTCGTTTGCTGTGTGTTCTTCACACTGCCGATCCGTGTTTTTAAGTCCTTAATGCTCGCCATAACCTAGCCCCCAAGACTTAAGCTGTGAAAGTTCCCGCAAACTCTTCGAGCGCGGCTGTGAGACGCGCCTGGAGATCTCCGTCGATCTTAGCGGTCTGCATCGACTTCAAGATTTCCGGATATTTACGGTGCATGAATTCAAGAATCTGCTTTTCATAACTCTTCAAAGAACTAACCGGATATTTATCCGTAAAGCCTTTGGTTCCGGCATAAACCATGAGCACTTGCTCCTCGACCGACATCGGCGAGTACTGGTCCTGCTTCAACATCTCAACCAAGCGGCTTCCCCGAGCTAGCTGCTTCTGGGTGGCGGCATCGAGATCGGATCCGAATTGGGAAAAAGCTGCCTTCTCGCGATATTGGGCGAGATCGAGGCGAAGCGTTCCGGAAACCTGCTTCATCGATTTAATTTGAGCCGCTCCTCCCACGCGTGAAACAGAGATACCCACGTTCACTGCAGGACGCACTCCGGAGTGGAAAAGGTCGGTTTCCAAGAAAATCTGGCCATCCGTAATCGAAATCACGTTGGTCGGAATGTAGGCCGAAACGTCGCCTGCTTGGGTTTCGATAATGGGAAGCGCGGTCAGAGAACCTCCTCCCATTGCATCGGAAAGTTTAGCTGCCCGCTCTAGCAAACGAGAGTGCAAATAGAACACGTCTCCGGGATATGCTTCCCGGCCCGGCGGCCGGCGAAGGAGAAGGGAAAGCTGACGGTAAGACTGCGCCTGCTTCGTCAAATCGTCATAAACGATCAATGCGTGCTTCCCGTTATCGCGGAACCACTCGCCGATGGTCACGCCGGTGTATGCGGAAAGAAATTGCATCGGAGCTGATTCAGAAGCCGTTGCCGCAACAACCACGGTGTAATCGAGCGCCCCATATTGGCGAAGTTTATCAACAACCTGAGCAACGGTGGATTGCTTTTGTCCGATAGCGACGTAGATGCAATAAACTCCGCGACCCTTTTGATTGATGATCGTGTCGAGAGCGACCGCTGTTTTACCGGTCTGACGATCTCCGATGATCAATTCGCGTTGGCCGCGCCCAATCGGGATCATGGAATCAATGGCTTTAATTCCGGTCTGCAACGGTTCGTTAACCGACTGTCTTGCAACGATTCCAGGTGCTTTGATTTCAATCTTGCGCGTTTCTTTTGCGTTGATGTCGCCCTTGCCGTCGATCGGTATCGCGAGCGCGTTCACGACTCGGCCACAAAGCTCTTCTCCTACCGGGACCTGAACGATTTTGCCGGTTCTTTTAACGGAGGTACCTTATTTGATTGCAGATTCATCTCCGAGAATCGCAACACCGACAGCGTCGGTCTCGAGGTTCAGAATCATTCCGAAAACGCCGCTGCCGAAATCGACAAGCTCTCCAGCCATCGCTTTCTCAAGGCCGTAAATTTTCGCGACCCCGTCTCCGACGGAAATGACGGATCCGGTTTCGGAAATGTCGAGCTTCTTGTCGAAGTCTTTGAGTTGGGTCTTTAGGATCTGCGTGATTTCTTCGGGGCGAATTTGCATATTTACCTCTGCTTAAAAACGAAACTAAACGGAACGGGCGCCTACTGGTTTACCGTAAACCAGTCGCTCCCGAAGTTGATTGAGTTGTGATCGCATCGACCCATCGTAAGTCGTTCCGGCCACGGTAACCTTCAGTCCGGCGAGCAAGCTTGCGTCAACCGAAGCCCTAAATACGACCTTTTTGCCGAGTTTTCGCGTAAAATCGGCCGCAAGCGAATCAAGCTCTTTCTGATTCATGACATCTGCAGATACGACGTGACCGAGAGTAGCGCCTTCGCTTTCCAGACGAGCAATAACGAACGCGTTCGTCACCGCTTCAAGTAACGGTCCTCGTCCCTTTTCTGCAATCAGGGTTAAAAACTGAACCGTTAACTTTGAAAACTCCATTTGGGTTGCGATGGCTTTCGCAACAGAAGCTTTGTCTGCAGCCGAAATCACTGGGCTCGTTAGAGCTGCTTCAAGGCCAACGGAGGTTTTTACCGCCGAGACAAAAGCGGAAAGTTCGGACTCGATTTGATCGAGATCCGAATCCTTCAACCCGGCCTCTCGCGCAGCCTCTAACAACGCCGTGGCATAAGATCGACTGACGCTCATCGGCTGGTCTCCACTTGTTTAGAGAAATCTTTAGTCATTTGCTCCCGCACTTCGCCCGTTATCCGTGAACGCAAATGAACTTCCGTTCTCAAAATAACCTGATTCGCCAGTTCCGCGCGAATTTGATCGCGAAATTCATGAATCATCGACTCGCTCGTGCGCTTCGAGTCGATGACGATTTGGTCAGCCGCGCGCTTTGCCTCAGTGACGATTCTTACCCTTGAAGACTCCACTTCCTCGCGAATTTGTTGGGTCAGCGACGCAACCTCTGCATCCATCGTTGAAAGGCGTTGAGAATACTCTGCGTAGCGCTTCTGTGCTTCACGCAACTTTGCGTGAACTCGCTCGATTTCGTCTCGCAAAGTTGCGTGTCGATCCAACACAAAATCTTTCAACGGCTTTCGTAGAAAATAGACTAGCCCTGCGACTAGAATCGCAAAGTTAATTAATGGATAAATGAGTCCGCTCAACGGCGAATGTTCCGACATCATTATTGCCTCTTCGTGAGCATGTCCGAAATTTGGAGAGAGAGCCCTTCGACGTCGGCTTCAAGAGACCGCTTCAGGCTAGTGGATTGGGACTGAATAGATTCTAACGCTGCTTGCGTAATTCGCTTGGCCTCTTCGCGAGCGCCGGTCATGATTTTGGATTCTTCCGCTTTCACTTCACCCATCGCCCGCTCGAATTCAGCCCTCGCAAGCGTTCGCTCTTCATTCATTCGAGCTCGAAACTCTTCAAGTTTCGCATTGGCTTGCTTCACCAATTCTTCCGCCCGCTCGCGATCCGCTACCGTTTTCTGGTGCCGCGCTTCGATCAATTTTTGGAATGGTTTGAAGAAGACAGTGGGGACGATAAAAAAAATTACCGTAAATACGGCAAATTGAACGAAAAACGTAGAGTTTAAATCGAGTTGCGCGAGGATGGCGGCCACAAAAGTCTCCAAAATACGCTAAGTTATGAGCGAAGTTGTAGCTAACATGCACGATTCTTCACGGTCAAGGAAATCCAAAGATCTCTGCAACGAAGGAGAAAGGGGTGCCTTTAAAAAAGAAGGCTGTCCCCAAATAAGATCAAAGAGGCCGCGAAGCCACGGTGGGAGAAGGTACGGAGGCGGAGTTGATCATTTTACTCGATCCTTCGAAAATCACTCCCTCATCCACTTGAAGACTCGGCGTGACAATGCTGCCTCGGAATACAGCCGGAGCGTGCACTTCTACACGATGTCTTGCTTTAATATTCGCGTGCACTTCGCCACTGATAATGACGATTCCCGCGTCTATTTCTCCGCTCACTTTGGCTCCCTCTCCAATAATGAGGGTATCTGGGGTGAAGATTTGACCTTTGAATGCTCCACCAATTCGAAGCGTTCCCTGAAACGTGAGTCGTCCCTCAAATTCCGAACCGGCGTCTAGAACGCCTGTAACAGCTGAAAACGTGGCGGGGGTCGAAAGCGGGTTTTTTTTAGATCGCATTAGCGAGAAGTTTGCATGAGGCTGATCAGACGTTCAAGCTCTTCGCGCGACGAATAATGAAGAACGAACTTTCCTCGTTTTTCATTTCCTTTGAGTTCAGCCTTAATGCCGACGGCGCGTGTAATTTCGAGCGCGAGGTTTTTCAGACGAGACTGTACTGGAGTAAGGTTCTTCATCGCCTCAGCAACTACGTTTCCCGTGGAACCGAATTTCTTTTGCATTTCTGCAACCAGGGCCTCCGTTGCGCGGACTGACAATTTTCCTTCGATGATTGCTTTTCGAGCGAGCAGCCTTTGATCTTGGTCTTCCAGCGAAAGGAGCGACTTTCCGTGACCGAAGGAAAGGGTTCCCTTTTTGAGGTCATCAATGATCGCTTCAGGCAGGCGAAGCAAACGAACAAAGTTTGCAACCGTGGAGCGCTCTTTTCCGACGCGCTCCGCCGTTTCGTCCTGGGTGAGGTTGAAATCTTGCATCAATTGCAGGTAAGCCAGGGCTTCATCGATGCAATTTAAATTGGACCTTTGGATGTTTTCGACGAGCGCCAACTCAAGCGCTTCTTTGTCCGTCGATTTTCGGATGACAATGGGAACTTGTTTTAATCCGGCGATTTTTGCTGCTCTGAGCCGTCTCTCGCCCGCAATCAGCTGATATCCCACTGGCCCCTTGCGGACAACCAAAGGTTGAATAATGCCGTTGGTCAAAATCGACTGAGACAGTTCGTTCAGTTCGCTTTCTATAAATTCCCGGCGGGGCTGATAAGGGTTCGGAACGATGTCTTCGATATTGGCAAATGAAAGACCAGGAATTCTATTGGCCTGCGTCATTTCTGGTGCCGGAATAGCGGGTCCTGCCGCTTGAGCACCGACCCCCATGGGATGGTGTGTCGCAGTCTGCGTCGGCTGACTCATTGGTAAGAGTGATGCGAGTCCTTTTCCTAAAACTGGTCTTTGTGCCATCTTCAATCCCCCGTTAGGCAAATCCATTAATTTTTCTCTTGAGTCAATTCGCCTAAGTAGGGAGGCGGCATTGAAAGTCCAGGAACCACGTTTTCGCTTTTTGCTTGCTCTGCCATTTCACTAAAAGCGTCTACCTGGTTTCTCGCTAAAAATTCATTTGCCAAACTCAGGTAAGCAACGCTTCCTTTAGAGTTCACGTCGTAAAGCACAATGGGTTTGCCAAAACTGGAGCACTCCGAAAGTCTGACGTTTCTGGGAATGACAGTGGTGAAAACCTGAGTGGTAAAGTGTTTTCGGACCTCATCGACGACTTGGTTTGAAAGATTCGTTTTAGAATCGTACATCGTCAGCAAGATTCCTTCTTCTCCCAGCTTCGGATTGGTGCTCTGACGGATTAGCCCAATGGTGTGAATGAGCTGCGTTAGGCCTTCGAGAGCAAAGTATTCACACTGCAAGGGCACCAAGTAACTGTCCGCGGCAGTGAGAGCGTTTACGGTCAGAAGTCCCAATGAAGGGGGGCAGTCGATGAGGATGTAATCGTATTGTGCCCTTACTTCTGCAATTGAAGTTCGAAGCTTTGATTCCCTGGCAAAAGCGGAAACCAACTCTATCTCCGCACCGGTTAAGTCTGAGTTGGATGGAGAAACAAAGAGGCCATCTACTTCGGTAGGTCGAATAGTTTCAGATAATTTCGCTTCACCGATCAACGCATTGTAAATCGTCGGACCCGATGCTGCCATTTGGCGGTCTATTCCAAGGGCGGAAGATGCGTTTCCTTGGGGGTCGAAGTCCAACACTAAGATTTTCCGGTCGGCCAAAGCCAAACAAGCGGCGAGGTTTACGGTCGTGGTCGTTTTTCCAACCCCACCTTTTTGATTAATCAGCGCCACGATTTTTCCCAGTCGTGGGGCGTCGTTCATTTTCTCGTTAAATGAAGCCATATCTCTGTCTTTCGCGTGGAATCAGGTATTCAAGCCTGTTTTATGTGGGTACTCGGTCAGATAAAAACCCGAGTACCCAAGATCCCTGCTCCGCGTGGTTGTGGAGGGCGGGATATTCACTCAAATCGGTGAAAAAATATTCTACTCACTCAGAGTATGGACGCGAAATGAAATCAGCAAGGTTTTTCGTTCTTCTTTTTATTGGCAATCAAAAATAGGGATGTTCCACGTGGAACAATCACTTATTTTCTAATGAGTTCAACTAAAACACGCGATTTTTCCAATAAACCCACCTTGTATCGGTGTTCTCTTCCTAGATTCAGCCGCTTACCGCGCGAAGTCTTTCGAAATTCACTCCACTCTTCTTCCCATTTTGGACCTTTCATCAGCAGAAGCTTGTTCCACGTGGAACATTCCTCAATCCAACCGTGGATTCTGCCCACCGGGCCGACTGCGCGGGCAAAAATAGTGTCTACAGAGTGACTACTCAAATAGGTTTCGGCGCGAGAGTGAACCGAAATAATGGCCTTAATAGCGAACTGATCGATCATTTTCTGACTAAAATCGGCCTTCATCTTCTCAGAGTCGCAAGAGATAATCGTTTCGTGACTATTCAACCCGTAAATAAGGGCATAAAGCAGGCCTGGAACACCCATGCCGGCGCCTAAATCAAGCGCCGGGAAGCTCAACAGTCCAGAACGCTTGAGTTCAACCACATCTAGAACATGCCCTTCAAAAAAATCTGCCGGGGTAAGAAGCCGAGTTAAATTTTGAAACGAGTTCTCCAAAACAACCTCATCCCTGAAGTCAGCGATTCGGCTAATTTGGTTCTCGTCAAATTCACCCAATCCGCGGAGAAGAATTTCGAATTCATTTCTTTCAGACATGTGGATGGGCCCCTTTATCAAGCATTTTTAAGTGAATCAGGAGGTTGGCAACCGCTGCAGGCGTCACCCCCATCAAACGACCCGCTTGTCCGATCGTTTCCGGCCTAGCTTCTTTGAAAGCATTCAAAATCTCGTTGGAAAGCCCGGGAACCTGCTCATAGTTGAGACCGGCTGGCACCCGCATTTTCTCGTTCTTTTCCACCCCGGCAATCATTTCTAAGTCACGCTGAATATATCCCGCATATTTTACCTGGATTTCCACCTGCTCCGAAACATCTGATGGGGTACTAGACAAATCAAACGGCACCCTTCCATCCATCTCAGACAATAAATCCATGGTGACTTCAGGCCGTTTAAGAAATGTTGCCAATGATGTCTTATCCTTGAGCAACGAAAGTCCCTTGGA
Source organism: Oligoflexia bacterium (assembly GCA_014376785.1). Taxonomy (GTDB): domain Bacteria; phylum Bdellovibrionota; class UBA1018; order UBA1018; family UBA1018; genus JACMQW01. The sequence continues at coordinate 42,031 of JACMQW010000007.1, forward strand.
TTTCACCCATTCATTCGTGGCAACGTTAGGATAAAGAAACTCCTCGTGAACTTGAGAAAATAGTTTTTCAATTCCATTCCGTTTCTCTACGAACTGCGAATAGGACTTCTCCGAAAGAAGGCCTATTGAATGCCCTTTCGGAGACAGTCGAAGGTCAGCGTTATCTTCGCGAAGGTGGAGACGATATTCCGCTCTCGACGTGAACATCCGGTAGGGTTCATCTGACCCTTTTAAAATCAGATCATCGATTAAAACACCAATGTAGGCATCTGATCTTCCAAGCGTGAAAGCAGCTTTTCCTTGAGAGGACAATGAAGCATTCACTCCAGCGATGAGTCCCTGAGCGCCCGCTTCTTCATACCCCGAAGTTCCATTCACCTGGCCGGCAAAGAAAAGCCCCTTTACATCTTTGGACTCAAGCGTTGCTCCCAACATTCGAGCATCTACCGCATCGTATTCAACCGCATAGCCGTGGAGCAAAAATTTCGCGTTTTCTAATCCAGAAATAGAATGAATAAATGCTTCCTGGACAGAAACGGGCATCGAGGTTGACATCCCATTCACGTAAATTTCGGGAACGTTTAAACCTTCCGGTTCGAGGAAGATCTGATGCCGTTCTTTTTCCGCAAAGCGTTTCACTTTATCTTCAATCGAAGGACAGTAGCGTGGCCCTACCCCCTGGATCATTCCAGTGAACATCGGAGATAAATCGAAGTTCTCAGCGATGATGTCGTGGGTCTTTGAATTCGTGTACGTTATGAAGCATTCGGTTTGGCGAAGCTCCGGAAATGACTCGCTGCGATAATAAAACGAAAAGGGGGTTGGTTTCTCGTCACCAGGTTGAACTTCCGTCTTTGACCAATCAATGGAATCTTTATGAAGGCGAGGAGGAGTGCCGGTCTTCAGGCGACGAAGCTTAAATCCCAATTCTTCGATGGATCGACTCAACGTTTTAGCCGCTTCGTCCCCGACCCTGCCGCCTTCAGACTTGTCAAAGCCGGTGTACATGACTGCGCGCATAAACGTGCCGGACGTGACCACAACACAGCGCGCCTTAATGACCGAACCGTCCCGCAGCCGAACTCCCGTGATTTTTGAAAAACCCTTTTCAGACACAGACAACAAATCGGCGACTTCGATTTCCAAAATCTCGAGATTTTGGATCCGCACCAAGGTCTCTTGCATTTTCACCGCATAAAGGGGCTTGTCACATTGCGCGCGAGAGGAGCGAACAGCTGGTCCTTTTGAAGAATTCAATCGGCGATATTGGATGGTGGCCTTATCGGTCTGCATCCCCATAATCCCACCCAAGGCATCAATTTCCTTAATAAGTTGTCCTTTGGCCAAACCGCCCATTGCCGGATTACAAGAAAGGTAACCAATTCGAGAACGATTTAAGGTGATAAGGGCCGTTTTAGATCCCATTCGCGCGGCAGCATGGGCCGCCTCGGTTCCGGCGTGTCCACCCCCGATAACCAGGACATCGTAATCAACCTTCTGAGTATGCGAAGCGTTCGAATTCATACATCTCGGGAATAACCTAATTTTTCCTAAAAGGGGACTGCCTTAAATCGCACCGCATTAGAATTTATCTGACGTGGGTCGCGGGCTGGGCAATTACGGCCCATCGCAGGCTTCTGCCGGAATCCGTATCCTTGAAGCATGCGTTCATGCCTAGTGGGTCTCATTGTCTTCGCCCTCTTTTTTGGATCTTTACAGCCTAGTCAGGCGAAAGATTTCGTTTCTGTTTACCCAGAAAAGGGCGATTGGACACTCCACTGGATAAGAATCGATCGCGACGGATTTCCAGTCACGATCGAGCGCTCCCGTTTTTCAGATCGTTCGCAAGCCGAATTGCAGAAGAAAAAAACCGTTACAGACCCCGCGCCCTCTTTCAAAAACAAGTTCGTCGATAACAACACGGCCTTGGAACTCAGACCATCATTCACCGACGAAATCTGGCACGCGGATCGGTCGTGGGATGAAAATTGGGAAACTCGCTATTCAAGCTGGATTCGTGAAAATTTCGATCCCGCTTTTTTCAAGCGATATGGAATTCGAACCGACTGTGCTGACGCTGCGATTGCGCTCCGCTGGATTTTTTCACGCATCCACTTCTTGCCGGCAGGAAATCACCTCGTCGGCACTCGCGCTCTATTCACAAATCGTTCGATGAAACCCGCGTGGAAACGTTTCCCGACAAATATCGAGTGGTTTCGAGACCGGAGATTTCTCGCAGCGCTCGACTACTTAATGCTCAGCACTTCCACTCACACCCTCGTTGGCGATGCCTATCCTATTTCCGTCAATCCATCGACGCTGACCGAAGGATCCTTCCACTTAGAGATTCGAAACGAAAGCGGACACGCCCGAATTATTTCGAAAATCAGCACTGCCCCAAACGTAGCTCCTGTCTTCGACACTTACTCGAATGTTCCACGGAAAATACGAGTCCTTTGGACAGAACCTTTCCTCGTGTATTCGCAACCGATCCTAGGCCATGGCGGATTTCTCAAGTACCGGTGGGTGAATCTATCAACTTCGTCCGCCTCGCTCGCCCCATCAGAATCGATGCCGGGATACTCTCTCGAACAATACCGGCCCGACTTTTTTCGACATGGAATTCCTGACTTCAGTGCAGAAGTTGCCGCTCGTTTCCAAGAGACTTTCGACCCTCTCGCCGCACAAAAATTGATTTACCAGAGCATTAAAAGCGCACTTCAAGAGCGGATAGGTCTTGTCCAGAAAGGCTACGTCGAGTGCCAACGCATCCGATGCGTTCCAGGTTCCGACGGGTATGACGTTTGGAGTACTCCTTCAAGAGATTCCCGCATCAAAAATTCCTTCGAACAGATCCAAAACTATCTCACCTCTCTTCACGGAGAAGGTCTTTCGAAGTTTCGAACTTTTCATGAAATTGAAAAAGTCCAAATATACCTCGTTTTTCATGGAGAAAAATTCAGGTACGGGGATTTAGAATCGTTGTGGCTTTCGTCGCGAATTTCATCAGACCCGAGGGTAACCCCGAGAAAACGATGGGGGCTTGATTAAGTCTAATTTCTTTTCGGCGCCGCACCCTGAATGTAGTCGACCACTTCCTGCAAAGAAGTTCCGGGCGTGAAAACCATGTGCACTCCAAGTTCTTTCAGCGAAACGATGTCTTCGTCCGGAATGATTCCTCCCACGACGAAGAGCACGTCGGTGAGTCCCTCTTTTTTCAACCCATCAATAATTTCCGGAACCAATGCATTATGGGCACCGGACAGAATCGACAGGCCTACGACATGCACGTCTTCATCGACCGCGGCCCGAACGACCATCTCGGGAGTCTGGTGAAGTCCCGTATAAATGACTTCGAATCCGGCGTCGCGGAGAGCTCGAGCAATCACTTTAGCGCCGCGATCATGTCCATCTAGGCCGGGTTTAGCGACGAGAACTCGAATTTTTTCATTGGGATTACTCATAAGTTATTTCTCGCTAGTATTAAAATCCACCGACGTCTTGGTAAATTCCATAAACGCCGCGAAGGGTGTCGCAAATTTCTTGAAGGGTCGCGTAGGTTTTAACGGCTTCGAGAATCGACGGGCACATGTTTTTTCCCGCGGTAGCATCTGCCTTAACGATTTCCAACGCTGCCGCAACCGCTTTCGAATCACGCTTCGCTCGCAGGGCCACTAATTTTTCGATCTGCCGTTTTTCTACAGATCGATCAATGTAGAGAGTGGCCATCTGCCGCTTCTCTTCCTTAACGATGTGTTTATTCACGCCGACCATCACTTTGTCTTTTGACTCGAGCTGACGCTGAAAATGATAGGCCGCATTCGCGATTTCCGCTTGGGGAAATCCTTGCTCGACCGCATTCATCATTCCGCCCATTTCATCGATTCTTCGGATGTAATCAAGCGCATCGCGCTCAACGCGGTTCGTGAGACTTTCCATGAAATAACTTCCGCCGAATGGGTCGACGACGTTCGTCACTCCCGACTCCTCAGCAATCACTTGTTGGGTGCGAAGGGCGATCATCACCGCCTCATCCGTTGGAAGAGCCATGGTCTCGTCCATAGAGTTCGTGTGCAACGAGTTCGTCCCGCCCATCACGGCCGCCAGCGCCTGGATCGCAACCCTCACGATATTATTGTGTGGCTGCTGCGCAGTGAGGGAAACACCCGCCGTCTGCGCGTGAGTCCGAAGCATCCAGGATTTAGGGTCTTTTGCTCCATAGCGATCTCGCATCAGGCGGGCCCAGATCCTTCGTGCGGCTCTAAATTTGGCGATTTCCTCGAAAAAATCATTATGCACGTCAAAGAAGAATGAAAGTCTCGGAGCAAATGAATCGATGTCCATTCCACGCGCGAGGCAACGATCGACGTAAGCCAGCCCATCCGCCAGAGTAAACGCGAGCTCTTGAACCGCGGTCGCACCGGCTTCACGAATGTGGTAACCGGAAATACTCACGGTATTCCAATTGGGAAAATTCTTAGCGCCATATTCAATCGTGTCGATGACAAGCTCGGTCGCAGGCTTTACGGGAAAGAGCCATTCCTTCTGAGCGATGTATTCTTTTAAGATGTCGTTTTGGAGCGTGCCTTTCACTTTTTCACGCGGAACGCCCTGCTTTTCAGCCACTGCGTAGTACATCATCAACACGACGATGGCCGGCCCGTTAATGGTCATCGAAGTGGTGATCTCTCCCAAATCGATGCCCGCGAAGAGTTCTTCCATGTCTTCCAACGAAGAGACCGCAACCCCGCACTTTCCTACCTCGCCTTTTGAACGTGGTGAATCGGCATCGTAACCCATGAGCGTCGGCATATCGAAAGCGGTGGAAAGCCCCATTTGCCCATTTGCGAGAAGCATCTTAAAACGACCGTTCGTTTCAGCCGCGCTCGAAAAACCAGCGAACTGGCGCATAGTCCAAAATTTTCCGCGGTACATGTTCCGCTGAACTCCGCGCGTGTAGGGAAACTCTCCTGGAAATCCAAGGTCCTCCAGATAATCAAATTTTTCTCGCGATAGATCGAGCGGCGTGGAAAGAAGGGGCATGTCCATGTCGCTCCAACTCGTGAACCGCGCTGGACGAGAAGGAAATTTCTTTTCTCCCGCAGATAGTCTTTTTTCCCATCCGCTAAATTCAGATGCCAGGTCTCTCGTGGATTCTGCTTTGTTCGCCTTTTCCAAATTAACTTCTTTCATCTCGTTTCCCTCTATCCAGAAATCGCGGCAAACTCTTGGGCCGCAATTACGATTCGCTGAATCTCGCTGGTGCCTTCGTAAATTTCCGTGATCTTCGCATCTCGGAAGTTTCTCTCCACGACGTATTCTTTGGTGTAGCCATAACCGCCGTGAACTTGAATCGCTTTCGTTGCGATCCACATCGCCGCTTCGGAAGCGGCGAGCTTCGCCATCGCCGCTTCTTTCGTGAAGCGAGCGCCCGTGTCTTTCATTCTCGCTGCATTCCACGTTAGAAGGCGCGCGGCCTGAAGGCGGGTTGCCATATCTGCAATGTGGAACTGAATCGCTTGTAGTTTCGCAATCGGTGCGCCGAATTGCTCTCGTTCGAGCGCAAATTTTTTGGACGCATCAAGCGCGCAACGGGCAATTCCCAGCGCTTGGCCGGCAATTCCGATTCGCCCACCGTCGAGCGTCGCCAGCGCGATCTTCAATCCTTGTCCCTCGGCTCCGAGCAAACATTCCTGGGGCACGAATACGTCGTCAAAAAAGAGAGACGCGGTGGAGGATGCGGTAATTCCTAATTTATCTTCAAGCTTTGCCACAGAAAATCCGGGAGATTTCGTATCCACGATAAAAGCGGTAACCGCCTTATGTCCTTTCGTCGGATCAAGCGTCGTAAACACCACCGCAGTGTCTGCTTCCCTTCCGTTCGTGATCCAATTTTTGGATCCGCGAAGTTTATAGCCGCCATCGACTTTCGTTGCGATGAGCTTCATTCCAGCCGGATCTGAACCAGCGCCGGGCTCAGAGAGCGCAAAACAGCCCAGCTTTTCGCCTGTCGCAAGCGGAGTAAGCCATTTCTGTTTTTGCTCTTCCGTCCCGAAATTCTGGATCGGCCAACACGCGAGAGAGTTATTCACGGACATGATCACGCCAGTAGATGCACAAGCAGCTGAGATTTCTTCCATGCACATCGCATAGGAGACGGCATCGAGTCCCGCGCCACCGTAAGCCTCATCGACCATCATTCCCATAAGGCCCATTTCGGCCATTCTTTTCACATTTTCAGTGGGAAACTCACCGGTCTCATCGTGATGCTTTGCTTTCGGTGCAACCACCTCGCGAGCAAACGCTCCCACTTGGTCGAGAAGCATTTTTTTATCTTCGTCCTGTTCATTCGGCCAGCCGTGCGACATGAGAAAAACTCCTTAGTTCGATTTCAAATCTGCTTCACGAAGGCCGTGAAACTCTGGTTTTCTTTTTTCCGTGAATGCGGTCATTCCTTCTCTTTGATCGAAGGAACCCATGAGGCGACCAAACGCGTGGGATTCCGCATCGACTTTCGTGTTCAGTCCCATTGCCTCCGTAAATTCGACCATCAACGTCTTTGCTTTTGAAACTGCGGACGCGCTCTGGAGTGCAATGCTTTTTGCGTGCACTAGAACCGCTTCCATAAATCCCTCCGCCGGAAGGACGTGGTTTACGAGTCCCATTGCTTTTGCTTCATCCGCTTTTACTTTTCGACCGGAATAGATCAATTCCTTTGCTCGAGGGAGGCCCACTGCACGGGCGAGTCGAAAGCATCCACCAAAACCAGGAATAATTCCTAAGCCCACTTCAGGTTGGCCGAATATCGCTTTTTCGCTTGCGATGATGAAATCGCATGCAATGGCCATCTCCGTGCCGCCGCCTAATGCAAAACCATTCACGGCCGCGATCACTGGCTTTGGCATGGTCTCGAGGAGCTTAGCAACTTCGTGGCCCACTTGCGAAAATCCCACACCGTCACCGGGCGTAAGGTCCTTCATTTCGGAAATGTCGGCTCCGGCGATAAATGCTTTCTCGCCTTCGCCCGTGAAAACAATCACTCTTACTGCGTCGTCTTGCGCAAGTGAGAGTAATGCTCTGCGGAGTTCGAGGAGGGTAGCAGAATTGAGAGCGTTTAATGCCTTAGGACGGTTGATTTTTAAAATCGCGATTCCTGGATGCGCATGTTCGATCAGAAGGTTTTCGTAATTCGACGCAGTCATTTTGTACCCCACCGCATTGGAAGCGGATTCTCCGGATTTGCGTAGTCGTAAAACCCTTTTTTATTTTTTCGGCCAAACCAACCAGCAGAAACCATCTGCTTCAGAAGGGGGCTCGGTCGGTATTTCGAATCACTGAGGCCTGTGTGAAGGACCTCCATGATCGCTAAGCAAGTATCGAGACCAATAAAATCGGCGAGGGTGAGCGGGCCCATCGGCTGGTTGGTTCCTAATTTCATCGCTGTGTCGACATCTTCGACGGAAGCAATCCCCTCATACACCACCTGAACCGCTTCATTAATCATCGGCATGAGAATGCGATTTACCGCAAAGCCGGGAATGTCTTGGACAGAGATGAAGGTTTTCCCCATTTTTTCGGAAACCGATTTAACCGCTTCGAAAGCTGCATCAGAGGTCTGGATTGCGCGAATTCCTTCGATCAGCTTCATGACGGGAACTGGATTCATGAAATGCATGCCCACCACAAGTGCGGGTCTTTTGGTTTGGGCCGCGATGAGCGTGATGGAAATCGATGAAGTGTTCGTCGCGAGAATCGCGGTCGCCTTACAAGCTTCATCTAATTTTCTGAAGAGTTCGAATTTCAGAGTTGGATTTTCAGTGACCGCCTCGATGACGAGGTCCGCATCCCTCAGGTCAGAAATACCGCTTACTGGCTGAATGCCTGCGAGAATGGTTTTTACTTCTGCAGGCGAAATTTTTTCTTTTTCTATCTGCTTTTGAAGTCCGGCCTCGATTTTCTTTTTTCCCGACTCCGCCGTCGCGAGATCACGGTCCGCAAGAAGAACTTTAAATCCGCTTTGAGCCGCGACTTGGGCGATTCCTCCTCCCATCTGTCCGGAGCCTAAAACGCCGATCTGAGCTATATTCGAAGGAGTCAAAGAAGGTGTAGACATCTGAAGAACTTCGCCTGAAGCGAAGCTATTTTCCAATACAAAATTCCGAGAAGATCCTGCCCAAAATATCATCTGGAAGCGTCTCACCAATCACTGGACCGAGCGCATTCAGCGCTTGCCGCAAGTCAGACGCGAAAAAATCTTCTCCGGGCGCCGCGAACGCTCGCTCTAGGTGTTCTTGTGCGTCTCGCACAGCCTGGAGGTGATCCAAACGGGTTAAAAGCACTTCTCCGGGCGCGCGTTCGACCAATGGGATTCCAAACTCAATAATGCCCCTCACAGAGTCCCGAATGCCGTTGCTGTCCACAACAGACACTGGATAAATGCGTTGAACGCCCAGGTCTGCGACTTTTCTGCGCGATTCCTGAACACCATCTGGGCTAATCCGGTCCGTCTTCGTAAGAATAACCATCGTCTTTTCCGAAGGTTTTCCAACCGCGCTCCAGACGGCGAGCGATTGCTCCCATTCTTCCGAGCTTTCACCAGCCTCGACGATGAATGCGATGAAGTCACATTCGGATGCTGCACGAAGGCTTCGGTCCATTCCGATTCTTTCGATGGCATCGTCGGTTCGAGCACGAATGCCTGCTGTGTCTTCAAGCCGAAGGGTGATGGATCGTCCGCCCTGACGAAGCGTGAGCGACTCGCGAACCACGTCGCGGGTCGTTCCTGCTTGGTCTGAGACGATCGAGCGCTCTTCTCCCAAAAGAGCGTTAAAATAGCTGGATTTGCCGGCATTTGGGCGACCAATAAAGGCCGCCTTAATTCCGTCTTGGATTTTTCTACCGCGGTCAAAAGAACTCTCGAGCTCTTCGAGGCGTTTCAAAATGTTTTGAGTCCGCTTTTTCAAAACCGGGAGTGAAAGCTCTTCGACATCTTGATCCGCAAAATCGATACCGATTTCTGCCAGCGTAACGAGTTTTCGAAGCCCTTCCGCAAGTTCGGTAATGAGCTTTGCTTGCGAGCCTTCCATTTTTTCCAACGCGAGGGTTGCTGCTCCGGCGTTTTTTGCCGCTATGAGATCAGCGACTGCCTGGGCGGCCGTAATGGATGTTTTGCCATTCCTTACAGCCCGAAAACTAAATTCTCCTGCAAGCGCCTGGCGCGATCCGAGTCCTGAAAGGGCTTCAAGCAATCTTTCCGCGACTGCGGATCCGCCGTGGATAAAAAGCTCTGCGGCTTCTTCTCCCGTGTGGGATTTCGGGTTTTCGAAGTAAACCGCCATCCCATCGTCTATTAGCGCCGTTCGTTCTTCTGTCGCTTTTGGGTCCCACATTTTCGAGCGGAAAAAAAATCGCGGGGCTTGCGCCGCGCTCCCACCTCGAGTGATTCGATCTAAGATCTCCCGCGAGCGTGGGCCACTGATTCGCACGATCGCGAGCGCCCCTCCTGGAGGCGTCGCGAGGGCGTGGATCGTGTCGTGCGAGAGGTACTGCGCCGAACTCAAGGAAAACCCTTAGGCTAACCTTTTATTCAGATATTTTTGCTGAGCAATCGAGGCGGCCGCATTGACGAGCATGTAGATCGTTAATCCGGCAGGAAGGTTGATCATCATCACGCCGAAAAACAGGGGCATGAATTGCAACATTTTCGCCTGCATCGGATCGGTCGCAGTCGAAGGTGTCACCTTCTGCTGAAGCCACATCATGCCCGTCAAAAGAACCGGAGTGATGTAGAACGGATCTTTCAAAGAGAGATCCTGAATCCAGCCAAAAAACGGCGCTTGGTAGAGTTCAATCGAGCTGTAGAGCACTCGGTAGAGGGCAAAAAAGACCGGCATCTGGATCACAATCGGAAGACATCCTGCGACGGGGTTATAGCCCTGCGTCTTCATAAACGTGATCATCTCTCGGTTCAGAGATTCCTTATCGTCTTTATGTTTTTCTTTGAGCGCATTCATTTGCGGCTGGAGAGCCGCAATTTTTTTCATGCTCTTCATGGATTTGTAGGTGAGAGGGAACGTGATGAGCTTGATCAAAAGCGTCAGCAGGATAATAGAAATTCCCCAGTTACCAATGGCGGAGTTAATCCACTTCATCACTTTCAAAATCGGATAAGCGAAGAAGGTGAACCATCCGAAATCGATGGTTAAATCTAAAGAATGTTCGACCGCATGAAGCGTGTTCATTTCTTTCGGCCCGAAATAAGCCTTCAGTGGAATCCGAATCGTGTTGCCGGTAACTGGGTAAACAAGACTGATTTTAGCGTTCTTTTCGCCGGGGAGGGCTTGGGCTAGAGCTCTCGGAGCCGGGTCAGCGGGGATCAGTGCCAAAAGGAAATAACGGCTCTGGGCTGCAATCCATTTCGTTACCCCGGGCAAATCCTGAACCGGTTTTACATCTTTCAGATGCAAGCGCTCCAGTGACGTTCCTTGATAAGCTAAGAGCTGCCGATCATTTGCTTCGTGATCTTCAAGTGGGGCTTTCGCTCCGACAGACACGAATGCGTAGTTCGGTTTTTTCGTTTTAAACTCTGCAGTGAGGACTAAATCGACCCACTTTTTATCCGCGCCATAGCTGTACTCACGGGTCAGCTTGAGATTCGCATCTTCGTAATTCCAGATGGCTCCGCCTTCGGAAGCTTTCATGGTTCCTTGAACATTCGAAGCATAAGCCAAGTCGGGAAGGTCGAATGCAAATTCCCCCTCTCCGCCGTTGTTCTGAGTGACTTCAACCATGTCGATCGTCGGTGCGTCTTTTTTCATCTCACGCTTGTAAGCGGTGAGTTTCCAGTCGGTGAAAAACCTTCCTGCATCGCCGATGAACGCGGGTCCGGTTCCGGTAGAAATCTCCGTGCTTTTCGCGATAATTTCTTTTTGCGAAATCGCCTGGACGCTTCCACTTAATGCGCCACTACTGGTCGCCGTGTTCGTGGAATTCGTTCCTGAAGAACCGCCGGCGGTCATCGTCGTGGTTTCTACTGCCGTCGGTTTTGGCATCCTTGGCTCGATGTAAAACTTCTGCCAGCCAACGAATACGATGAGGGAAAGTCCGATAGCGATCAACGTCTTACGATCCATAAGTCAGGTCTGCTTTCTCAATTTTTTTCAGGAACCGGATCATATCCGCATCCACCCCAAGGGTGGCAACGCAAGAGGCGGCGAAGTCCTAACCCGCCTCCAGCCCAAATCCCGTGAGTTTCAACGGCATCGCCAAAATAGCGGCTACACGTCGGCTCAAAACGACACCCGTAAGCTGGTCCTACAAGGGCGTGGATAAAAGGCGATATGATCCTTCTATACAGATTAACGAGCGCGTTTGAAACGAGCCATTTCGCGCTCACTCGGGAACTCCTCTTCCAGTGTGTGGCGAAGGCGCCGGGCATATTCATAATCAAGTCGACGCCCCCCCGAAATCACGACGTTGTAGTCGTAACTTCCTAGGGGCGTTTTCATTTTTCTGAAAGCTTCGCGAATGGTTCTTTTCACTCGGTTCCGCTCAACGGAATTGCACTTCGTCTTAATCGTTACGCCCAACCGGAAATATCCGAGTTCATTTGGCAGACGAAAAATCGCGCACTCGCGAAGACGCAAGACATCACTCCCCTGGAAGAATTTCAAAAACTCCCAGTGGTAATGAAGGCGGTATTCGGGTCCGTAGGAAAAATTACTTGGCGGCAATCGTCGATGCGAGGCGCTTACGGCCACGGGTCCGGCGACGCGCTAAGATTTTTTTGCCGTTCTTCGTCTTCATGCGCGCGCGGAATCCGTGACGGCGACGGCGCTTGGTACGTGACGGTTGGAGTGTACGTTTCATAAACTAAATCCTCGGAAATAAAAAATTAAGAGGCCCATGTTTACTCAAAGCGACCCCGTGTCGTCAAGGGAAGGTTGTCAGTGACAGATTTCCCATGCTAATCCCCTAGAAAACGGGGCGGATGGCAGTCGTAGTATGCGAACACTTTTACAATTCGACGATTCTCAATGGCCAGAGGTCTGGCGCGCCGTCTATCGTCATCTGGAAACAGAAGGGACGCTGACCCCGCAACAACTCCAGCTTTGGATCGCCCCGCTGCGCCTCCTAGGAATCGCCGAAGGCCCAAATCACGAGGGTTTTCGCGTTCAAATGGCGGCCCAGACGGATTTCGCAAGTCACTGGATCGTCTCTCATTTCCAAATCCAAATTGAGCAAGCCTTCACTCAGATTCTCGGGCAACCTGCTTCTCTAAGCGTCGTCGTGTCGCTTTCGGACGGAGCCTCCCAAACCGCAGAACCGCCTGTAGAAAAGCTCTCTGCGCCGCCCGGTACCGTTTCATCGCCTCGTTCCGAGCCGCGACCGCCTGCGCAAGCGGACCCCGTTCCGGATTCAGGTGTCCTCTGGGGCGCAATGAGCCGCAGTCCGCAAACCCAATCCTCTCAGTTTGATCCGCGGTACACTTTCGATACCTTTGTCGTCGGAGCGTCGAATCAGTTTGCTCATGCTTCTTCTTTTGCGGTTTCGGAGAATCCCGCTCGCCAATACAATCCGCTTTTCCTCTATTCACAGCCAGGATTGGGGAAAACCCACCTTCTGCATGCCATCGCAAACCAAGTCTTAGCTCACAATCCGAATTCGCGAGTGCTCTACATCTCTGCCGAACGGTTCGTGAATGAAATGATCGAGTCGATCCAGCATCACAAAACGACGGAATTTCGAAAGAAATACCGAGATAGTTACGATGTGATTCTTTTCGATGACATCCAGTTCATCGCGGGAAAAGAGCGCACCGAGGAAGAGTTTTTTCACACGTTCAACGCTCTCCATTCTTCAAAACGACAAATTGTTTTGACGAGCGACCGGCCTCCAAAAGAAATCGAGGGGCTTGAAGAGCGGTTGCGGACTCGGTTTGAATGGGGACTGATTGCTGATATCACCCCGCCGGAAATTGAGACGCGAATCGCGATCCTGAAAGCCAAAGCGGAACGCGATGACATCTACCTTCCAGACGACGTGGCCACTTTTTTAGCCACGTACATTAAGTCGAATGTTCGGGAACTTGAAGGAGTGCTGATCAAGCTTCAGGCCCACGCGTCTCTCACGGGTGCGGAACTCTCGCTGGAACTCGCAAAGCAGCAGCTGAAAATTGTCGTCCCCGAACAGGGATCGAATTACACCATCGAGTCGATCCAATCCGCCGTGGCAAAACACTTCCGGCTGAAAGCGTCTGACTTCAAATCAAACTCTAAGCAGCGTTCCGTTGCTCGCCCTAGGCAAATTGCGATGTATTTGATTCGCAAATACACCAGCCTCGGATTCAAAGAGATCGGCCAGTTTTTTGGGGGCCGAGATCACACCACGATCATGCACGCGTGCCGAGAAATCGAAAAAAAGATCGACGCAGATCCCGAAATAAAAGACGCCGTCGAAGCCATCCAAAACCTCCTCTAACTTTACTTTCAAAGTGTTCTGCCGCGGGGTAAATTACGACTCTTCGCGCGACAGCTGACTATTCGCACTCCTGCGTCGACTTTTTGACTAGTCACTCGTTTCAAGGGTTTTCCGAAGACTAATAAAGTCGGACAAACGATTTCGGGGGATGTTCTTTCACAAAGGCAGAGAATTTTTGGGGGATGAAAGAGTCCCCAAAACAGTTATCCCCAGGACATCCGCAAAGTTATCCCCAGAAATTTATTTGATAAGTATTTGTAATTATTAAGCTATTAAAGTTACCCCCTGTGTGGATAACTTTTGGGGAGTGTTTTGGTGTGGGTTAAAAGTTATCCACATGTTTATTTGTGGATAACTCCCGCGCTTTAAATCGATTCATTTCTGAAAACAGTGAATGACCGAGTAATTAACCCAACTACTCAACTTCATCCCCAAACGCGGGTTGAAAACTTGGGGATACCGTGGTCTTTCTACGCACATCGAGATCCATCCCCAATTCTGGGAAACGATCCCCGAGAGATTTCCACCGGATTACTCCCGTGGTTTCTATTGGAGTTTCATAGTGTTAGGTGAGTTTTCCACAAATCCACAGGCCCTATGACGACTACTAGTATTTATATATATATCTCTTAAGAAGAGGACCCAATGAAGTTCACCATTCACCGCAATCCTTTTCTGGAAGCTTTAAGCAAAGCCCAATCCGTGGTGGAGAAAAAGAACACGGTTCCCATTCTGGCAAACATTCTCTTCTCGGTAGACGGCGAAACGCTCTCTGTTTCAGCAACCGATTTAGAGGTTGGTCTGAAGTCCATGCTGGCGATCACTAAAGGGGAATCTGGCAAGGTGACGCTCTCTGCTAAATCCTTGCTCGATATCGTGAAGGAACTGCCTCAAGCGGAAATTGAAATTTCCAAAAAAGAAAATGATTGGGTGGAAATTGTCTGTGGGAAGTCTCGCTTCAAAGTCGTTTCTCTTTCCGCAAATGAGTACCCGGCACTTCCTGCGTTCGAAGAGAAAAAATACTTCGACGCAAAAATTGAAGGCCTAAAAGAAATGATCGACCGCACCAGCTTTGCGGTTTCCACTGATGCAACCCGGTACTTGATGAACGGGGTTTTCTTCGAGCCCCTCGAAAAAAACATCATGCGCATGACTGCAACCGACGGTCACCGCCTCGCATTCATGGACACTGAAGTTTTTTCGGTCATGCCCGAGTTTAAGAGAGGCGTGATCATCCCCCGTAAAGGTTTGATTGAACTTCGCAAATTTCTAGATGAAGGCGACGCGACTATCGGTCTCGCGTTTGAGCGGGGTTACGTGTTTGCTCATCTGGGCGGAAGTTATCTTTTCATCCGACTCATTGAAGGCGAATATCCAGACTACCGTCAAGTTATCCCCAAGATGACCGATCGTGTGGCCAAGATCGATAAAGCAACTTTCCATCATGCGCTGAAAAGAGTGAGTCTTTTGGCTCATGAGAAATCGAAAGGCGTGAAATTTTCAATCCAGCCGGAAATGCTCACCATCTACTCGAGCAATCCCGACCTCGGAGAAGCGAAAGAAGAAATCGACGTGGAGTATTCGGGTGAAGCGATCTCGATTGGTTTTAATGCAAAATATTTACTCGAGTGCCTCGCAGTCACTCCGGTAGAAAAATTAGAGCTCCATTTCAAAGATCATTTGAGCCCGGGAATTCTAAGGGGTGAAGGCCAGCCAAATCACACCTATGTTGTCATGCCGATGAGGATCTAGATCTCGCCATGCGGATCCGCGAAATTCGTCTGCGAAATTTCCGGAACATCGACGCAATGGCGTTTAAACCGGACGAGCGACTGAATTTCATCATTGGAGAAAACGGCCAAGGCAAAACATCCATCCTGGAAGGACTCAGCTACCTTTCAACTTTGCGATCCTTCCGCGGCGCAAAGGGTGACGAGATGATTCGCTTTGGGGAAACTTGGGCTGAGGCGGCTTGCTCCGTATCGACCGGCGACTGGGTGAATGAGCTGAAGGTGACTTTTGCCGAAAGCGGAACCGGTCGAACTAAAAAAACAGCTTTTGTGGATGGAAAACCGATTCGTTCTTCAACGCAGTACCTCTCGTCGCGTTTTGGGCAAATCGAAGTGGGATTTCATTCCATTGTCTTTAACCCATCGGATCATGACCTCATTCGAGGCGAGCCTGCCACCAGACGGGCCTACCTTGATCGAACGTTATCTGCTGAGGACGAAGGGCACTTAAAGCACCTTTCGCGTTACCAGAAGGCTCTGGAGCAGCGTAATGCCCTACTCAAATTGGAACGCCGCCCCTCTACTGATCTGCTTTCAGGGTTTACGGAGGCACTTATCGATGCAGGAGCGCATGTTGTCAGAGCTCGGCTTGAATGGTTTCAAAGACTCCAACAAATCTACGATAACCGGTTGAAAAAAATAGTCCCGCTAGCACTGCCGCTTCGCGCATTTTATTCTTCGGCATGGATTAAGAAAAACGAAGGGATTTCAATCACTTCTGCCGACTTTGACCCCCAGCTATTTCCTTTACAAACAACCCTCCCCTCACTAGAGTTTTTTTCAGCCGAATTTCGAGGGGCGTTAAGCGCACAAAGGGATGCGGAATGGAGAGCGGGGATTACTCTGGTGGGACCCCACCGAGATGACTTTGCCCTCTTTTACGGGAATCAACCGCTGAAGGGACATGGCTCCCAGGGTGAGACTCGATCCGCGCTGATCGCTTTGAAGCTTTGCGAGATAGAACTCTTCCGAACGAGAACTGGGCATCGCCCGATTTTGCTCCTGGATGATTTTTCATCAGAGTTGGATCGGGGTCGGCGCGAATTTCTCCTTCGGTACCTTTCGGAAACAGACCTCCAGGTTTTTGTGACGTCCACTGAGGAACCTCCCTTCCAAGGGCAAGTTTATCGGGTGAAAAACGGAAAAATCGAGGTTTAAGCGGCTAAGAAAACCCTCTTTTGGAAGGACCCGTTCTCGAATGTCGGAAACTCCCTTTACTGCCCAAAGTTCCACGCAGGTTAATTCAGATTACTCAGCCGATAAAATCAAAATCCTGGAAGGTCTGGAGGCCGTTCGAAAACGCCCCGGAATGTACATCGGCGATACTGGAAACCGCGGTCTTCACCACCTTGTTTACGAGATTGTGGATAACTCGATCGATGAAGCCCTAGCGGGACACGCGAAAGTCATCACGGCAACCATCCATGTGGATAACTCTGTCACCGTCGAAGACGATGGGCGCGGAATTCCGACGGGGATGCATGCGAGTGGAATTTCTGCGGTGGAAATCGTGATGACGAAGCTCCACGCGGGTGGGAAGTTCAATGAGGAAGGGGGAGCTTACAAGGTTTCCGGAGGCCTCCACGGAGTCGGTGCATCGGTTGTGAATGCGCTCTCTGAGTCGCTGACAGTCGAAGTGAAGCAAAAAGGCAAAGTCTTTACCCAATCCTTTCGACGGGGAGCCGCCGTTTCACCGCTGAAAGAAATCGGTGTCACCGATAAATGCGGTACGAAGACCACTTTTAAACCGGATCCTGAAATTTTTTCGACCCTAGAATATTCTTACGAAACGCTGGCGACACGCTTGAGAGAACTCGCGTTTTTGAATTCGGGAATTTCCATCACCCTCGTCGATGAGCGCCTAGAACCGGTAAAATCACAAGATTATCACTACGAAGGCGGAATTTCTGCCTTCGTTGAGCACATGAACAAGTCGAAAAACAAGCTACATGATAAGCCGATTTTCGTGGGCGGTGAGAAAGCTGGCCTTTACGGAGAGATAGCACTTCAATGGAACGACTCGTATGTAGAAACCACTTCGAGTTACGTGAATAACATCAACACGATCGAAGGCGGAACTCACGTCGCCGGATTTCGAAACGCCCTCACCCGAGCAGTAAATAAATATCTAAACGAAAGCGGTCTCGTAAAGCAGCTGAAAGAAAGCCTAACCGGCGATGACATCCGCGAAGGTCTCGCCTGCGTAATTTCAGTGAAAGTTCCGGAGCCGCAGTTCGAAGGACAAACGAAATCAAAACTCGGATCCGGCGAAGTCGAAGGATTCGTGAACGGACTCGTTTACGAAAAGCTGAATTTGTTTTTTGAACAAAATCCGAGCGTGGCTAAAAAAGTCGTTCAAAAAGGCATCGATGCCGCTGCCGCACGCATCGCCGCAAAAAAAGCGCGCGAACTCACCCGTCGAAAAACGGCTCTCGATTTCAGCGGTTTGCCTGGAAAAATGGCAGATTGTCAGGAAAAAGATCCGGCCCTTTGCGAAGTTTTTTTAGTCGAGGGAGATTCTGCGGGCGGGTCCGCAAAGCAAGGACGCGACCGAAAAAACCAGGCAATCCTTCCGCTCAAAGGGAAAATTCTTAACGTCGAACGAGCCCGATTTGATAAGATGCTCGTGTCTGAAGAAATCAAAGTTCTGATCACTGCACTCGGCGCAGGCATCGGAAAAGAAGATTTCGATATCAACAAACTCCGTTATCACAAAATCGTCATCATGACTGATGCTGACGTGGATGGATCCCACATTCGAACGCTCATTTTGACGTTCTTTTATCGCCAGATGCCGGAAATTTTGGAACGCGGCTACCTCTACATTGCTCAACCGCCTCTTTATAAAGTTAAAAAAGGCCAAAAAGAGCGGTACTTGAAAAACGAGCAAGAGCTTGCCGAATACCTGCTCTCTTCGGGACTCGAAGGCCTCACCATCAAATCCGATGGAAAAGAAATTCCGGTCAGCCAAGTTTCGACCGCACTGAAATCAGCAACTCGCCTTACGAAAGCGATCGAGCGCATGGCAAAACGACTTCATCCGGAAGTCCTCCGTTCGATGATTCGTCAGGGAGTCACTTCGGAAACGCTCGCATCCAAAGAAAAAATAGACGGGGTATTAAAAATTATCGCAGCCGAAGCGGTGGCAAAGAACATTTCGTTCTCTTACTCGCTTGCCCAAGACAGCGAACACAATGCTTGGTTTGCGACGGTTGAAAACACGGTGAATGGATCGCGCCGAATTGCTCCGATTAATCATGGAACGCTGACTTCTCCTGAATACGAAGAACTGATTAAACACAACGTTGCGATGCAAACGATGGGTGTGGGTCCGTTTGAAATCGTGTCCGAGTCAAAGGGTGGCGAAAAACACTCAGAAATGATCACGGGCGGAGAAGAGCTCGCGCTTCGAATTGTTGAGAAGGCGAAGCAAGGGTTGGGAATCCAGCGCTACAAAGGTCTTGGCGAGATGAATCCTGAGCAGCTCTGGGAAACCACCATGGACCCCACGCGCCGGACATTTTTAAAGGTAACTGTAAACGATGCCGTCGAAGCCGACGGGGTCTTTTCGGTGTTGATGGGAGATGCGGTCGAACCAAGGCGTGCGTTCATTGAAGAAAACGCGCTTCGGGTCAGGAATCTCGACATATGATTTCGGCGAAAATTCTGGGTGTTGGCTCCTACGTGCCGCCTCGCATTTGGAAAAATGATGACCTCGCCTCTCTGCTCGATACGAGCGACGAGTGGATTCGCCAGCGAACCGGAATCGAGCAACGGCACTGGGTGGAAGGAAATGTTACTACATCAGACCTCGCCGCCTCAGCGACCGAACGGGCCTGCGCGAGCGCCAAAATTCGCGTCGACGAAATTGATTGTATCGTTTTTGCGACGCTTTCGCCGGACCATGAATTCCCGGGTTCAGGATGTTTTTTACAGGCAAAACTTGGACTTTCCGGGGTTCCCGCTTTCGATGTCCGACAGCAGTGTTCTGGCTTTCTCTACGGGCTTTCACTCGCCGATCAATATGTAAAAAGCGGTATGTTTCGCCGGGTACTGGTTGTCGGTGCAGAGGTTCATTCGAAGGGACTCAATAAAACCCCAGCGGGACGCGACGTCACCGTTCTTTTCGGTGATGGTGCCGGTGCGGTCATTGTCGGTCCTTGCGAAGGTTCCGTGACGGAAAAAGATTCTCAGATCTATTCGACTCATCTACACGCAGATGGACAATTTGCAAAAGAACTCTGGATAGCGGCGCCCGGAATGGCGAACGGCAACGAGAGAATGAATGCGGCGATGGTGGAAGAGGGTCTGCACTATCCGAAAATGAACGGCAAAGCCGTTTTCATGCACGCCTCGAAGAGAATGCCGGAAGCGATTTTAGAGGCTTTAGAAAAGAACGGAAAAAAAGTGGAAGACGTCGACCTCTTTTTGTTCCACCAAGCAAATTTGCGCATCAACGAGATGGTCGGCAAACAGCTTGGAATTCCTTCCGAGAAAATTTTTAACACCATTCAGAGCTTTGCAAACACAACTGCGGCAACCATCCCTATCGGGATGGATGAAGCAGTCAAAGCGGGAAAACTTAAAAAAGGAATGCTCGTGGCCTCCGCAGCGTTTGGCAGCGGATTCACTTGGGCGTCGACTCTCTTTCGTTGGTAACAGGAAAAATTTATGGCTGAGAATGGTAACGTAGAAAACCAAGGGAACGTCACGAACGTCAATATCGAAGATGAAATGAGAGGAGCCTACCTCGATTACGCAATGAGCGTGATCGTGGGCCGCGCACTCCCCGACGTCAGGGATGGATTAAAACCCGTGCACCGCCGGGTTCTCTTTTCGATGAACGAACAAAACATTACGCACAATCGACCGTTCGTAAAATCGGCGCGCGTGGTGGGAGACGTCATCGGGAAATACCACCCTCACGGAGATACCGCCGTTTACGACGCCCTTGTTCGACTCGCCCAAGATTTCTCGCTTCGCTACCCTCTTATTCGCGGGCAGGGAAACTTCGGATCCGTGGACGGCGATTTCCCCGCAGCAATGCGGTACACCGAAGCGAAAATGGAGAAGATCACGGATGAACTTCTGGCAGATATCGACAAGGAAACTGTCGATTTCGGCCCTAACTACGATGATTCCTTGCAGGAACCTCTCGTCCTACCTTCCCGATTGCCAAATCTTTTGATTAACGGATCCAGTGGGATCGCTGTGGGAATGGCCACGAATATTCCTCCGCACAACCTAACCGAAGTGGTGGACGCAACCCTTGCGCTCATCGAAAAGCCCCAGCTCTCAACCGATGATCTCCTTGAGTATGTGAAAGGACCCGACTTTCCGACCGCCGGTATTATTTTCGGTGGCAATGGAGTGAAAGAAGCTTACCGAACCGGTCGAGGTTCAGTCACCATGCGTGCTCGCGTCGATATCGAAACGCTTAAAAATGACCGAGAGCGAATCGTCATCACCGAAATTCCATATCAAGTGAATAAGGCGCGACTGATCGAGCGGATTGCGGACCTCGTTCGAGATAAAAAAATCGAAGGAATTTCTGATCTTCGTGACGAATCAGATCGAACGGGAATGCGAATCGTAGTCGAGACGAAAAAAGGCGAAAACGCTAACGTTCTCTTAAATCGCCTCTACAAACTGACTCAGCTTCAAGACAATTTTTCCTACAACATGCTGGCCATTCATCAAGGGCAGCCAAAGACGTTTAATCTTCGCGACATGCTTTGGGCGTTTGTTGAGCACCGGAAAGACGTCGTGGTTCGCCGAACCATTTTCGAACTGAGAAAAGCGGAAGCGCGCGCGCACATTTTAGAAGGTCTTAAAAAAGCAGTCGAGCACATCGATGAAGTGATTGCCCTCATCAAAGGGTCCAAGGGGCCCGAGGAAGCTAAAGACGGCCTCCAAATTAAATTCCAGTTCAGTGAGATTCAAGCCCAAGCCATTTTGGAGATGCGTCTTCAAAGATTAACGGGTCTGGAACGCGATAAAATCATCGATGAATACAATGAAATTTTGAAAGTAATCGGACGACTGAAGGAAATTCTCGGAAGCGAAAAGCTCGTATTTGGAATCATTGAGGCAGAACTTCGTGATATTCGTGATCGCTTCGGTGATAAGCGCCGAACCGAAATCATCTACAACGCGACGAGCGAGTTCGAAGAAGAAGAACTGATCGCCGATACTGAGACCCTCGTTTCGATTACCCATACGGGATACATCAAGCGAACGGATCCTTCTCAGTTCCGCTCCCAGCACCGTGGCGGTAAGGGAATCAAGGGGATGACCACGACGGAAGAAGATTTCGTCACGTCGATCTACCACACCAACACGCTCTCTTTTCTTCTCTGTTTCACTGATAAAGGCCGGATGTACTGGCTGAAAGTGTACAAGATTCCTGAGGCGGCACGGACAGCGAAAGGCAAGGCGATCGTTAACCTGCTGGCCCTTCAGCCGAATGAGAAGATCAAAGCGATCCTTCCAGTGAAAGAATTCACGGATAATGAGTTTATTATTATGGTGACGCGAAATGGGATCATCAAGAAAACCGCCCTTTCGGACTTCTCAAATGTCCGCGCGGCCGGAATCATCGCGCTGACGACCGATGAAGGCGATGAACTAAACAACGCGCGAATCACTCACGGCACAAACGATATTTTCCTTTGTTCTCGAGAAGGAATGTCCATTCGATTCAACGAAGAGGACGTCCGCACGATGGGTCGAACCGCACGTGGCGTGATCGGAATGAGTTTAGATGAAGGCGACCATGTGGTTGCGATGGAAGTGCTGGCTCGCGGAGCGGATTCGACCTTCGAAGTTCTCACAGTTACTGAATCGGGATACGGCAAACGCACTCCGGTCGGCGACTACCGAACGCAAACTCGCGGCGGCAAGGGAATCATCACGATGAAAACGAATGATAAGAACGGATTTGTCTTAGGCTCTCGTCAAGTCATGCCTGACAACGACGTCATGCTCGTTTCAAATAAAGGACAAATGATTCGAATCCATGTCGCAGGAATTTCTGAACAAGGAAGAAACACCCAAGGCGTTCGACTCATGAATGTCTCGGATGGCGAAAAAGTCATGAATTTTGAACTCATTGCTGAAAGCGACAAAGTGATTGCCGAAGCTGTCGCCGCCGTTTCTTCAGAAACGAACACGGCCGCAGACGTCATCCCGCCTTCCGATGACGACGGAACGTCTCATTAAACTGAAAGCCTGGAGAAGATCCAACCTTAGTCAAGCCGTCCATCGACGAGCGAACGGAGGGTTTTCGCCAGGCAAGCTTTTTTTATTCTTGATCGTACTCGCCTTTTCTTGCACCTCGCAAAACCCGCGGGACCGCTTTCTCCTCGCCGAAAGACTTTGGCAGGAGAAAAACTATCCCGCCGCAGTGGCAGAGTATGAAAAGGTGACGCAGAAAGATCCATCGAGTGAACTCGGAATCAAAGCGGCGTTACGCGCGGCAACTACCCAGACGCTTTTTTTGAATGATCACTTAGGGGCACTTCGAAAGCTGAACCGGATCATCGAGGCAAATCGTGACCATCCGCTTGCCCACGAGGCGTATCGCCAAATCGGTGAAATTCTTTTTGGAAAGCTCGAACAGTACGAACAAGCGATCCAACATTATGAAAGGATGATCGAGCTTTATCCCGATGATCCGGCCAAGGATGAGTACACATACCGAATTGGAAAAGCTCAGTTCCATCTCCTAGAATTCGATGACTCGATTCAAACCTTTCGCCTGATCACCGAGAAATACCCAAAATCCATTTGGGCTAAACGGGCAAGATTTGAAATCGCTGTTTCTGAACAAACGAAGGGTCACCAACTCCAGCAAAAAGAAACCAAACTTGCGATGGAGGCGTTCCGGGGGGCGATCAAGGAATTCACGGAATTTAGTCGGATTTACCCGGATGACCCCCTTAGCCTGGAAGCGAAATTTGAGATCGGCAACTGCTACGAGGAGCTAGAGCAAGCAGACGCGGCGCACAAAGCGTTTGAAGAGATTTTGGCCAAATATCCGAACCGAGCGGTCGTCGAAATGAAATTGAAACGGATCGAAGGCAGACGAAATCAAAAGAAGCTTTGACCCATTCGCTGCCCCTCGGTATATCCCAGCCACTTTGCAAGACCAAACCCCCACCCCCCAGCCCGAGGAGAGCATTGCCCGCCAGTTTGGAATGTTTGGCCTCGTTCTATCGTCCTTCTGTGGGGCCAGCGCGGTGGGCGTGGGACTGGGTTGGCTTCTCTGGAAAAAAGCAGGTTTTCCGTGGTGGATTCTTTTGGTCACGACGATTCTTGGTCTCTATGGAGCAACGCTTCAAGTGATTCGGTATCAGAAAAAAACTCAGGGCGGAGTCCTCCGGTGAGAATTCGAATTGGAAAAACAGTCAGCGACCTCCGTCCGTTTCTTTGGACCGGATTCGTGTGGGCGCTCGTAAATGTCGGAACGTTAGTCGCCGCTGGGCGGACATCTGCATTTGCTTTCGGAACTTGGGCCCTTTTCTTCTCTCTGGCTGTTATGGACCTGTTTTTTCTAGTAAAAACCATTGCGGCAGTAGTGGTTTTAATGTCAGATCAGGGGGCCGAAAATAGGACAGCCTACGCTCTGCAAGCCATCACTTACGGGAGCTTGAAACTTTTGTGCCTCGGCGCAATTGGGGTGTTTCTCTCTAAGTTTTCGAATGCGCCTAGCTTGGGTATCCTACTCGGCCTGAGCGCTTTAATGGTGGTGCCGCTCGGTGGTGGCTTTTGGTGGAGCCAGAAGCAATTAAAAGCGGAACCGGACGGGGTCGCTGGATGATTTCGTTGAAGATGGAAGAAGTTTAAGATGCACGAGCAACATGGCTTTCTTTGGTACACTGTCATTCCAGGTCTTGAGCATGTTCCTGCTCACGTCGTGCACGCGATTTTCGTCGCCATCTTGATGGTTGCAACGATGGGTATTGCCCGACTTTCTTTAGCCAAAGCTCACAAGTCTAAAAATGGTGCAATGATCCCCGCGCCCCACATGACCTATCGAAACTTCTTTGAGATTCTTGCCGAAAAACTTTTTGGTTTGAGCGAGCAGGTTTTAGGTCTTGAAGGAGCAAGGGTTTTTTATCCGTTCATCGGAACTCTGTTTTGTTTTATTTTCTTCTCGAACTTACTCGGTTCGATTCCCGGTTTCCTTCCTCCAACGGATAATATGAATACGACACTCGCCCTCGGCGTTTTCGTTTTCGTTTATTACAATATCGCAGGGATTCGGGCGAACGGCTTTGTGAATCACATGAAGCATTTCATGGGTCCGGTTTGGTGGCTTGCTTGGTTGATTCTACCGATCGAATTGGTTTCGCACGTTTTCCGTCCCATCTCTTTGGGCCTGCGCTTGCGCGGGAACATTATGGGAGATCACATTGTTTTAGGAGTTTTTAACGGATTGGTTCCAATCGGCTTGCCCGTGATTTTTCTCGGGTTGGGCGTTTTTGTGGCCTTTATTCAGGCTTTCGTCTTCTGTTTGATGACGATGGTCTACATCTCGCTGTCTACGGCACATGATCACTAAGAGAGGAAATATTACCATGCTTCGCAAATTACTTACTGTTGTCGGCTTCATGACCCTTTTCGCATCGGCAGCCATGGCTGCTGACGGAGAAGCGGTTTATTTCGATAAATACGCTTCGATGGCTGCAGCTCTTGCTATCGGACTCGCCGCTTTCGGTGGATCCCTTGGCCAAGCAAAAGCTGCTGCGGCTGCGCTCGAAGGGATTGCTCGCAATCCATCTGCTCAAAAGCAGATCTTCGTTCCGCTCATCATCTCGCTTGCTCTGATCGAATCGCTGGTTCTTTACGCATTCATCATTGCTCTGGTTAAGATCCGCATCTAGTTTTCGGATCGATCACTATCGGGAGGCGCCTGATTCTCACCGAGAGTCGGGCGTTTTCTATTTTGTGGGCTTAGAAATTATCCTTACCGCGGCTCGCCCGGCGTCGTGCCGGCGGGGCCCTTTGTGGGAGCGCATCCTGCGCTTTCCCCACTCGCGCGGGAAGGGTAATTTCTAAGCCCGCAAAATAGAAAACGCCCGGTCTTGGCGTTGGGGGAAGACGGGGCGCGGAAACTCTAATGTTTAGAAGTATGCCGTAATCCAACGGTTTCATTCGCTGCTCACCGGCGGTGGCGGGACGTATTTCTCTGGCCAGAGAGGCGCGCAAAGCGCGCTTGCAGAACTCGGAGTTTTGCCTCCAGACGGAGTAGTTCTTTCACGAGTGCCGATTCCGTCTCCTCGTTCAGGCGCGAGCGCGCGGATTCGGAATTTCGGGTCGACCAAAACTTCCACGCAGAATCTCTCTGAAGGCGGTTTATTTCGGAGCGCGCGATTCTGAATTCTTTCCGTTTCGATTCCCACACGGCTTGTAAAACGGAAACATGCTCCACTTTGTCCAGCCAGTCTGAGTTTGCGCTTTCTATGCGCACTAAGAGAAGTTCTAGTCCGTTGGCGTCGCCCTTTTGGTAGGCGGCCTGGACCTGATTCCAAATTTGTCGTTCTCGTTCGGTTAAAGTCGGATTCGCGTCCGGATGAAGCAGGAATGCTAAGCGCCTGTAGAGCGCCTTCAGCCTAATTTCTGCAGAATCTTTAGCGGGTGCTGAACGAGTCGATTCAACAAAAGAAAAGTGTGCCTGGTCAGTCTGCTCTTGGTCTTTTTGTTTTCGTTCCTTGCGGAGAAAATCGCGCTCACGCCGCTCGTTTTCCCGACGAGCTTCGCTCTCAACTTTTTCTCGGTGCTGCTCATCGTCAGTCGACTGCCGATCGGCCTCGCTACCTTGTGCTGAATCATCACCGCTGTAGTCCTTGAACGGGTCGACTTCGCTCCATCCCTCTTCCCAATCTTCTTCGTCTGCGAAAAAACTTTCTGGAAAAAGATCTTCTCCGGTTTTTTTACGTGCCATGACCGTTTCGAAAGCCTTCCAGTCGGGAACATCCCTCACTTCGATTTCGGCTCGAACCGCGGCTGCTACCACCTCTGCTTCATAGAGTTGGTCGGTTAGCTCTCGAACGGCCGTTAGCTCAGCCCCGAAGTGACTCGAGAGCCAAACCGAATAGGCGGGCGCTGCCTCGGAGTGGAAGGATTCCAGTTCGGCGGCGATTTCTCGGAGACTCTTCTCAATTTCTGCGCAGCGCTTCCGCCATTCTTCAAGAATCGGCTCTCGGTCAATTAAAACAATCTCGACGCTGCCGTCGTAGGACGGGTGCGAAACGGTTTTCGGAGAGGAGTGGAATTTCCGCCGACGACTCATTTGGTCGAACGGGTGCTATCTTTTTTTTGAGCGAGTTTTTTCGCGGGCGGTTTTTTCTGTCTCAATGCGACCTCCAGGAGAGGATCTACCGGACTATGAGAACTTGTTTTATCCGGAACCCGCATCGCTCGAAGCGCGTCTCTTTTCAGCGCTTCTTTCAGGTATTTACCGGTGTAGGAGTTTTTAGCTTCGGCAATCACCTCGGGCGTTCCCTCAGCAACGACGTTTCCTCCCAAGGATCCGCCTTCAGGTCCGACATCGATCACCCAATCTGCGACTTTAATCATGTCGAGATTGTGTTCGATGATGATGACCGTATTCCCCTGGTCGACGAGGATCTGCAGCATCGAGATCAATTTTCGCACGTCCTCGAAGTGGAGTCCGGTCGATGGCTCGTCTAAAATATAAACCGTTTTTCCGGTGCCGCGTTTCGAAAGTTCCTTTGAGAGTTTAATTCGCTGTGCCTCTCCACCCGAAAGTGTGGTGGCGGACTGGCCGAGTTGGAGGTAGCCCAGCCCAACGTCATTTAGGACGCCGAAACGGGATTTGATCCACGGAATAGCTTCGAAAAACGTGTGAGCTTCCTCGATCGTAAGCGCGAGGATATCGGCGATATTTTTTCCCTTGTAGCGGATGTCGAGCGTTTCTCGGTTGTAGCGTTTTCCTTTACAGACTTCGCACATTACAAAAACGTCCGGTAGGAAATGCATCTCGATTTTTGTGAGGCCGGCGCCTTCGCAGTTTTCGCAACGGCCGCCTTTCACATTGAAAGAAAAGCGTCCGGGCTTATAACCGCGGATTTGAGCTTCTGGAAGCTGGGCCAAAAGATCTCGGATGAAAGAAAAAATTCCAGTGTAAGTCACCGGATTCGAGCGAGGAGTTCGCCCAATCGGGCTTTGATCGATGTCTACGACTTTATCGACCAAGTAGACGTTCTTTGCGCGCGTCATCTTCGGAGCAGCAATCTTCGCACCGTAAACTGCACGAGCGAGCGTTCGGAAAAGGGTATCGATTACCAAAGTAGATTTACCGCTTCCGGATACACCGGTTACGGCGGTAAAAGTTCCGAGGGGAAATTCTACCGTAATGTCTTTTAGGTTGTTTGAATGAGCTCCCTCAATTGTCAGGATCCGTTCACGATTAATCGGTCTTCGCTCATTAGGAACTTCGATTCTCAAATCACCGCGCAGGTATTTGGCGGTTAAACTCTCTTTGGAATCTCGAACTTCCGCGTAGGTGCCCGCGGCCATCACCTTTCCTCCATGGACGCCCGCAGCGGGTCCCATATCGATCAAAAAATCAGCTTCTTCCATCGTGTCTTCGTCGTGTTCCACGACGATCACTGTATTTCCGAGATCACGAAGCCTTTTTAAGGTCTCGATGAGTCGATCATTATCGCGTTGGTGCAAACCGATGGAGGGTTCATCCAAAACATAAATCACGCCGACGAGCGAGGAGCCGATTTGAGTGGCAAGCCTGATTCTTTGGGATTCTCCGCCGGAGAGCGTTGCCGCCTGACGAGAGAGGGAAAGGTAACCGACGCCGACTTGATTCAAAAACTGAATGCGCTCGTTGATTTCTTTCACGATGCGATCACCGATCAGGAGGTCTCGGCTACTCAGTTTTAAAGTTTGAAAGAAGATCTGGAGATCGGTCAGGGAAAGTCTCGCGACGTCCGCTATTCCCTTTCCAACCAACTTAAAATAGCGGCTTTCAATTCGGAGGCGATCGCCCTTGCAGTCGGGGCAGGGATGCGTGTCCGGAGTCACTTCGTCTAAAAAGACCGGATTTTCGCTTCGATCTTCGACCTCATCACTCTCTTCGGCGGCGGCAGTGAAACGACGATCAATCCCGAGCCCGTCACAGGTCGGGCAAGCACCCATCGGGCTGTTAAACGAAAAAGTCCTTGGTTCCGGCGCGGGATAAGAAATTCCACAATCGCGACAAGCGAACTTCTCAGACAAGAGAATTTCTTCATTCTCTTTCGTTCCGACAATTTCTAAAATGATTTGGCCTTCGCCAAGCTTAAGTGCGAGCTCGACGGAATCACTCACACGAGTGCTGAGAACGCCTCGATCACCTTTGATGATGAGCCGATCGACGTACACATCGATGTGGTGTTTTTTATTTTTATCTAAAGAAATTTCGTCCGAAAGCTCGAGCACTTCTCCGTCGATTCGGACCCGAACGAAACCACGTTGCCGGAGGCCCACCAGTTCTTTTTGGTACTCCCCTTTTCGTCCCCGAACAATCGGCGCGAGAATCGCTAGCTTGGTGTTTTCTGCGTAAGCTAAAACCTGGTCCGTGATCTGTTGCGGTGATTGGGATTGAATCGGTTTTCCGCACTCGTAGCAGAAGGGCTTAGCGACGCGAGCATAGAGGAGCCGAAGGTAATCCCAGAGCTCTGTCACCGTACCGACTGTAGAGCGAGGGTTGTAGCCGACGGTCTTTTGTTCGATGGAGATCGTCGGACTTAAGCCATCGATCGAGTCGACTTCTGGCTTTGCCACTTGTTCCAAAAACTGGCGCGCGTAAGCCGACAGACTCTCGACGTACCGCCGCTGTCCCTCGGCGTAGATCGTGTCGAAAGCGAGAGAGCTTTTGCCGGATCCCGAAAGTCCTGTGATCACGGTGAGGGTGTCCCTCGGGATGGTGACGGTGATGTTTTTTAAGTTATGAGCCCGAGCGCCTTTCACCACGATCGCTTCATCGGGAAACGGAGCGGGAATAGGCTTAGAGGATTTCTTCGCCTTAGCGCTTTTTTTGGTGAGCAGAGAATCTTTAGTGAGAGGTTCCATGGGTGTCCAATGGCGCGTGCCCGACTTCTTTTGCGGTCATTGCAAGCGCGTCCTCTACCGTTTTACGGATCTCATCCATCCGGACTTTCGTTTTGGCTTCGAAACGTAGGACGATAACCGGTTGAGTATTCGAAGCCCGCACCAGCCCCCAGCCATCCCCGAAGTCAACGCGAATTCCGTCGATGTCGTTTACTTTTCCAGCCCCCATCGCGCGGAGGCGATTTTTAGTTCCTTCAACGAGTTTGAATTTTTTGTCTTCTTCGCAGTCGACGCGGATTTCTGGAGTATTCACGGTTTTTTCTAGATCGGCGAGCAGAGAGGAAAAGGGCTCGGGGGTTCCGCAAGCAATCTCGTAAACGCGAGCGCCGGCATAAATCGCGTCATCATATCCGAAGTAACGATCTGCAAAGAAGATGTGTCCGGACATTTCACCCGCAAGCAGGGCCTTCGTCTCTTTCATTTTCGCTTTAATCAGAGAGTGGCCAGTCTTCCACATGATCGGGACCCCCCCTTTTTTCGCGATGTCATCGTAAAGCCGATAGCTCGATTTTACTTCGCTGATTACTGTGGCACCTGGATTTTCTTTCAAGACGTTCCGGGAAAAGAGCACCATCATTTCATCGCCGTAAATGACCGTGCCCTTTTCGTCCGCAAGTCCGATGCGATCGGAATCACCATCGAAAGCAATTCCGAAATCAGCTCCCTCTTTTTTCATGACTGCGATCATGTCAGCGAGGTTTGCGGGAACCGTCGGGTCAGGGTGGTGATTTGGGAATCGCCCATCCAACTCGCAATAAAGTTCGATCACCTCAGCGCCGAGCCGACGAAAAAGTTCCGGAGCAACTGTACTCGCCGTTCCATTTCCCGCATCGAGAACGATTTTCTTTTTTGTCAGCTTTTTTGCGTGCTTCACGACGTAGTCAATGTAGGGCGGGATCGGATCAAAAGAAGAAATTTCCCCTGCGCGAGCGCCCTTCACCGCGGGTTTATCCATCAATTCCCGGAGCTCTTGGATCTGATGACCGTGAATGGTGTCGCGGCCAACTGAAATTTTAAACCCATTATAATCGGCGGGGTTGTGTGATCCCGTGACCATGATGCCGCCGTCTAAATCGAGTTCGAAAACGGAGAAATAAGTGAGCGGGGTCGGACACACACCCAACTGAATCACATCCAAACCGCCGGCAACTAATCCTCTCACCAGTCCGTCGGTTAAATCATCCGATGAAAGGCGACAGTCCTTTCCGACCGCCACGGTGAGATTCTTCCGGCCCTTTAGGGGCTTTCTTCCGCTAATGTACTGGGCGTAGACCTGACCGAGGTGCTCCGCAAAATCTGGATTCAGATCCTTCCCGGCAATTCCGCGGATGTCATACTCGCGAAAAATAGAAGCATTCCATTTTGAAGGAGTCGAAGATTTCTGAGTCATGATTTTTTCCTTTTTTGAATGAGTTGCAAAGCGAGTTCCGTGGCGGATTCGAAACTTCGAGGGTCTGCGAGATTTTTCCCTGCGATATCGAACCCTGTTCCGTGGTCAACGGAAGTACGGATGAATGGCAGGCCGAGAGTGATGTTAACCGTATGCGGAAAATCGATGAGTTTTACCGGAATGAGTCCCTGATCGTGATAAAGGGCAACCACCGCATCTGCTCGGTCGCCAGGTTTCGCATTTACATGGTTTGCGAATAAAGTGTCTGCGGGCAAAGGCCCGACAATCTCCGCGCGAGTTCCCCATTTTTTACGGAGCTCAGTGATTGCGGGGGCAATCACATCGATTTCTTCCCGACCAAAAAGGCCGGCCTCTCCGGCGTGAGGGTTCAGGGCGCAAATTGCTACCCGAGGTTTTTTGATCCCCCACCAGCCTAAAAGAGCGTCCAGAGTCTGTTCGGTCGCGCGGAATAAAGCTTCGCGCGTAATGCGCGGGGAAACTTGCGCAAGTGAAACGTGGGTCGTTACGAGCGAGACACGCAAGGTGCTATTCGCAAGCATCATGGTCACTGCGAGTGGCGGCTCCGCCGAAAGCGCGGCAAGAAAATCGGTGTGGCCGGTGAATGCATAGCCGCCAAGGTTCAGCCTCTCTTTATGGATCGGACCCGTGACCAGGGCATCGAACTCGCCGGATCCGACTAAGGACGCAGCGGTTTCGATCGCCCAACCCGCTTGGTAACCCTCGAGCAGAAGCTTCGGATCCGTTTGCGTCGGTGTTTCTAGAAGCCAAACGAACGGTTTCGATTCTTTCGGTGGAGTTAAATCATCCAGTTCGGCAGAAATCACGCGTGCACCGAGGGCATCGAAAGGTTTTCGCGCGCCGACACACAGCAGGGAATGAGACTTCCACTTTGTGTGCTGATTCACGATCGCTTTCCAAACCACTTCCGGCCCGATCCCGTCCGGATCGCCTGGGGTGACGACTAGTCGGCTTCCCATGAATTAGATTCCTTTCGGAAGCCCGGCCGCGGGGGCATCTCCAGCGCGACGGATATAGGCCGTTTGCCGCTGGCGCTCTAACCAAAGCTGCAACTGACGCTGATACTCACCCGATGCAAGTTGAGCGCGGATAGAATCAGAAACTTGTTTCAGTTTTTGGTCGTCACCCGCTTGGATGGAAGCAAGCCTCAGAAAGAAGTAGCCGGCCTTTTCGTTTCCAAGAACCGGGCTGGTTTCGCCCACTTTCAGCTTCTTCATCTCTTCTCGGATGTTTTTGTCCATCGTCTCTTCAGTAAACACTCCGAGTTGGCCGCCGGTTTCTGCGCTCGCGCCTTCGCTGTATTTCTTCGCGACTTCGGCAAAATCGCCGCCAGCTTTAACCGCCGCGTGAGCGGCTTCGATCTTTGAGCGATCTTTTTGGGTAATCATTTCTACCTGAAAAGCTTGGGGCGCCGTTTTGCCTTTTGCGTAGACGCCGTAATAGTAATTTTTCACGTCATCATCCGAGACAGTGACCTTGGTGCGAATCTCGCGATCAATTAGGTTTCGCTTCGCGGCGCCCACCCGAATGAGGTCGAAATAATCCGCGAAGCGAAAACCTTGGGCGGTAATGGCTTGGCGGAGTTGTTCTCGGGTAATGTGGTTGTTCACCTGAATCGAATTTACTTCTTGGTCCACTTCCGATTCCGACATGGGAAATTGCTGGACGATTATTTTTTCATCGATGAGGAATTCAAGAATTTCTTTATCGGTTGCGCGCTCGCCGGCCGCGGCGATCGGCGTACCATTGAAGAGAGGATCTAGCTGCGAGCGGAGCGCGATCGTCTTCCGAAAGCGCGTGAGATCCGAAAGTAAAATGAGGTGGTTATTGACTGCCGCCTCGAGCCTTTCGATGACGACGGCTTTCGAAACCGTAGAGCCTCCGACAAGAGCGATCGAAACCAAAATACTGAAAAACGAAAAGCCTTTGAAAATCCGATGCATATTCTTCTTTCTCGCATAACGAGCAGGGCGTCTCAACCGAAGTTTCTCGGCCCAAACCACAAGACCCTGGATCTGTAGTGGAGGCAGACTTAAGAGAGTCTGCGCACTGCGAAAAAGGTTGCTGAGAAGGAGTGTTCATGGCTCTTTGCGCCACGCCCGGACTCGTTTTTCAAGGGGACTTCAACACCAAAAAAAACGGAGCCCCCTAGAAAGAGGCTCCGATTGAGAAACGAACCAGATAAATCAAAGTAAATTCGGTGCGTGGTGCTTAGCGAACGAGATCGTTCTTCACTTGCACTTGCGCCTTTGCGCGGAGGCCCTTCATGTAGCGTTCGAAGGCGTCTTGCTTGCGCTCTCCGAACATGACCTGTTTGATCACGGCGGGCTCCACTTCGTTCCAAGGGCGAATCGCAGTGAGCTTGATGATGTGGTAACCAAATGCGGACCGAACAATGCCGGAAACTTTTCCCGGAGTTTTCAGGGCCAGGGCTGAATCGTAATAGTTGGAATCGAGCTGAGCCTTCGTTTGGTAATCGATGTCGCCTCCCATCGGAGCCGCAATTCCTTCAGAAAATTTCTGAGCGACTTCTGCAAATGAACGGCCGGAGCTGAGTTCGCGGTCCTTGATCTCCTTAATTCGCTTTAAAGCAGCCGCTTCGTCTTCTTTTGGCGCGCCCAGAGGAACGGCGATGAAAATATGGGACGTGCGAACTTCCGGATATTTATTGTACCAAGCTTTTGCATCGGTATCCGTGATTTGAACTTTATCGAGGTCTTTTGCGAGCTGCTTCCGGAGAAGCGCTTGATAAAGGACGGAATTTAACTCGTCTTGGACCTCGGGATCGTTTTCTATTTTCAACCGTTTTGCTTCTTGAATGCCAAGTTCGCGCTTAATCAGATCTTCTAAGACGACTTGTTTGGTCGGA
>JACMQW010000049.1 GCA_014376785.1 Oligoflexia bacterium
GCCCTGCCGTTCTGGTTTGCAAAGGATCCCGTGCGCATGTCTTGGATGGTGAACGCAGATTTAATCCTTCTCTACCTCTGGGTTCTTTTCCTCGAGATTCGCAACATCGTGCGAGTAGCCCGCATGCATGAGACGCTGAAAGGTTGGGCCCGCGAACGAAGCACGAAGTTCAGTCTTTTGGTCGCCGCATTCGTTCATCTTCTCGTCACCACGATCGGCGATTCCGGTGATTATCACCGCTGGGGAAATGGCATGCGGTACTCGATGCCGATCTTCTTTTTGCTCGTGATCTTGTGGGAGGAGAGCTGGACTCCGAAGTGGCTCGCTCGTCGCCCAAAGCTTAAAATAGCGCTTTTTTTTGCGATGCTCGCCTTCTGGATTCCGTACCAATTCTATTACTTCTGGATGTACACAAAATTTCAGTGGGTCTCTTAGAGTTCTTTTGAGAATCGACAGGTCTCGCCAGACGGACTGCACGCCGTTTTTTTCCACATCGAAAGCGCGCCTGCGTTCGCTCGGTACACCGACATTCGAAGAATCGCATCACTTGCATCATCAGTCGGTTTAAGCCCGCGACCGCCGACTGGAAAAAGCCTCAGCTCCGGCCGATCAACGACCTGCGCATAAGTCACCCCATCGACCATTAAAGGCAGCGAGCTCGGAATTTTCGTCGATTCCTCCCGCATGAAACGAGCTTCTAGGATCAGCGCCCGGCTCTTAAAATGGGGATAGAAATTCGTCAACGGAGAAGTGCCCGCTAAAATAAGAAAGGGGAGAATGGCTGCAGCTAACCTTCCGCGTGACAGACCCGATTTATTTCGTGCGAGTGAGAGCGCAAGACCGTATGCAAAAAACGGCATAACCAGCAGATCATAGTGGAAGTCCATGCTCCGCTGCGAAGGCGCGAGAGAGACTAAGTTACCGAATAAAACAATGAGTCCCGGGAAGTAAGCCCAGTTCCAAGCCAATACCATCAGGGGTAAAAAAGGAATGAGGGTGTGCAAAAGGTAACGGAGGAGGGATCCCGTCGCGGACGACTCTCCCGAGTAGGGAAAGATCTGAAACGGATGGAGGACCGCGGTTTTTAAAATTTCAGGCAAGGTAGAACCCAAGTGGCCCAGGCGAACGGCGATCATACTCGGCGCATTCGGGTTCGGATTCCACGCGTGAATCCCTCTCACTAAGCTTAAGTAGGCGCCGGTTAATGCGACTCCAAGGTAGAGCGCGAGAAAGCCAAGTTGCCGCGACTTCCCGCCGTCTCGCACGCTGAGTTTTGCACTGACTTCCGTACTGATTATCGGACTGCCTTCTGAACCGTTTTCCATTTGAAGCTGAACGAAAACGAGGGGCAAAAGTGCGGGTGCAATCAGGGCGCAGGTTTCTTTCGAAAGTATCGCTAGCGCAAATGCCACTGCACCAAGCGCCCATCGCTCTTTTAAGACAGCGGCGATCATGAAACCAAAAAATACGGCCCCCAGTAAGTCTTCGCGAAAGTCATAGAGAAACCCGCCGTGAAAACCCCGCACGAGAAAAACCGCGAGTACAAGAAACGAAAGAGCGTAAGGAGGCAGATTTTTCGAAAAAGTCCGAAGCAGGGTCTTAAAAAAAATCGCGATCAGAACCGCTGCGAAGACCGGCACCGAGTAAGGCGTCGAAAAAACCTTTAACCATAGCCACCCAAAAAAAAGCGTGTAGGACTGGTGCTCTCCGAG
Organism: Oligoflexia bacterium; assembly: GCA_014376785.1. Taxonomy (GTDB): domain Bacteria; phylum Bdellovibrionota; class UBA1018; order UBA1018; family UBA1018; genus JACMQW01. The sequence goes on from JACMQW010000049.1 coordinate 1,713, forward strand.
AAAGCTATTCGCCACACAAACGTCGCAGTGAAGCCAAGGCTTCCCGAAAAACTGGTACATACCCTGGTTCACGTATCCCGCGTCTTCAAACGCCGCCCCGAGCACCAACGGCCGGAATGTCGTGACGATGAGAATCGGCAGAAGGAGCAGAGCAGTCACAAGCGAAGGGCGGTTAGAGACTCGATACCCGAGGCGCGCGAAAAGTCCCGACCCAGCAACGCTCAACCCGGATAGTTTTCGGAAGACCATCACCGCCGCAAGCAGCAAAGAGATGCTAGTGAGCGACCGTAAATGAACCGAGGGAAGAGAGAATCCGGCCGTGAGGTAAATCACGGACGCTCCCCCGATTAAAAAAGATGCGACGGCGCTGGATGCCGATTTCAACTGAGGTCCCGAATCGTCTCCGCAATCGAGATCGTTTTCGGATTTCGACCGAGAGCTTTCACGAGCTTTTCCGGATCTCCCACGATCATCGCGATGTCATCCGGCCGAGACTGGCCTTCCGTCACCTGGAGTTTTAATTTTTCGGCATCCGACGGGTGTAGAGCGTCCAAGCACGCGTCTAAAATCGATCCGATCGTAGCTGCTTCTCCCGCACACACATTTAAGATGCGATCTCCGGGAGGAGTTACCGCAAGCTCGACTAACACTCGGCAAACATCACGAGAATCCAGGTAATCGCGGGTATTCGAAAGTCCTGGGACATTCTTCAGATCTCCCTCTTTCGCCCGGCGGTAAAGAGAAGGGAGGACGTAAAACGGTGGCTGTCCCGGCGCGACGAGCCCGAATACCCGAGCGATCGTAAGAAGCGTATTTTTCTCCGCGCAGAGACTCTCGAGCGCGCGTTCCGCTTCTAATTTCGTCAGGGCATACACCGACCGCGGTGCCAGCAGATCTGTCTCGAGGAGTTTTCCAGCTTTCGGCGCGTAGAGGTGGCCGGTGCTGCAAAAAAGCACGCGAGGCTCTAACCCCGCAGCTTTTGCCGACTCGATAAAAGTTTTCACAGTCGCTACAGAGTCGACGACATTGGTTTTGCGCGCTTTTTCCGGTTCCCTCTCGCATCCGGGAACAGACACCATCGCGGCTAGCTGAACGAGGGTCACGTCTCGCGCGACCGGAAAATTTGCCCAATGGCTAGCCAATTCCTGCGATAGACCGCGCTCGTCTTCTAGTCGAGAATGCAGCGGAATCGCCTGCACTCCCGAGACTCGAGCCGCTTCACCGAAATAGCGCCCGAGTCCGCCGGTCGCGCCGTTATAAAAGAGGACTGAGGTCACCGAAGGGTTTCTGTTCATAGTTCCGGCCACGCCTTAGGTTTTTCATGGGTCAGGCTGCGCTTGGGCAGTTCATTGTTTAGGCTGGAGCTGACAGTTTCAATCAGGTGAAAGACCGGGATCGGATTAACGGTTCTCCAGACGCTTCGGCTCAACCTTCGCACCGAAATGGTGTTCCCACCCGATCGAGAAAATCCCGGTGAAGGCGTTCCGAACTTCACGGAGGCTCGTATTGCTCACGCCGCGCTCGCGATTTCGAAAGAAGATCGGGAAGGTCTTCACTTTCATCCCGGCTTGGAGAAGCTGCGAGAGCGACTCGGAGCGGTAGATGTAACCCATATGCTTCTGCGTTTTATCGAGCATGACTTGCACAGCCGGAACGGAGTAGAACCGAAACC
>JACMQW010000050.1 GCA_014376785.1 Oligoflexia bacterium
CGGCGCCACCACCGGTGCGCTGAGTTCTTCTCTGAGTTTTAATCAGCGGGTTCGCAGTGATCAACCTGCCCGCGACCAACTCACTCCCGGAAATCTTTCAAACTGTGGCGACGTTTCTTCGCTCCTTCGCGGAAATTCCGCATGTGGAAGTGTTGCGATTTATCAAATGAGTTCTACCGAGATCGGAATCTTACGAGTTCGGTCCATGAGAGATGAGCGCGGTTCGATCGTCTCATCGAAGATTTTCGCTCGTTATACCTTCTCCTCGGAAGTTGCGTCGGATATCCCGCGCACTCCATCTAGACGGAGAGTGACTCCGGTTCATAAGCCCGTTTCTCCTCGTAAAAATCCCGGCCAGGGGAATCCAGGTCAAGCCAACCCGACCCAAGGTAAAAAGGGCGGTTCAGATGGACTTGTTTCCCTGCCCGTCGAAAACGTTTCGGTCGTGCAAGGAAACAACTCGGTCGTGATCGTGAACGGCGGCGTGAAGGGCAGTCCTGTACAAGGAAATCCCGGCCAAGGAAAAAGCGGTTTGAATGATGGCCTGAATCCGAATCCTCCGCGTTTGATTTACGTTCCAGCTCCGGTCGTTCGTCCAGTTCCGGTAGCAGTGATCGTCCCGGCTCCACCCGCCGAACCCATTGTTCCAGCTCCGACGGGCGATTCCGATACTAAGTTGAAAGAAAAAATCAAAACGAACAAAGACGGCGAAATCACCAAACACAAAATCAAAGAGAAGTCTGATGTGAAGAGCATCGGAGCGAACGGGAAAGAAATCAAAACCCGCACGAAGACGAAAATCAAAATCAAGTAATTCAGACCTGATTTGGAAGTAAGCTCATGTGGTCGGATTCGGTTCTATTTTCGGATTCACCCTTTAGATTTCGAGGATTTAGATGCGCGGCAATCAGAATAATTGGGTAAGCCATTCATTGGCGTTTTTGATTGCCGCGGCTTCTATTCAGCCGGTTTTCGCTTCGGTTCCCGACTTCGACCCGAAAGGTTGTGATGGGCTAAAAGCCGATGCTTCCGATATCCGCGAACTGGTAAAGAAAACACTTCTTCCTTATACGTTTTCTCTCAACAGACCCATTGAGCTCTTTCATTACGGTAAGAACCCTCGCCCAGCCCAGCCTATCGTCGATCCAAAAGACAAAGAATTAGCCGATCTTTTTTTCTACGATAAAAAATCAGGGGCCAGTTTTTTCAATCAGGATTCGTCGTATGCACTCTACACTGCATCCAACCCGGTTATCAGCGTCGATTACGGAGATGAGCATCCTGACCTATTATTGAAATTGGTCATTCCTGCTGGTGTCGTTGCTCTTCGGGAAAAAAATATAGATTTAGATATCGAGAGCGTGAATCAGCTCCGATGTTTCGTGTTGCAAGAGGCAACGGATAAAGTCGCTCAAATAGATCAATATCGAAATCTAGATTTGAACGGTGGAAGGCTGCGTTTTAGTTACTCTGGCCTCAGATCTGCATCTCGAAAGACAAGCCAATTACTGAACGAAATTTTTAAAGATCTCCATATTCAAATCTTGATCGGAAATTTTAGAAAAAACATTTACTCGGAGTGCACGGGTAGAAGTCCGGAGATCCAAATGATCGATCCCGAGCTTTCTAACCGCATTGAGAAAACAATTTATTCCTCACAATTCGAGAAACGTCCTTCGGCTGAGAAATTGAAAAAATACGCATCCCTCCTTCGTTACTTCGAAGCGGTAGATGGTGTGGTTCTTGAAACTTTGCAGTATAATAATCAACAAAGTTTTTGGGCACATTACAATAATTGGGCAGCTGCAGTTTATGGCCTTCCGGCTGAAACGGACTTCAAGACGCTCAGAGAAAAACAACACGTGAAATTCGAACGATCGAACCATAGTTTGGTAGAGAAACTATTCTCCTGTTCGGCGGACCCTGAGTTTTCGAACGAAAGCAGTGATTCCGAACCTCGGTGACATTACTCATTCGGCCGAGGTCACTGACTTCAGCGCGATGCCATCCACCGTAGCCGCAGTGAGAGTGTTCACCTTCAGAACCTCGGGGAACATGATGTTGGTCGGATCGCTCACGTGACCCAGGCCTAGGAAGTGACCGAGTTCGTGGGCAAGAGTATTTCGAATGCTCGTTCTTCCCATCCATCCTCGGCAGTCTCCGGAGCAAAAAGGAATATCGGGATTCACCATGATGATAGCGTGTTCGATCGTGTCGGTTGATTTGAACGTGGTGGTTCGTCCGGCGATCGATGCACCAAACGGCCAAGGGTTTTGGAAAAAAATCACGTTTGCGACCGCTGAAGCAGGCGCCATGACATTGCCCGCGTAGGGAGTTCCACTCTTCCAGATTCCGCGGTAATCGAAGAGTTTTTTACCCGCTCGCGTTTCCCAAAACGTCATCGCGTCGGTGAGATCTGCTTCCGCTTCGCGCGAAGAAACGAGTGCGGAGTCGGCGTAGATCTCTACGGGAAATCCAGACCACGAACCTCCGCTTTTTCCGCAACCCGACAATAGTAGAAATAAAATACCGGAACCGATGCGCCATCCTTGGCTCATAGTGCTCTCTCCTGACTCTCTTTATCGCAAGGTCGGTACCAATATCCATTCTGTCCTGGGGCCCGCTTATCGCCATCCTATCGAAAAGCGGCCGTGTATTCGATTTTAAGGTGACTCAGAACCGGGCCGGGAAAGGTCAATGGTGCTTGAATGCACCTCCTGGTACGCAAAAAAAGACCCAAGTCGCCGCCATCGGCACGCTTGGGTCTTTCAAAGCAGAACCAATCGAACCGAGTTTACTTCCCGAGGCGAAGCTTGCTGTGCTTGCGGCTATAGCCGAAATAAATCACAAATCCAATCAAGAGCCAGATGATGAGCCGAAGCCAAGTGTCGAGCGGAAGTCCCGTCATCACCCAAAAACAGGATGCAGCTCCTGCGATCGAAACAAACCAATAAGCCGGTGTTTTGAACGGGCGATTTCGATTTGGCTGGGTGATTCGAAGAATCGGAATTCCTGCGCACACGAGTACGAACGCCAGCAGCGTTCCGATCGATACGAGTTCTCCCACTAAACTCATCGGCATCAGTCCACCACAAAGGGCAACGAAAATTCCGGTCACGATCGTCGCGGCTCCGGGAGTGCCATGCTTCGGATGAACACGGTCAAACCATGGCAGGAGTCCATCACGCGCCATCGCGTAGAAGATCCTCGTTTGCCCGAGCATCATCACCAAGATCACCGACGTGAGTCCGGCCAATGCGCCGAACTTTACGGAGAAGGCGAGCGCAAGTCCCGCAACCGGTGACCAATGCCGAAGTTCGACGATGCGGTCGACGCCGACTGCGACCGGATCCGAGACGGCTAGGTTTTTATAATTCACGACCCCAGTCATAGTCAGAGACATGAGGATATAGATGATCGTGCAACCGATGAGGGAAGCCAAAATCGCGATCGGCAAATCACGTTGCGGATTTTTAGCTTCTTGTCCCGTAGTCGAAATCGCATCGAATCCGATGTAGGCGAAAAAGACGACGCCCGCTCCGGTGAGCACTCCCGGCCATCCGAATCCGAGGTATTCTCGGCCGTGACGGGTAATCATTTCTTGCGCAGGAACCAACCGCGCGAGGCCGGATGCAGCCGGATTTGCGATCCAGTTTGCGGAATCGATGACTCCCCATCCGATGGCGATGAACGCGAGGATGATGAACACTTTCACAAACACGATGACGTTATTAATTTTCGCGGACTCGCGAATGCCGCGGTAGAGAATCGCCGACATGATCAGTGCGATCACGGTGGCAGGAAGATTCCAAATTCCGGCGGACGTCGATCCATCGAGGAGCGTGACGGTTTCCCAAGGCCCTTTCGTGAACCTGACCGCCAGATCGGAAAATCTGACTCCGAGCGTTTTCGTCACGAGTGAAACAAAGTATCCGGACCAGGCTGCAGAAACAGTGACCGCACCGAACGCGTATTCTAGGACGAGATCCCAACCGATGATCCAGGCGATGAATTCGCCCATCGTTGCGTAGGAGTATGCGTAGGCCGATCCCGCGACGGGAACCATGGCGGCCATTTCGGCGTAACAGAGTCCGGCGAATGCGCAGAGAATTCCGCCGATGATAAAGCTGTAAACGATTCCGGGGCCTGCGTAATTCGCCGCGGCCACTCCGGTGAGTGAGAAAATCCCTGCTCCGATAATGGCTCCGACTCCGAGCGCGGTGAGGTTGTAGGCGGTGAGGTGACGTTTCAATCCGGTCGAATGTCCACCTTCGCTGACCCCTGGATCTTTTGCGTCTGCGAGAAGCCGGTCGATGTCTTTCTTAATAAAGAGACTCATGAGTTTCCTTTCACTCGTGTTTGCCATTCCGCCCTTTTAGGATTCGTGGCTATTTTGTTTGGACCAAGGTAGGGGTGTCAATAAGATGTCGCACAGTTTAAACACAAACGTTTCCGGAAATGATTTCAAGGCGTCTTTATTTCGTAAAAAATCCATCGCCGATATTATCCAGCATTCAACAGAAGGGGACGGAGCGGCTAACGGAATGCGTCGAACCCTCACCGTCGTCGACTTAACCGCGCTCGGAATTGCCGCCATCATCGGCGCCGGAATTTTCTCAACAATCGGCCAAGCCTCCTTTCACGGTGGCCCAGGCGTCGTTTTCCTCTTCATCTTTACCGCTATTGCCTGCGGCTTTTCTGCCTTTTGTTACGCGGAGTTCGCTTCCCAACTTCCAGTTTCGGGTTCGGCCTACACATACGCCTACGCAAGTCTCGGCGAACTCCTCGCTTGGGTGATTGGCTGGGATCTTCTCATGGAATACGCGATTGGAAACATCGCGGTTGCGATCTCTTGGAGCGAATACTTCATGAGTCTCTTGAAGGGGTACGGGATTTCTTTTCCGCCGTATTTCGCTACGGATTACCTCACTGCGGTGCGTGGACACGAAGCAGTGCGCGAAGTGCTCTCACACGGCGTGGCATTTGCGGACCTGGCGACGAAAGACATTTCAAGCGCGCAGGTCACGGCTTACACGGCGTTTGAAACGGCGCCCCGAATTTTCGGATTGCCAATGATTGCGAATTTACCTGCGCTTGGAGTGGTGATTCTAGTCACTTGGGTCGTTTACATCGGAATCCAGGAATCAAAACGCGTCTCAAACCTCATGGTTCTTTTAAAGCTATTCGTCCTCGCGCTGGTCATCGCGCTTGGTGCGTTTTACGTGAAGCCGGCGAACTGGACGCCTTTCATGCCGAACGGAGTGTCGGGAGTTTTAAAAGGCGTTTCGGGAGTATTCTTTGCCTACATTGGATTTGATGCGATTTCGACGACGGCGGAAGAATGCAAAAATCCTCAGCGCGATCTTCCTCGCGCGATGATGTATGCGCTGGTGATTTGCACCGTGCTTTATATTTTAGTCGCACTGGTCCTAACGGGAATGGTTCCCTACACGAAACTCGGCGTGGCCGATCCGCTCGCGTTTGTTTTCGGCCCGGACGGTGCGCATGTGAACTGGATTGCGGGAGTCATTGCGGTGAGCGCAGTGATTGCGCTTTTCAGTGTTTTACTTGTTTTCCAATTGGGGCAGCCGAGAATTTGGATGGCGATGAGCCGCGATGGGCTCCTCCCTAAAATTTTCTCTGAACTTCATCCAAAACACCGCACGCCTTGGTTTTCGACGATCGTCACCGGCGTGCTCGTGGGTGTGCCTTGTTTGTTCATGAATCTCACTGAGGTCACTGACCTCACTTCGATTGGGACCCTCGCGGCGTTTTTACTCGTGTGCATCGGAGTGCTGACGATGGATCCGCGGAGACCTGGCGTAGAGGGCCAGTTCCGAATGCCTTACATCGACTCGCGGTGGATCTTTCCAGCCATCGTACTCGTGACGGTGGGAGTGGTCTACGCGATGAGCCCGGAGTCCATTACCGGATTTCTGCATGACTTCAGGCATCCGGAGTGGGATGTGCTCAAGCATCGCTTGCCGCTGCTTGCTTACTTGATTGGAATAGTTTGGTTGCTCGTGTTGAGTTTCCGTCACCGACTATCCCTCATTCCCGTCCTCGGTTGTTTTACGACCGGCTACCTCATGACGGAACTCGGGTGGGTGAACTGGACTCGGTTCGGTGTGTGGCTTGCGGTGGGACTGGCGATCTATTTCCTCTACAGCTACCGTCACTCGAAGTTGGCTTTGACTAAGAATACAATGTCATCCGCCGGAGTAATCTTCCTTACAATTACCAGTCTTTTGACTTTTTCTGCCAGAGCGGGAGTGGTCCCCGAGCGAACGCCATCAGGAATCCTCCTTGATTCTAGTTGGAAACGCTCAGTTTATGATTTCTCGGTTAAAAATTCCTTGCACCCATCTTGGGGACTCGCTCATTCGGAACGGGATTACCAAGTCGCTGCTGAACTCTTAAAGTCAGAGGGTAAAGTCGTCGATAAAGATGTTCTTTTCGCGGCGGCTTTTCTGCACGATATCGGCGGACTGCCTCCTTTTTCGAAAGCAGGAGTCGACCACGCGATTCGGTCTGTGGAAATTGCAAAACCGATGTTGGAGAAATGGGGATTTCCCTCATCAAAATGGCCCGGAGTAAAAGACGTCATTCTCGGGCACACCTATTATGGGCCAAAGCCGAGTTCGGATCTCGGAGTCGCATTTCGGGAAGCCGATGTTCTAGACTTCATGGGCTCGATCGGGATTGCGAGAATTCTCGCCGTGACTGAAGAAGGTCCGAAACCTTCTGCGATCCTCGAGCCTGGGGTGGAAATGCTCATGCGCTTCCGCCGCGAATTTCCTCTTATGCTAACCACCCCGGCCGCAAAAGCAATGGGTCGAAGCCGAGCTCGCGAGATGGATGAATTCTTTCTCCAGTTAAAGCGGGAAAGTTTCGGCGGCAGGGTTCTTTAGTTCCTTAGACGAAATAAAAAAGAGGCTAGCGAGAATGATCTCGCCAGTCTCTTTTTTATTATTGAATCTTCTGGGAAGCTTAGAAGTGGTACTTCGCGCTCAGGTGAGCAACGTACGCATGAGACTTGAATTCCGCGTCGTTCGTGACGTCTGGGTATGCCGGATTCGGGGCAATGATGTTATGACCCGTGCCACTTGCGAAGCTGTATTCGCCGGCGAAATCGAAATCCAAGTTTGCCATAAGGGGCATTCCGGATCCGATCGCAATCGCATGACCGCTCCCTGGGCTTGCGAACGTGCTGCGAGCGTATTCGGAAGGGGTAACCTGGGAAGTGTAAGCATAACCGAAGCGAATCGGCATCGCGTAACCGGTGTACTCGAAACCTAGACGACCGATATGCTGATTCTTCCAGTATTGAGGAATGGACGAAAGTGCGGTTCCATTCACCGTTCCGTTAATTACGAGGACTTTATCTTTCGAATAGTTCGTGTAGCTGTATTCGGTCGACACGCGCAGAGTCGGCGACGCCTTCACATAACCACCCAAGTTCACTTGTTGTGGGAAGGTGTTTGAGAGGTCTGCAAATCCGGTCGTGAGAGCCGTAGGGTTGGTGGCCGCCGTTTCCACTTGTCCAGACGTGTTCGCGCTTTTCGCCGTGAATTTCACTTCAGAGCGGTATTGAGCGCCGATGCCCCAGGTTTTTTCTGCGTTGTCATACTGCAGCCCGAGTTTGTAAGCATTCCAACGAGTGGCTTTGATGTCATCGATATTCACGTTCGTGATCGCTTGGTGAGGATTATAACCTGCGGCAGCTGGAGATCCGACGGTCGAGAAGTTTGCGTTCACCATGACCACACGCCATGCGGCTCCGAAGCGAAGTCCGGGGATGACTTCATATCCAGCTCCGAGAGCAGCTTCCGTGATGGCGAGGCTGGTTTCGACGACTGGCTGAAGGGAGTAGAGGTTTGCCGGGTTAATCGAAACAGCGGAATAATCTAAACCTTCGTATTTCGACTTGGTTCCGCCGCTGACGTAAAATCCGCCCCCGATGGCCAGTTGGTTAGAGAGTTTGTAGGAAGCGAGCATTCCACCCACGGGTGAAAATCCGCCTTTACCATCGACCGCGCCGACGCCTGCGTTACCGCTACTCGCTGAATATTGGAGAGGATTTGCGCCGGAGAATTTCGAAAAGGTCGGAGAAAAGTTTAAGGAGACTTCGGCACCGGTGGAGGTCGTGCCCGCAAGTCCGGCCGGATTGTAATAAAGGGAATCCGCGCCAGCAACGGAACCGACGACGGCACCGGCTTGTGCAGCGGAAGCAGCCGACCAAGTGAGGGACTTTTCAAATCCAGCGGCGTGAGCTGAACCTGAGTTACAAACGGCTCCGACGATGAGCAACGCGCTCGCCGACGATTGAATGATCATCTTTTTAGTCATGGAATATCTCCTGTAGAAAGAAGGTGTCGAAGGTTTGACGGAAAGACAAGCTTAAATGCGAATCGGCATCGCGCGCAGGGATCAGGCTTAAAGAGAAAAAAACTGAAGCGAGGCAGTTGGTGCTCGAACTCTGACCGTGCACAATAAGACGGAGGCAATCTTTCTCCGAGGAGTTCTTTCCATGCAGAGGCGCGCGCGTTCACGGAATGTTTTCTTTTCTTCACTGATCGTTGCGGGACTTTCCGCATGTGCCTCCGAAAAATTAGGGGCGGTTCCTCTCACAAAAGGAAGTCCTGCACGCAGTCTCGCATCCGTGACCGCTCGCGTAGGAATGACGTGCTTTTCCGGCGCACGAATTTTTTCGGGCGGTGAAAACTTTCAGAGTTGGAATGACTGGGCGGAAGCAAGAGGGCGTGATGGATCCTTGAGGAGTGACCTGGCAAATCGGCTCGGAGCACTCACTCCAGATGAGCAAATGAAAGCGCTATCTCTTGCGCTCGCTGAAGCGGATGCTTACGGCGCAATGCTGGTGAAAGATTTTTACGGACTCGTAGACCGTGGATACACTTTGGACCGCATTCAAGCGCACTCTCCGGTCTACGCACGACTCCAGTCGTTGTACAGTGTTCGGCGCGATCTCGGCGATCTTGCGGCCGTACTTTTTCGGGATCGCTTTATTCGCGCGTTGGACGGAGTTTCGAGTGATGAAGACGCACCTGCAGAGCACGCTTCACTCATTGCCCGTGAGGAAGTTAAAAAATTCCGAGCTGAGCTTGCCGCGCCGATCACGAACCAAGTGAATGATTCGCGATTTGCCACGCTGGCTACGGCCGAAATTTCCGAGCTCCTCGCCCAGATCGAGTGGTTTTCAAGCTCTCCCGGATGTGGAGAAGGGGGAGCAACCGAAATGAAAATCGGTTCCCCTGCTTCGAATTCTCGCGAGGTCATTCAGGCGGCGAAGAGCTTAAAAAATCAGGGAAAATCTTTGTCACTTTTTCAATCCGCATCTAGTGGCGCGATGATTCCCGTCGTGCGGCTCGTCGAAGCAAGGGCTGAATTCTTCCGCGAAAAAATCACACCCGGCCAAACTTTGCCGATTGTTCCAGCTTCTCCGAGTCCATCGCCACAGCCCTCCAGAGTTTCAGATTTGGGTAGCCCGGGCGTAATAGAAGGCGACACTCTGCTCACTCGACCCCTGGAAATAAGGAAAAGCCAGTGGGGTTCGGTATTTTTTCCGGATGCAGGAAAAAAAGGCAATGTCAGTGGATCTAATTTTCCAAAAGGGGACTGGTCTCTCACCTATGACGACGGACCCGTTTCTCCCCATACCGAAAAAAATCTCGAAAATTTAAAGAAGAATTCCTACACTGCTACCTATTTTATTCTCTCGGGAAATATTGGTAAAAATGGGCGACCAGATCTCGCACTGAGAGAGCAAGCGGCGGGACACGCTGTCGAGTCGCATTCATTCACGCACCCCCAATTCGCGAAAATCAGCGATACCGACAGGCACTACCAAGTAGAGGGAGCCGCCGCGCGATTCAAGTCCGTTTTGGGTGTTCTGCCTCGGTTTTTTCGCCTTCCCTACGGGCAAGGGCTTACGGTTCCCGCCATTCGGAGCATCATCGCAAACGCAGGAATGGTGCATGTTTTCTGGAACGTCGATACGCTGGATTGGCAAATTAAAGATCCGGACGCCGTCTACGCCGGAACTCTGAAGCAGATGCGTGCGAACGGTCGAGGAGTGATTCTCTTTCACGATGTGCATCCGCAGTCGGTCATCGCAAGCGAGAGGGTCATGCGCTTCATTAAAGACCCGGCTAACCACCTACGCGCGGTTACAATCCCTGAAATCGTGGACCAAATGAATGGACGTAAGTAGTATTCGCCAAAAGGATGACGGATTAAAAGTTAGAATCTAGTCATTCCTTTCTTTGGAAAAAATGGATTTTTCGGGACAATAGTCGGAATGGAACGTGTAAAGATCGTCGTCTATTCCCAGAGTTTAATTCCGCCTGCGATGATGAGTACGCTCCTGGAACAACTCGAAAAACAAAAGGCGACTTTAGATTCCGAAGTCGTTCGATCCCCTGAGGGGATACTCGCTGCGGTCGAATCGACTGTCCTCACCGTACTGATCCTCACACTGCAAGCAAAAGAAGAGTTAGTCGATTTACTGAATGTGCTCACGATGGTGGATGACCGAATTAAATCGGGGAACCTCCGCTCCATCATCTTGAATGGTGTGAATCATCCGAGGGTGATCGGACTGATGAAAACGCGTGGCGCGCATGACATCATCGATTATCAGTCGACGATTAAGGCAGTAAATCACAAAATCAAGACGGCATTCATGGTGGTTACTCAGAACCATCAACGAAACCAATCAACCCGAAACTCCGGAAGTCGGGCCGGGAATGAGGGGGGGGGGTCCGCGAGGGAAAATCGGAATGATCACGCTTCGAACATTCGGTGGCTGAAACCCGTCGAGCACCCCTCTGATTTCTGGTATGTTCCCCATGTAAAAAATCTTCGGTTCGTCATGGGTCGCTGGTTAGTCGACGTCCTCGGGCCCGGTCCGGCAGCCGGATTTTGGGAAGAACTGAAAAGTGAGCGGCAAGGCGAACGGGGTTGGGTTTGGAAACTCCGTGTGCAGTCTGATACCGAATTCCAACCGCGACAAGGGCGCTGGATTTTTTACGGAAAACAGCCGGAGTTTTCTTGGCAACGAAACCTTTGGTCCTTTGTTTCCACCGTCCCGTTCCTTGCTTTCTACACGGAAGATGAACAGGCTCCAGAGTTTGTGCGTTTTGGTTGTGTGAAGGGCAAAGAACTCGAGGCCTTTGAGAATTCGGAAGTCTCTAAGCTTTTCGTTCCTAAAATCCAGGCTTCGCTTGAAGCTTCGATGAAGCTTTCAAAAAATGAAATCGAGTCCATGGGTTATGGTTCCACCGGGCCGAGTGACTCCAGCCATCCGGAATGGAATGATCATGAAGGTGCAGTTGGATTCGAATTCAAGCCAAAAGACCTCCGAGTCGAGACGAGGCGGAGATCACACGACCGGAAATCTCCACTCGATACCAATCCAGCGCTCGGTGAACATCTCGGGTTGAAAGACGTCGCACAGCCGGGAGTGAGTAGCGGGAAGAAAACATTTGAGAAAATCATTCTCGAGATCCGCATGGAATCTTTAAATGGTCTGGCGATTTCGAATGGACTGCCTTTGCGCGTGATCGAGTTGAGTGGTGAGCGGGCTACGTTTGAATTTCCACGCGACTCGCTTCGCGCAAGAGACCGCCTTCTTCTCGGAGTTCGTTTCCGCCTGGGGGAAATTGACCGGAGATTCAGTGTGGAATGGTCTGGTCATGATGTCCAAGGAGTGGAGGGCGCCGGCATGCTTGCGGTCGGGAATTTTACCGGGAAAGGCCAAGAAGAGCTGAGGCAGGCCCTGTTTATTTTCGATCGACGTGAAGCGGAATTAAAGGATTTTTTTACCACGGCTAGAGGAGCTTAGATGCGAGCTAATCCAAAAACGGCCAACATCGAAATCGTCAAGGGTAGAAAACTTCTCATTGCCGCCTCGGATCCCATGCAGCGCGCTTATTTGCTCTCGCTCGCCGTAGAAATGGGGTTTGAGACTCGTAAAACCTATATGGCAAAAGACCGGAGCGAAGCGCTTCATTTCACCGGGTTTGAGGGCGCTCACACCATTCTCTTTGACGATTCCTTAGGCTTTCCATTGCTCGAAGAGCTTCAAGAGATGATCTCGACCGAAAGTTTGGAAAACGCATTCGTTTTTCTTTTAACTGAAAATTCTTCGCAAGCGGGAATCGGGAGAGCGGTTGAATCCGAAGTGGATGGATTTGCTTTAAAGCCTTTTGCGGCTGACGAATTCAAAGCGACTTTTTTGGAAAAGCTCACGGCGAAAATCATTCCTTCGGAATTTAATCGAATCATCGCGCTCGGGAGAGCCCGGCTTTATAAAGGGGATTTCGATCAAGCGGAGGTCCTTTTTGAAAAAGCAAAAAATTTAGATTCTGCACCTTCCAATGCGCATTTCTACGCTGGCCAAGCGAAGTTGATGCGGAAGTTGATGGGTGAGTCGAAAAATGAATTTAAACTCGGGCTGGCCCAGAACTCGATTCATTGTAAGTGTTTGAAAGCGATGTATGAGCTTCTGGTGCATCAAGGAAAAACGCTTGAAAGCTACGAAGTCCTCCGTAGGTTGGTCGGCATTTTTCCTGATAATTCAGCGCGCCTGCATTCTGCGATCAAGCTCGCAGTGAAAACCGCCAATTTTTCAGATGTTGCGAATTGGTTTGAGATTTATGAGGGCCAGATTGAGAAAACGGAAGAAGTAAAAATTGCGATCGGAGCGGGGCTTGCGGTCCTCGGACGGTATTACCTCATTCACGAAGAGCATGAGCAGGCCGTGAAGATGTTTGAGCGGGCAATCTTGCTTGGGGTGAAGAAATCTACTTTTCTCACCTATGCCGTCGATTCTATGCAGAAATACGGTTTGAATGCCGAGTCGGCACGCTTTCTCGAGATTTATTCGCGGGGAAGTGTTCCTCAGACTCTTTTGGAAAGCGTTTAAGGACGATTCTTTCGACGATTAAAACTCAGGGTGAGTTCTTTCAGAGTGGTGAGACCATTTGCAATGCGGTCTATCTCGGATTCGCTTACGCCTGACAAACGCTAGCCCCATCGAATTGAAAAACGAAGTTCGAGCATTTACTTGTTCATTTAGCATAACAAAGTGCTCACGGAAACGTCACTCCGTTTCGAAAAACCGATTTTCTAAGGATATTTCGGGGGTGTCGAACATGACTCATTATGGGGACGCGAAGACTTTGCGAAATTATAGCTATCGGGGTGATTGTTTATGAGTGTTCAAGTTAAAAACAGTTTCGCAGTTCTAGCGGTGATGTTCGGGGTTTTTTCCGGTTGTAATGACACCGGCTTTAGCTCGGTTCTCTCCCAAAAACAGTCCGACCAGATCGCACCGGTCTCAGATCCATCGGTGCCCGCGCTTCCACCTTCCACTTCGACTCTTTGTGAAGACCACCCCGAAGCGCCGGCCTGTAGTCGCGCACCGGTAGTGACTTCCGCTGGAGTCGTGACGATTCTTTTCACAGTCAGCCAGATTCCCGATGAAGCAGCGAATTTAATTATGACGAATGCCGTGAAGTACGCTTCACCCGTCGCAAATCCTAAAATTCTTTTCTTGAAAGATTCAAACACTCACGGAGAGGATGAAGGCGATTCCGATTATATTAAAAATGCCTTGCTCGCCGGCTACCAAGTCGAATATCGAGTGATCATGCCGGGAGGACTTCGTCGGGAAGAGGTTACTGGGAAGGACCTCGTGATCGTCAGTAACCCAGGGCATCCGCTGAGCGATGAGCAAACCCTTTCGACTCTGAAGTCGTTTTCAGGTGGGGTGATCCTGGTAGGCGACGATATGTCGAATGGCGCCGGGTTCAGCCTTGAATCGTTCACGGGACTTCGGTTCCGGGATAATGGATCGTCCCTTAGCTGTAATGGCCAGAGTTTCAGCTACGATAACCAAGGCGGATATCAATACCGCGTGACCATGAATTCCGAATTTTTACCGGGCATTCCTGAAGCCGACAAGCATTACACATACGGGAATGACCTCGATTTAACCGAGGCTCTTCCCGGAGTTCAGGTCCTGGCGTCTGCGATCGGCGCTGCCGGAACGTGCGACATTGCGCCGGTGCCTGCAGTGGTTCGCCGAACGAAATAATTATCTGATGACATGACGAAAGAGGGATGCCGCAAAAGGGGCGTCTCTCTTTCGTTTTCAGCTAACTGTTATAGATTCGCATATCCTAGGCAGAGGTCGATCCAATACAAAACCGGTTGTGATCGCACGCAAAATTAAGTACGACCCCCAAAATATGAACCTCATTAAACAGCAAGATCAGATCAGTGAACTCTATCGCCGAGGCGAAATCGAAGCGGCAAAAGAAAAATTTGAAGACCTGCTGCTCTATTGTGAGGAAACCGACGAAACCGACCATCCTGCTTACGCGGAAGCGCTGCTCGGGCTGGGTAGTTTAAACCAAAATGACCTTCATGATTTGCCAGCGGCCGAAGAATGCTGGCAAGTTTTGGTGGCTAAAGTGGATGGACTCGACGCCGCGCTGGGCCTCGACCCGGACTATTTTGATATCTACACCGCCGGGCTCCTCTTACTATCCCTGGTGCAAAAGCAGCAAAACAAGCGAGAAGAAGCCGAAGGAAATTTCCGAATACTCAGGCAGATCGCAGTTCAGGTTAGGGGAGAGCAGAGCGAAGATGTGCGCTCGATCGATGAGCACCTGGCTTCGTTGAAAAAGTAAATTCGTTGATGGCGAGCGGCTACGACGCCGATGAGTGAGGATGAAGTTTAGTCGCCTTTTCATCATCGCGCTCAGTCTTTCGACTTTGTTCGCCTCTGCGGGTGAAAGAGTGACGGCACCTCAGCTCCTGGAAGTCGGAGTGATGAAAAAAGATCTGGGACAGTTTCTCTATTTTAGACTCGAGGACTTAAGCGAGAACCGGACCGCGTTTCCGATGAATCAATGCAAGGGTGAGTGTTTGGAGAGTTGGATTCGAGCCGTTCGGAAAGACGAACGGTTAGCCGACAGCATCGGGCGTCTGCTTGCTTCTGATTTCGAGGCGGGCTCGCACCGACTGACCCTGATTTTATCTTCAGTCCTTCGGGATCCGTGCGGTAGATCGATACGGGAATGTGGAGTGAGCGGATGCCTGGCGAAGCGGGAGAGCAGGCGTTCATCGACACGTATTCGTTTGCCATCACGCACGCTCTAGAGCGCGTGGATGAAGTCGGAGCGAAAGTCCTGAGCCAGGAAGAACGTCGCGACTTTTTAGAGAAAGTTTTTCGGTCTTATTTGGGTGCATGGAAACAGACCTCTTCTCCCAGTGCCTTCCGGTTGATGAAGAAGTTTGGTGAGATCTCGGTGTTCAAATCGCTGTTAGTGAGCGCCGGCCTTCCGGATGCTTTTATTTCGCTCTAAAAATCTGAATTGATCATGCGTATTCCATGGCCAGTTCAATTTCTGTTGAGCAAGGCGATCAATCTGAAGTTCGATTATTGTAATCCAGAAAGCGGCACCGGAGAACCAGAGAGAGAAAGAAAATTGGTGCTCGGGACTGGACTCGAACCAGCACACCTCTCGGCACACGCCCCTCAAACGTGCGTGTCTACCAATTCCACCACCCGAGCACACGACGAACTCAAAACAAAACAGAGGGTAGATAGGAATTAGACGATCCTGTTCGGAGGGTCAAGCCGATCTTTCAGACCGTTTAGAAAAGTTTTCAAGCCAAGCCGATCGTGACGCACCGTAATCTGGTTTTTTGAACGCAAGCGTTGTTCCCGTAACGTTAGTACTCCATTCGCAGACCGAAATAGAGCGCGGTTCCGTCGGTGGAGAGGAGAGTCTCTCCCGCGGTGAGTTGCTTCATTTCTCCGACCAGATAGGTCCTTCGAATGCCATATTCCGAAAACAAATTATGCGCTGCGCTCGGTTCGAGCCAATTTAAAGCAAGCATGGCTCCGAAGGTCAGCCCTTTTGCCGTGGTGATTCCCGATTGCCCATCGATGATCGAATATTTGATCATCTCCGCTTCGTAACCAACGAACGGAACAAACGCTTGGCCGCGCCAGTATTTGAATTGGTACTTCAGGTTCAGCCCGAGACCATAGATGGAAAACGCGGAGCTCGTGATGCTCGCATCGTCGACATAGTAAACGCTGAGCGAAGGACCAATCGAAAAAACGCCCATTTTCTGTAATGCCGCGGGCTCAAATTCATAACCCACGCCAAAGTTTTTTACGGAGACGCGTTCCGGCTCGGTGCCCGGCCCTAGGTCGGTCTGTATGCCGGGGTTGCCGAGAGCGGCAAGCGACCCATGGAAATCGATGGCCCGCGTAGGGTTCTCACGGTCATAGAGCGGAATCGAACGGTCCCATTTTTTTGCGGACACGCCGGCATTTCCCTCGCTCGGTAGCGTCGCATCCATGATGGAGTGGCGAGATAGCGGGGTCGGAATTCTCGAGGTTTCTTCTCGTCCGGCGAGCGCATCTTTAACCGAGGGATCTTCCGTTTCTGCAGATGCCGACTTCTCGCGCGATGGTTTCAATTCACGAGGGGAGGGCGCGCTTTTTAAAAGGTCCTCCGCATTTTCGTTTCCACTTTCCGGCGTGAGAGGAAGACCCGCCGCCATTTGCTCTTCCGACGTCGACTGCGAATCGAGGAGGTGAGAATAATCCGGATCACCGGCCGCGAATACGAATTGCGAAGAAAGCAGCAGACTAGCCAATCCAAAACGTTTTAACATAGTTTCGCATATCCTTAGCGACTGAATTACCTAGGCATCCTTGCGTAAATAAGTATGATCGAGGCATGCAAAAACGTCAACGCAAGCCAATCAACGAGGGTCGCACGACTCTTCCGCTGGCGTCTGCCGTTAAAAGCTTCATGGGTCACCTCGAGGGATCCGGAAAAGCAAAGCACACCATTGATTCCTACCGCTTTGATTTGCTGAGCTTTGGAGAGTTTTTGCTCGCGCACCGAGGGAAACCGACTCTCGATTTAAAAAGCTTAGCTCGAAAAGACCTTGAACGTTACCATGACTGGCTGAAGCTCGAGGGCCAAAAAACAAACACCCGTCGCCGAAAACTGATGACCGTGCGGAAGCTGATGCACTACTTGACGGCCCGGAAAAAACTCGACCTCGACATTGCGAAAAAATTGCTGGCTCCCGAAAAAATTGAACGTGTCCCGCTCACCATCGACCTTGCTCTTTTCAGAGAAAAAATTTCTGGGCTTCCAGTTGAGTCTTATTTCCAAGCGCGGAACGCCGCGCTTCTTCTGCTCCTCTCCGACACGGGTTGTAGTGTGAGCGAGCTCTCTCTGATTCGGTGGTCAGCCTATGAGCCTTTGAACACGCGATTAAAATTTTATGGAAAAGCAGAACGTGAATCCAAATTAAGACCCGACACGATCACCGCCCTCACGCAACTGAAGGAGCTCGCCCGTCCCATCGAAAAACCAAGCCATCACGAAGATTCCGATGAGCTTTTATTCATTGGATTTAATCGTCATGGTCCCATGCGGATTGGGAAAAAGGCACTCGGAATCACCCCTCGAGGAATCGAGATGCTGGTGAAAGGAATGTCCGAAACCCTCGGTTTTCCGGGAGTCACTCCGCGAGTGCTTCGCCATTCCGCTGTCGTCGACTGGTATAAATCAGGTATTCAGCCCGAAGAAATTCAGAAACGCCTCGGCTTGAAAACGGCTTACACTTTTCGAATCTACGAACCCATTTTCAACGCGATCAGATCCAAGACTGAAGCCACATCCAGTCCACAAACGTCTCCCCTTTAATCGGCATCGCGGAAAGAATCGGGAAGAAATAGAAAAAGACTCCAAACGTCGCTGCCACCGCGACGATCGGAATTCCGTTCTTTTTCGTTTTCTGAAGCCAATAGGTCCAGGCCAGGGAAAGCATCATCCCGGCCGGGTAATAGTAGTAATAAAAAGCCACTTTGCGCGGAATGACGATCCAACAGAGCGCAAAGCCAAAGTAAAAATACAGGATGAGAAAAGCGGTTCGACCGCGGGTTTTTAAAAAACGAACCACCATCGCGGTAATCGCAACCAGCCCCCCCCACATGATGAGGGGATTACCGAGTAAAAGGACGCCCCGTACCGTTTTTTGATCGACTCCTTCTTTATCGAAGGCGTACCAAATCGGGCGTTTGAGCCAGATCCAATCCCAGAATTGGCTCATGTACGGATGGGCGGTGACGACGCGTTTCTGGCCGTCCAGCATCCGGGCCTGATGGCTCGTGAGCAGCTCAAGCACCGTGTACGGCGGATTCCGATTCACCCAGAGGTAAGGCATGAAAGTCGCGAAGTAAAAAAGAGCGGGAACGAATGCCCAATAAAGAACCAGGTCGACCACTCGGTTTTTTGATTTCAGGTGAACCGCTTGGGCGATTAAAAGAGCGCCACACATCAGGTAAGGAACGAGTGCGAACCACTTGCACGCAATGGCAAGCCCCATGAAAACGCCAGAAAGTCGAATCCACCGAGGATCGAAGACATCGGGGTCGATCGCGCGGACAAAGCCCCAAAGCGACCAGACTAAGAAGCCCATCATAAACGTATCCAGCATCGCGATTCGCGCTTGGACGTACAAAAGTTGATTGAAGACCGTGATGCCGGTGCAAATCCAAGCAGCCCGTCGATTTTTCCCGAAGAGCTCATAGGCGAGGCGATACATTCCCACGACGGTGATCGCTCCGAACACCACGCTCATGAATCGCCACCCAAGCGGCACATCTCCGAATAGTCGGATGCCCAGGCTGATCAAGATTTTAGCGAGCGGAGGATGCTCCCAGTTTTGATTCTCACTCCCCGCGATCCATTGCAGGGCGGACGGGATGTAATGGAATTCGTCGAAATTTTTTGTTTTAGGAAACGAGATATTCAGAAGGAAGAAAATCAGTGAAAAAACAAAAAGGGTCACCGAGTCCCAGAATGCCACTCGTGACTCCGCGAAATCACTTTTAATGAGGGTATGCACGGAAGAGGGGCGCCGATCTGCGGGTTTTAGAGCGGGCTTCGGAGCGACTTTACGAGGATGCATCTCTTAAAGTTAAGGGTTCAGATGCGCTTGGTCAAGCCACCCGCGCGCACGCGACTCTCATGCGGCGAGGAAAACCCCTGGGCAACGTGCCTCCTTTCGCTTAAAACAAACTCACTTTATGACTGAAATGAATAACCCGATCGACCCGAACACTGCGCTTTCCACTTTATCTCCGACCACACCCGCAGCCTCCACTCCGGAGCCGCAGGTCGGACGAAACGAGCCCTGCCCCTGCGGCAGTGGAAAGAAATACAAGCGCTGCCATGGCGTCGATGCGGCCCCTAAGCTGAGCGTCCCGACCGTTCTCCCTTCCGCACCGGGAATGGGCGCACTGCCCGCATCGATGGGCGGATTCGATCCCTCGAAGATGGATCCGGCGATGATGCAGCAAATGCAGAAATCCCTCCAACGCCTTCCTCGCGCGCAACTGACGAAACTTCAGTCCCTCATGCAGCGAGCAATGGCCGGTCAGGACGTGAGCTCCGAAGCTGCTTCGTTTGAAAAAATGCTCCCGCCTGAATTCTCCCAAATGGCGATGCAAATGATGATGGCCCAGGGAATGGGTGGGGCCGAAACCGCAGAAGAAATGAATGCGGATGAAGCAAAGCAAATCGTCGCCAAAGCAGTCGCCGACGGGAAAATGACTGAAGAGCAAGCGAAGGAATTGCTCGGGGACGAAGATCCTAAAGCAATTCTGGAAAAGGCTGAGAAAAAAGGCATCACTGGGTTCTTTAAGAAGATCACCGGGAAATAATAAGTCTCTCGCATGAATGCCTCCTTCGGACCTTTCGTCGTCATCGCAGTGGGCATCATCGCGGGGTTTTTATTCCGCAGAAGCGGGCGATTTCCGGCCGAAACGCCGCGAGTTCTGAACGCGTACGTGATTGCGATTGCCCTTCCCGCAGTCGTCCTCTCTGAACTCCCGCGGTTTCTCCGAGACCTTGCCGCTCACCGCGACCGTGTGGATGCGGCTTTGATTTTTCTCCCGCTTATCCCTTGGTTAATCTTCGGAGTCGCGATCCTCTTTTTCGGCCTGCTCTACCGAGCAGGCCTCATCCGGCGAGACCAGTGGGGACTGCTCGCGCTGGCTGGTGGGCTAGGAAATACTTCGTTCGTCGGAATCCCGCTGCTCGAGGCGCTCCTGGGCCCGGATAAAATTCCGCTGGCCGTCTTACTCGATCAACTCGGAACTTTTCTGGTCCTCGCGGTGGGAGGAACGCTCTGGATTTCTTACTTCCACGCGACTTCTGGCCACTCCGCATCCGGAGCACCGAAATCGTTTAGCGTGCGGAAATTTTTCTCAGACCTTTTTCACTTTCCACCCTTTCTGGCGCTCCTAATTGCATTTGGGGTTGCGCCCCTCGGCGACTTCCCATCGATGATTCAGTCAGCGCTCGGTCGAATCGCTGCCACGCTCGTTCCAGTAGCGATGGTGAGTGTGGGTGCACAGTTGAAACCCGATTTGAAGATGATTCGTCACGAAGGCCGGGGACTCACCTTGGGGCTCGCTTATAAAATGGTGCTCGCGCCCCTCATGATCTACGGGATCGCCGCCGGGATTTTTCATTTTCAGGGGGACGCACTGAACGTCGGAGTGCTCGAAGCGGCGATGGCCCCGATGATCACCGCGACCGTCTTAGGAATCGAAGCGGGGTTTGCACCGAATCTAGGCGCACTCATCTTGGGCATCGGAATTCCGCTTTCCCTAGTAACGGTACCGCTGCTCAGTCACCTTTGGTTTCATTCCCCGTAAATCGTGCGGTCACTTGGTTTTGCGTGCTTCCACCGACGGTGGCTCCAAAGCCAGTATGCCGGTTTCTTTCGAATCTCTGACTCGAGAAGCCGCATTCCTTGCTCCAGTATCCAACCCGACCGCTCCACGTGCGGCGGCTGAACGAGGGGTGAAATCGTAAAGTCATAATAGCCGCGGGACCGCTTCCGAATAATGCCGTAATAGACGGGCAGACCGTATTCCTTCGCTAGCTTCTCCGCTCCAAACACCACGCCGGTTTCCAACCCGAGAAATCGAATCCAGTGCGCTTTGCGAGGATCTCCGGGCGACTGATCAAATCCAAAACCAACGATAAAAGGCTTTCGCTCCCCGGCTATGACACGCGCGTTTTCACGCTGAAAAAAATCGGAGATCTCTCGGGTTGAAACGAGCTCTAGTCCAGTGCGTCCCCGAGTTTCCCGCATCTTGCGATCGAAAAAAGGGTTTGAGAGCGACTTATAAATCGCCACCAATTGGTGCTGCATCTGCAACGGAAGACCCATTGCGAGC
The DNA here is from genome assembly GCA_014376785.1 of Oligoflexia bacterium. GTDB lineage: Bacteria > Bdellovibrionota > UBA1018 > UBA1018 > UBA1018 > JACMQW01. The sequence goes on from JACMQW010000050.1 coordinate 21,320, forward strand.
CACTCCCAGTTGCCGTAATGCCCGCCCACTAAGACGATCGATTCCCGGCGACCATAAGCATCCGAAAGCACCTCGGGGTTATTCAGATGAAAGCGCTTCCGCACTTCTTCGTCAGAAATCGAAAAACTTCGGACGCTCTCAAAAACCAGATCACAAAAGTGACGGTAGAAATCACGGGCGATTTTTCCTCGCTCCGTTTCAGAAAGACCAGGAAAAGCGCGCGCGACGTTTTCACGGATGACCTTCTTTCGGTAGCCCACCCCATAAAAAGTAATGAGAAAAAGGAGATCCGAAAAACGGTAGAGCACCGTTAGCGGAAGTTTAGAAAGCGGGAGAATAAAAAAAGCATAAAGTAGCGCGGTCACTCCCTGAGAGCTTAAGCCGAAGTGACGGCTAGGGGAAGGACGCTTTACGTCCGAAGCGCGGCGTACTAATCTGAATTCGTGAAGAAATTAAAGCTTCCGAATCTGATCGGAACAATCCAGTTAAGCGCTTTACCGGGCTCTCCCGGGTCTCGAGATCTGCATCCGACCGATGCGGTGCGAATCGCCGGCCTTCGTGCTGTAAAAGAAGCGAGAGAATTGAAGAAGGCTGGTTTTAAAGCCCTGATGCTGGAAAATACCGGGGATACCCCTTATTTCGAGCGCTCGGTTTCTCCCGAAACATTAGCGAGTTTCGCTTTCATTGCTGCAGCAGTCAGAGAAGCCGTCAGCGTTCCGCTCGGAATTCGCGTCCTAAGAAACGATTCGCGGGCAGCGCTCGCGATAGCGGCAGTGACTGGTCTCGAATTCATCCGGGTTCGGGGACTGATGACCACTGGCGCAGAACTACTCAGGGAGCGCGACCGTCTCGGAGCAGAAGTGGCGATCTTAGCCGACCTCTCGAACGATCCTCGGTCTTTTTTGCGAGAGTCCGGAGCGGATGGAGTGATCATCCCGGTCGGCATTGCGGCTGAAACGGTTGCGGCACTCCGGGCGGCAAATGCGAAAACGAAACTTCCAGTTTGGGTAGCGGACGGCGTGCGAGACTCATTCGCACGCGAAATTCAGTCGATGGGATTTGGTGCTCTCATCGAATCAAATCACCGCGCGGTCGCGAAAGCGTTTAAAAAATGAAGTTAGGTGGCTGGCTCGTAAAAGGGTTACGAAATCCACGACCGACTCGGAAACGAACAGGTCGACGAGCGAAACGACTGCAGCACCGGAAATTTTTTCTCCGGAGCGAAGCCGACGAAAAAGAAAGTGAAAAAAGTTTTGGCGGGATCGGAGACCCGGGCTCTGAGGTGGGGACCGCATCCGCCTCGGCCATTCCGCATCCAGCCAGCACTCTTGCAGCCACACCTCCTGCAGTGATTTCGGCAGAGGTCGAAGTTTTACCCGTCGAATTGCCGCGGCCCCTGAACCTCATCGCCCCCCCAGGCCTTCGGGCAGAAGAATTCATCCGCCCCGACAGTCGGCTTCGCCAGAGTATCGAAGCGTTCTTACTCGACCAACGCTCACCCCACACGCGCCGAGCATACGGTAAAGATCTCGAGCGCTTTTTGAAATACCTCATCGTCCGGAATGGTCGACGGAACACGGAACAGGGCCCTGAACACCTGAACCGCGCCGTTCTCATCGGCTATAAAGATTTTCTACTTGCGGAGAAACTCGAACACACCACGGTCGATCGCCACCTCGCGACCCTCCGAAGTTTTTTTCGCTGGCTCGTGGACGATGGCATCATTGAAAAAAATCCAGCCGAAGGCGTGCGGTTTCTGAACCCAAAGCGCCTTTCGCGAACGAACGCTTTCACCGACTTAGAAGTGGTGAAGCTTTTGAAAGGCCCAAACCTTCACACGCGAACCGGCTCCCAGCATTACGCGATGCTCATGATTCTTTTTTACTGCGGGCTGCGGAGGTCTGAACTCTGTGATCTGAAAAATGCGAGTCTCGGCGAAGAACGCAGTCATCACGTCCTCCGGCTCCGAGGAAAAGGAAATACAGAGCGCATGATTGTGTTGATTCCAGCCGTCTGGAGTGCGCTTCAGCACTATTTTATGATCACGAAAAAAGACCTCGCGCGTGGCGAATTTCTCTTCTCACCGATTCGAAATAATCGCACTGGTGTGAAAGATAAAGCGATCGATCCGTCGATGATTTTCTACATCGTGACGAAATACGCAAAAATGGCAGGAGTAGCGAATCGGGTTTCCCCCCATTCATGTCGGGCTACGGCGATCTCGAATGCCCGCGATCATCAGGTGCCTGACCGCGCGATCCAGGAATTCGCCGGATGGGCGAGTCCGGACATGATCACTCGCTATGATAAGCGGAAGAATTCCGTCGAAAATTCCGCAGCCCGCGCCATTGAATACGGAGAGCCGAATCGTCCCTTGCCGTCGCTTGCGATTCGGCCTGACTCGGACGAGGGCAGAGAGGGGGACTCATGAAAGACAAATCACGCTGAGACCTTCAGATGCCCATGAACCAGGATTATCCGACCCACGTTCTGGCCGCAGTGATGAGCGCGGAGCCCAGTTGGGAGGCTCTTATCGGTGGAGACCTCTACGACCGAGGCGCAGTGGTGGAATGGGTAAAGGGTTCGCTGCTCACTCGATTTTCTAGGCATTTAAGCGCGGCCGATTACCAAACCTTCTTACGCGATTACCAGCGAAGGTTGTTTGAAATCTTGCCGGATGAGCGGCCCTTCTTTTACCCGTTTAAACGCCTCTTTATCTGGGCGAGACGCTAAGCACCCCCCTCGGTCACGTCTTCTGCCGAGATTCGTTCAGCTCGAGAAGGGCAGGACGGTCGCTTATCAAGTTATTTCATTCGCGATAACTTCTCTTATCGCGAATAAGAAAGAGCCTCTGAACCGTTGAAAACAATTAATAACCGAAAAAAAGCAGATTTTTAGGACTGAGTCGGCCGAGGGCCCGAAAGAGCCAGGCGCAACGGGTGTCGGAGCGGGAATTGTATTTTTTCTCAGAGGCGAGTTTCGTGAAGGGGGTGTGCGGAAGAATTTTGGTCGCGGCCCCTTCTTTCAACCTCGCTTCGCCGATTCGTTTTGGCAGAAAAGATCGATAATCTTTCCAAGGAAGGCCGGTCTCGGTCACAAATCGGTAAAATCCCAGAGCAGCTTCGAGCTCGGTCTCGGGAGTGAGGAGGGTTGCACCGAATCCGACTCGGCCGTCCTTGCTCTCTAAATAATCGATCCGCCGCTGGAGCAGTAAAATTTCGCTCAAAAAGACGTCGGCATTTGCTTGAGCGGCAAAGCCCCGAAGCTCCAATGTTTGCCGATCACTTTCATAAGCAAACTGATCAATTCGAGTGACGTTCGCATCTTGATACTTTTCAGCTGGCTCCCATTTCGATGGGGTCGCGTAGTAAACCTGTTTATTCAGCGCCCGAGCGAATTCCACCGTGGTGGTGATCTTACCCTCATCGAAATCTCGGATGACGGCGATGAACGCGCGTTTTTGGGGAACTGTCAGCTCAGATATCGGCGGAGCGTTTGCGGGGTCATGGTTGAAAATCCCCATAGCAAGTTCTGGGTGATTTGCCCGGTCGACAATAAAGTTCCGAAGGAGGAGGGGATTTTCATTAAACCCGGAGACCACTCCGATGTGGACGTGTCCGGCTCCCTCTTCGGCAGAGGGGAAGAGTTCACATTCGGCCGCAACGTCGAAAATATCGGACTGAATGCGGTCTCTCATCTCTTGAAATTCTTCATAAGTTGCGGGAGCCGTTTGAACTTCGATGGTTCCGTTGTCAGTGCTGATTCGAAAAGACCAGCCGTCTTCATAGGTGACGACGTAATCCATCGAGCTTAAGCCCTTTCGAGGACTGCTCGAGACTCGGCAATCTCGCCGAACCGCGCAAATTTTCTCGAGTTTTTCTCGCATGGCGAGCTGGTATTTTTTTAGCACGGGATGAGAGATCCCCTCGGTCGCGGAAGTCTCTGCATTATGAAATTCGAACTCTGCGCCAAAAAGCGCAGGAGCCGCGAGAGCTTGCATCGCGGTCGCGCAACTCAAGCTCAATGCAACCGCAGCGATGAGGAGAAGGCGAATCAAAGCGGGGCGTCCTCAATCAAAAGCGTTCGCTGACAACCCTTTTCGAAGAATTTGCGAAGGACCGTGAAATTCAAATCATCGGCTAACTTCCCCTCGCGGTTCACAATCCGGCGTTCCTTGAGAGCCGGGAATGCAAACCAAGGAAGCGATGTATAAACCCGGTCAAGGACTCCACGGTCTCTCTTTAAGTACGCATCGAGCGCGTAAAAGAGGCTATTCGTGCAGTTTTTGAGCGCATAGTTGTAGACCTTCGGCATGGTCGGATCATGCATCACTTCGATCACCGACCAAAACAGGTCGTTTAACCGAGTTTCAGAGAGCTTGATCTTCATCTGCTGAACTTCGTTTTTATCGTTGATGATCGACGCCCGAATTTTATCTTTTTCAGAGATCAAACGATGAGCCAGGCCGAACTGACCGGTCATGCCTGCGATAAAGCCGAATTCTTGGGGTCCGCCCACGGTGCGTGCTCCTTCGACCGAAAAAATGATTCCCGGAAGTTTCACGGGTTCAGCCTTCGGATCTTTTTGGTTGAAGAGAGTCGCTTCTTTTCCGTCTTTGAAAACGAATCGCATCTGGGTATGGGCGATCCCTAAGTTGGGCTCCAAAATTTGCTTTTCAAAAAAGATCTCGCGGATCGCGTCGCGCTCAATCGCCATGACCCAGTAAGTTTCTTCATGCGAGACGTTTGCGAGCAGGCGGATGTTCTCGTGGTTCGGAATCGACTTAAACGAGTGGGGACTTCTCTTTTTAAAGTGAGCGTCGAATTCCGCAGGGGTAATGATCTTGTACCCACGCGACCCACCATCGCCGACGTTTAAACACCGTTTTTTACTCTTCCAAAATTGCATCTCCCAGACGCGACTCGTCCAAGAAGGCATGATCCCACTCGGTGCAAACGGGTCTTTTGCCAGCGGACAACCGCTAGCCACATCTGCCTTATCATATTCGCGGGCGGCAAACCGCTCGATCAGTTCTTCCCTAAGGTCCGGTAATTTTTCTTTTCCAAGCAAGTGACCCAGTTCCAAACCCTGTTTTGCGTAAGTGGGTGCGAGAATGATTCCGCGCTGGGCGAGTTCATTAAACCATCCGATGCGCGCGGGCTGCCAAGCCTTGAACATCTCAAAGAGCTGGGTGGTGCAATTCCGGGACACCGTATCGTAAAGCTTCGTCATTTCCGGATCATGAAAAAAGGGAAGCATGAACTTCCACAGGCCGTTTGCTTCCTCGGTCGTGAGTGAAAGTCGATACTGACGAACCCGCTGATCCTGCCGGACGCTCATATCGTCGGCTCTTTCCCAGAGCGACGCAAGCCGAGCTGCGTTCGCAAACGCTCCCTGCATGCCTTCTTTTAAGTCGTAACCCTTACCGTCTAGGAGCGAAACGATTTCGTGGGAAAGAATGATTTCGCCCAGTGAGATCGGATCTCGGGATCGGTCGGTCTGATGGTAAAGAATGACCGGAGTTTCAGGCCTGAAGTTCACCCGGAGCTGGGTATGAGCCGCAATCAGGAGCGGCGGAAATTCATCGATTTGAAAATCGATCGTCTCGACCGCATCCACTGGAAACGCCCCAATCCAGTGCTCGTGATCATGGCTCACGTTTGCAATAAATTGGTACTCGACCCCTGCTTTTAAATGTCCGAAATTTCCGACGACTCCTCGAGCCTGCTCAGGCGTAATCAACCGGTAACTCCGCTTACTCGGGTCTAGGCAATGATTTGCCCGAGGCCCGGATGGCATGACGGTCGGACCCACGAATGGATCTCCCTCCGGTCGACAATCCGCATGCGCGGATGAGACGAAGAGGATGCTGAGCATTCCAAGTGCCAGTAAGAAAGAGTGGGGCTTCAGGCGTTTTATCCAAGAGTTCATCGCCTTACTCATCGGGAGCGCGTGCTCCCGACTTAACTGCGTTTACAGAAACGGGGAGTTAATAGGTATGATAAATTTCTGACGATTTGGCGGCCTTCGCCCAATCAAAGCCCTGCTATTCGGTCTCCCCATTCAAGCGGCGGGAGCGTAAACCCCCGAGCGATTGGCTTGACGGATCGGCTCTCTTTCGCAAAGCTGATCCTCTATGACCGACCTCCCACTGCCACCTCGTTGTCCGAAAAAAGTGAAAACGATTCTCGAACATGGGGAAACAAGGGAAGACCCCTATTTTTGGCTTCGAGAGAAAGAAAATCCCGAAGTCGAGAAGTATGTCAGAGAAGAAAACGCCTATTACGCGACCGTGATGGACCGTCTGAAAGACTTGAAAACTGACTATTTTGAGAAGCTCAAGTCTCGGATGGAACCCGAAGCCATCGAAGTTCCTTATCGCCACGGCCCCTTTCGTTATGGTGCTTACATTCCCGAGGGAAAAGAATACGCCGTTTACACGCGATCAAAGGAAGAAAGTCGCAGTCTTCATCCCGCAGACGGAGTGGTGTGGCTCGATTTAAACGAGGTTGCGAAAGCGCACGACTACGTCTCGCTCGGAGGGTTTACTCCGAATGATGCGCACGATCTCATTGCTTACACCTTGGATGTGGAAGGAAACGAGATTTATCGACTCCATTTCATTTCAACGGATGCGAGACCCGCGCCGTCAGAAATCATTGAAAATGTAGAAGGGGACATCGTCTACTCAAAAAACGGGCAGTATATTTTCTATGTTCGCTTAAATGACCAGCACCGGCCCTACCAAGTCTGGCGCCACGCACTCCGAACTCCGTCCACCGAAGATCTTTTGATCTTTGAGGAAAAAGATCCCAGATTCTTCACTTCGATCCAGTCATCCACCGATGGCGAATGGATCTTTATTCACCTCTCGAGCGCGGAAAGCACGGAAGTTAGGTACGCGAGAAGGGGATCAGAAAAAAACGAGGCCGGGGGGGAATCCCCTTTATTCACTGTTTTTCTGACACGGAAGGGTTCTCATGAATATGAACTGGACGCTCAAGCGGACCGCTTCATCGTTCTCACGAATCAAGATGAGCCGAACTTTTCTCTCGGATCTATCCCTCTGACCGAAATCGAAAACGGGATGAAGAGCTGGAAGCCGATTGTCATTGGAGACGCTCGCACGGACGTGCGCGGATTCACCGTTTTTAAAAACCACATCGCAGTGCTGTTTGCTTTCGACGGCGTCCTGGGCGTTCGGATTTTTTCTCAAGGGGAAAGCCGAGGAGAAAAGGCGACCTATGATTTGCCATTCACAGAAACCATTCGGGACGTGAGTTTTTCCGCAAATGAAGAGTTTAATGCGAAAACCATCCGCCTCAAATACTCCAGTCCAAGAACTCCCACCCAAACTATCGAATACGATCTCTCAAGCGGTCACCGTGAAGTGCTGCATGAAAGGATCGTTCATGGATTTCGGCCGGAAGATTACGCCGTCGAGCGCATCGAGATTTCCGCCGCGGATGGTACGAAAATACCCGTCTCTCTGATTTTTAGAGAGATCGACCGCGGGAAGAAACTGCCGACCTTGCTCTATGGTTACGGATCGTACGGGATGGTCACGCCCACGGGATTTAGCCTGCTTCGGTCCGTGATTGTCGATGACGGATTTCTCTACGCGGTTGCTCATGTTCGCGGCAGCGGAGACCTCGGCCAACGTTGGTACAAAGAGGGTAAATTTCTAAAAAAGAAAAATACCTTTACGGACTTTCATGATGTGGCGAAGGCGTTAGTCACTTCGGGCCGAACCGGCGCGGGGAATATCACGTTGCATGGGGGGAGCGCGGGCGGACTTTTAGTGGCGGCGACGATGAACTTGGAGCCGAGTTTTTTTCGCGGCGTGATCGCAGAAGTGCCCTTCGTCGATGTCTTAAGCACCATGTCTGATGAGACGCTCCCGCTCACCCCGACCGAATGGGATGAATGGGGGGATCCTCGTCAGCTCGAATTTTTCCGAGCCATGCGCGAATACTCTCCCTACGACCAACTCAAGGCCGGCGAGTATCCCTATCTTCTCGTAAACGGAGGATGGAACGATCCGCGGGTGACTTACTGGGAGCCGACCAAATGGGTGGCTAAGCTTCGAGACCTCCGTACCGATGATCGTCTGACCATCTTGGATATCGAGATGGGGGCCGGCCACTTCGGTGTGACCGGACGATTTGCCGCACTGGAAAAACCAGCGGAAATGATCGCTTTTCTGCATGCGATTCATTTTGAGCGGGAACGTTTGAACGAGAATTGACTGATCAACGGGGCAAACACCGCTGATAGTCCACTCAGTAGTGACCAAAGCCCTCTCCACGGCGACCATAGAGCTTGAGTCTGATAATGGTTATTATGTAAAGTAGAAACTATTAGGGGATGTTTTTGCCTACGTGAGCCTGGCTTAAAAGAACTCTCTAAACCCCTTGATCCAGTGTTTGATTTCCAAGCGATCCTCGTTATCGTCGACCACATGAAAAACTTTTCTCTCTCAATTCTCTGTTTATCAATCTCCGCGGTCGCGGGCACCGCTGTGGCTGGCCAGTCTGCAGACCCTCAGATGGCTCACTTGAATATCCCGGGTTTTGAAGCGGCTCCGGCAACCGCAAAAGTCATTTTTGAAAGTCCAAAAAATCACGATGTCGTGACGAAGAAATTCAAAGTAAAATTCGGGGTTTCCGGCATGAAACTTCATCCTGCGGGCGAACTCAATCCGGGCACTGGACATCATCATCTGATCATCGATGGCGACTCGGTTCCGGCTGGCCAAACGGTGCCTGCGGATGCAACGCACATCCATTTTGGAAAAGGTCAAACAGAGACCGAAATCGAACTTGCCCCAGGCCCACATAAATTGACTCTGCAGTTCGCGAACGGGGCGCATCTTTCCTATGGTCCCACGATGGCGACCACGATCGACATCATCGTAAAATGATCCGGACCGCTTATTTAAGTTACATTAAGTTAATGTATTAAATGAGGGTAATATCATGAATTCTTCGGAAATTGACTCACGCGGATCGGGACGAAATCGATCAGAAATCATAGATTTAGACCACCGTTTGAAGGGGTTAGATGAAGATCTCTCCGGCGGTGGGTTTCTAGAGGTGCGTCCGAATCAAGAGTGGACTCCCCTCTTTACTCGCTCCTTTTTATTGACGGTGGAATGTTATGCGGCCGTTTTGTTTCAACGATTACGCGCCGAGCTCTTCGAATCAAGACTCGGAATGCCTAAAAACGATGCGGAAGTTTTCTCCATCCTCGAGCGCCACGGAAAAATGGACCTGATCGAAGCGAGAAAGTTGCGTCAGTTTTGCGAGGCTCGCGCACTGTCATCCCGTGATCTTGAAAAATTAAATCACGCGGAGCTTGGCGAAATGGTGTCGGATCTCTCATGGATCCGCGAAATCCTGGTCCGCATGGCCCACGACATCAGCTGAACCCTCAAACCTGAACTGAGAACTCAGTAAGCCTGGCGCCGGTGTTCTGCGCTGCCAAATTGGTAAGCGTCGGGACGTTTTGCGCCCTCAGGCCTGATCTTGAATTGGTAGAGGTTGCCCGCCATCGAAAGCAAATAAAGCGATTCCGTACTCGAATCGAACACCGGGTTGCTTGAGAATCCCGAACCGTCGCCCACATTGAATCGGTATAGGCCTTTACCCGTCACTTTATCCACCACGTACAAGTACTGGTGCGAGGATGCGAAAATCGCGTAGCGCTCGGTGATCACGATCGATGTCGGAACTCCGCGGTCGATATCAAACTGCCAAAGGACTTTCGCATTCGCTTGGGAGAGTGCGTAAACCGATCCGTTACTCGAAGGCAGGTAAATAACGGACTGGTCGATCGTGACTTTGCGAGCTCCGCCGGCATCGAACCTCCAGAGGGTGTCCCCTCCTTTTCGACGGAGCGAATAAAGTGCCCCGTCATACGAAGGAATGTAGACCGTGTCTCCGCTGAGGACCGGAGAGGCATCCACATCGGTGAACTTGGTGGTTACCTGAAGCTTCCGCTCCCATTTTAAAACGCCTTCTTCAAGCGATAACGCGACTAAGAATCCGTCACTCATTCCCGCAATGACTTCTCCACCATCCACTAATGGCGCAGAAGCGGCGTGAATCGTCGCCGTTTGGGGAGTCCGACGTTTATAACTCCAGAGCCATTTTCCAGTGCCGGCATCCAGAGCATAAAGCGTGTCATCCGCTGCCGTCACAAAAAGCCGACCGTTCACGATTGTCGGCCGAGAGACGAGAGACTGCTTTACTTCGTATTTCCAAACGAGCTTGCCGGTTTCGGCACTTAGGCAATAAAGAAAGCCATCTCCCCCTCCGAAGTAGACGTTTTTCTTTTCCGCCGCGAGCTCGCTTACCACTCCATTTTTTACCGGGAAAGTCCAGCGCACCCGAAGCAAGCCAGGATAAAGTGAAGTCACACCACTCGACACACTCCCGAAAATCAGCGTGTTTTCGTAGAGAATGGCGTTTGAATACTCGAACCCGCGATCATTCGCATCGTAAGCGCCATGAGTCGGAAACGTCCATCCACGCGTCATCACCATCGTGTCTGGCACGAGATCACGGTGAATGTTTTTACCCGCGCATCCAGAGAGAAGCGATCCGAATCCGAGGATCGATCCGAAGAAGAGAGTGATGAGTAAAAAACGCATTAGAGCGATGCTTTCTTCGTTTCGGCAAACCGAGCGGCGTCCGTATTCGGCAACGTTTTCACCATTTGTTCATAAGTCGTTTTAGCCGCTGCTTTATCGCCGAGTGTTTCTTGGCAACGCGCTTTCGACCGTAAAAGCTCTCCCGCCATCAAGCCCGATCCAGAATGGTAAGCGCGGTCGAAACTTTTCACTGCGTCTGCGCAGCGCCCGAGAGCTTCTTGTGCGTAACCGAGGCTGTAAAGCGCAGCAGTCGTTTGTTCTTTCCCCGGAGCGGAGTTCGCCGCGGAGTCAAACCACTTTGCTGCTTTTTCAAAAGAAGCCGCACCGACGGAATGATCAAAATAAAGCCCACCTAAGTCCATCTTCGCGTCAAATCCGGGTAGCGTGCCCGGAAAATCATGGGCAACTTTTTCAAGCGATTCTACGCTGCCGTGGAGCTTTGCATCGACATCAAATGTCGCGAGCGATAGAGCGGCTGGATTTGCGATCTTTGCGGCAGGCTTGATCGGTGTTTTTGATTTCGGATCGACCTTTGCCGGCACGGGTGTGGCTGCTCTCACCGAGTTCGAGTAAACTTTCATTTCAGCTGCCAGGGTGTTGCGGGCTTTGAAAAGGGCTTCGGATGCTTGCGCCCGAAAAGTACCGCGTTTGGTGAGGTAGAGGCTCACCGCGAGTGCGATCGCGAGGAGAATCACACAGGCAACTGCAACCAACTTTCGTTGTTTCGAAGCAGTCGTAGCGATACGAGTCATGGAACCAGAGAGCAGATCATTCGAAGCAAGTGACATATGATTCTGGTTTAAGGGAGCATCGTAGGGTTGTCAAAAGGAAAGACCCCCGCTACCCTTTAACGAACATGAATCGGATCAAGGGCTTAATCGCTTTTCAGGCACTCCTGCTCGCATTTTCAGCCCTCGCTCTCGCGCCATCGGCTCTCGCGCGAGATCTTCAAGGCCGAATGGGATTAGGATATAACGCACAGTTTGCGAACTACCGCGAGTCGGGCAACTCAACGCCCGCAATCGCCGCAAAATACGCGCCTACGAAGGACATTGCGCTCGAAGGGGTCTTAGGAGTCGCGACCACGAAGCCGGGAAACTCGGTCGTTGCCTTGAAACTTTTTAAAAATCTTTTTTATGAGAACAATCTGAACTTCTACGGAATGCTCGCCGGAGGGCTGGTTACCGCAAACAGCAATTCCGGCGTCGATCTGCAAGGCGGATTTGGATGCGAATTTTTCATCCCGGGTCTCGAGAGCGTCGGCATGTCGTTTGAGCTCGGCGGTGAACTGACGAACATTACGGGCTCGATGGTTTTCCGAACAGTGGGAGCATCCTTTCTCAATGCCGGCATGCGATTCTATTTCTAAATCTGTGTTTTCAAAACGGAGCTCTCCAATGCTCGCGATCGGGCTCGCATTCGGTGTCGCTTTAGTCGCGGCCTCGCTCACGAGCCTAAGCGCATTCGCTGTCGATCCGCCTCCACCCGCATCCGTTACCGAACCAGCCGCTTCGGGCGAACATGGAGCCGGGCGCACGCAACAACCCGAGGAAGATGATTTTCGGCCCACTCCGTACACCAGTTTTGGCGAATTTAATGATGAGGAAGAATCAGAAGACACGCGCTTCTTCCAGTACGGTCGATTTTTCGGCGTCAGTCTAGGACTGGGTTACGAAGGTGCCCCCGGAAATCGGGGGGCGTTGTTTACGGGGGGGATTCCCGCGTATGAGCTTCGCGTGCATTACTGGTTTGATTTTAACTTCGCGCTCACTCTGGGGATTTATTCCGCGAAACACCAGTATACCGGATTGAGAGAAAACAGCGCAGATAACGAACAATCCAAACACGACTTTAGCCTATTCAAATTCGGCGCAGAGCTTCGCTATTACTTCGATACGCGCGACGCGACGGCCCCGGTGACTTTCGCCGGACCCTTTCTCACCGTCGGCGTCGGTCAGTACACGAAAACCGAAAATGACATCTCCGATCCGACGACAGTCGCGAAAGACAATGCTTTTGGCCTCTCCGTGGGTGCGGGCTTAGAGTTCCCGCTGAAACCCAGGAAGAGTTATCTGAATCTGGAAACGAAATTCCATTCCGTGTCGTTTAACGACACCGGACTTTCCGTCACAACGGCTGGATCGAAAGTGACTCCCGATACCAGCGGCTTATTCTTCACCGTCATGGCTTCCATTCTCTTCACTTATTAATTCGTAATCATCGCTCATCCCAGACTCGAGATCTGGATCCACGATGTATTCCATGGCGGATGAAGAGCCTTGCTCGGTAAACCCTTCCTTACCCACGTAGTTTGGATTTTTTCGACCGGTAGAGGTGGTTGGGAATTTATTTTGCTTTGGCCCTTTGCGGCTTTTGCCCTCTTGGAAGAGCATCCGAATCGGAGTTCCCATGAAACCCCATTTCTCACGAATGGCGTTCATCAGGTGGCGATGCAAACTAAAGTGGACTTTATCCGGATTCGACACGTGACAAACAAAGGTTGGCGGATGGCGCGACACTTGGTGGCACATGTAGAACTTCACGTTGTAAGGGTTATGAATCTCCGCTTCCGCGCGGACCCATTCGGTAAATTCCCTCGTGCTGATCTTTAACTTTCGCTGCTCGAGAATATCGTAGATCAGGTCGCCCAAATCCTTAAATCCGGTGCCTTCCTTCGCCGAGACAAACATCACGGGTGCGTAGCGTAGAAATCCAAAATCGTGGCGGATCTGCTCCACTGCTTTATCTTTCGAAAAGTCCTTTTTACCGCGGGTTGTGTCCCACTTGTTCATCACCAAAATAACGGAACAGCCGGTTTCTTCGATGAGCCCAGCGATTTTTTCGTCTTGGTCCGAAGTGCCTTCTTCGCTGTTGAGCATGAGGATCGCGACGTTTGCGCGCTCGATGGCTTTCCGAGATTGGACGACCGAAAGGACTTCTACGCCCTGCTCAGTTTTCGACTTACGCCGAATTCCGGCGGTGTCGATGAGAACCACGGCTTTGCCGTTAATCGCACATAGGGAATCGATCGAGTCGACTGTGGTTCCGGCGACAGGGCTTGTGATCATGCGGATTTCACCCATGACGGCGTTTACAAAAGTTGACTTCCCGACGTTCGGACGGCCGATGATCGCAACTCTGGGAACGCGGTCTTCCGCCATCTCGCTCGACTCAGGAGAAATTTTTCCAGCCGCTGTAAGCGCCTCGATAATTTTTTCCTGAAGGGTCTCTACGCCACGGTTGTGTTCCGCAGAAATCCCGATGATGTCGGCGATTCCGGTCGCATAGAATTCGTTTACGAAGTCCTCGTGAACGGAATCATCGACTTTGTTTACGGCCGCGATGAGTTTAATTTCGCCCTTTTTCAAGCCGGAGCGAACCATCTTCTGAATCACTTCTTGGTCGGCAGGAGTGTAGCCCGCTTGCCCATCGAAAAGAGCCACCACGACATCTGCCCGGGCTAGCGCAGTGTCGACTTGGAACTTAATTTCTTCCGCGAATCGATCTCCACCGAGTCCGCCGGTGTCGATGATGTTCAGAATGTAGCGCTCTCCCAGCACCCACCATTCGACTTGTTCCTCGAGGCGATCTCGCGTGACTCCGGAGACGTCGTGCACCAGCGCGCGACGTCTCCCAAAAAGACGATTAAACAGAGTCGATTTGCCAACGTTCGGACGTCCGACAATGACGACGCGCGGGGCGTTCATTTTAGGAGCGAATGGAATAATCATGATGCGGTCTTCTTTCCGGAAAGCTTTTTAGGGCGGGGCAAGTCGTAGCCGAGTTGCTTTAACCGCTCTGGGTCTTTGCTCCAGTCCTTTAGGACTTTCACATTCAAACCGAGAAATATTTTAGTATCGAGAAAGCTCTCGATCTCGCGGCGAGCAGCGGTGCCAATTTCTTTAATCTTCGCTCCAGCCGCGCCGATGACCATTCCCTTTTGGCTGTCGCGTTCGACGAAGATGACGGCTTCGATGCGTACCGGTTTCGAATTTTCATCAAACTTCTCGATCGCAATCGCGCAGCAGTACGGAAGCTCGTCGCCTAGGAGATGAAAAAGCTGTTCGCGAATTTTCTCCGAAACGAAAAACCGTGTCGGCCGGTCTGAAATCTGGTCTTCGTCCTCGAAATGAAAGGGACCGATCGGCAGGGCATCCCAAGTTGCGGCCATCAGCTCATCGAGTCCGCGTTTCTTCAGTGCGCTAATTTTAAACGTCTTCACGACTTCGATACCGAGCACCGCGCAGGCCGCAAGCAGCTCTGGTTCGAGTCGTTCGACGGAGGGGAGATTTCGTTTCTGATCCGTTTTATTAAAGATCAGATAAACCGGGCGCTTAGCTTCCGCGAGCATCGCAAGCACCGCTTCTTCGTGTCTCGGGGCGCTGTCGGGATCGACCATGTACCAGATGATTTCTGGCATATGCAGCGCACTCTTCACTTCGTTCATCATGTAGGCATTAATCCCGCCGTCGCGCGCACGGTGAATTCCGGGCGTATCGATGAAAACGATCTGTCCTTCTTTTTCGGTCAGCACTCCGTTCACTCGTTCACGTGTGGTCTGCGCTTTCGGAGTAACGATCGAAAGCTCACTGCCGAGGAGCGCATTCATGATCGTGCTTTTCCCAGCATTCGGTCGTCCGGCAATGGCGACCAATCCAGACTTTCGATTTGCTTGGGAAGCCGGAGCTTTTTCCGAGAAAGGGGCTTCTTCTTTCAGAATCATTTTCGGCGCACGCTCAGTTGATTTTTTTGGAGCGGGTTCGGCGTTTCTTTTAGACATGAGAAGACTCCAGGGCGGAACGAGCCGCATTTTGTTCGGCGTCTTTTTTAGAGCTGCCTTTCGCTTGTGCGAGTGGAAGGTCGCCGATCCGAACTTCGACGGTAAACGTCTTTTCGTGATCAGGCCCTTCAGAATGAATCATGTGGTAGGTGGGAGTGAGCTTACGGTCGGCTTGAACCTTTTCCTGCAGTCGAGTCTTCGGATCAGCGGTGTGTAAAATTCCGAGATCAGATTTGAAAAAGGGCTGGAACAAACTTCGGACGACCGGGAATACGGCATTAAATCCACCATCCAGGTAGATCGCCGCGATGACCGCTTCGAAGGTACTCGAAAGAATGGATGCTTTCGCCGTGCCGCCACTCTGAGACTCGCCTTTTCCAAGCCGAACCGCATGGGCAAGACCCAGTGTGACTGCGATGTCAGTCAGGGTTTTTTCGTTCACCACTGCCGCGCGCATTTTCGAAAGCCGGCCTTCCTGAAACTCAGGAAAACACTCAAGCAAGATATCTGAAACAATCGCGTCTAAGATCGCGTCGCCTAAGAATTCCAGTCGTTCATTGTCTCGCAGTGCCAAGGGACGCTTCGGGAAGTGCTCATGCCCATAAGAGGTGTGCGTGAGCGCTTGCAGAAGAATCCCGCGGTCTGAGAAGGTGTATCCCAGAGCCGCTTGGAGGACTTCCAGTTCTTTCATAGAGTTACCTAAATTCGGGGGTCATTTCTAACACGACGCGGAATTTAGGAGGAACGAGGGGGAAAGTCAAGGACTCGCACAGAGGAGCGCCACATCCCCTTGATTGGAGTCGACTAAAATCCCCACTGGGGCGAGCGACAGGGATTGGTTTCGAAGCGCTTCACCCGCCGCTTCGGATTCAACTCTCAAAATCGCACGGAGGTAATTCGACGAATACCCCCCCACATAATTCTGCGTCGGATCCGGCCCTTTTACCGGACCTTCGATCAGCACGCGGTCAAGCTTTCGACCGTGCTCCCGGAAGTTGGTCAACACCTGGTGATGAATCCGCTTCATGCGCTCTAAACTCAGATCGCGCAGGACCTTCGCACGCCGAACACGCTCGGAAGGAGGAACGGTATTTGGAAGTCGCGTAGCAGGGGTACCCGCCCGTTCACTGTAAGGAAAGACATGAAGCCTTGTCCAAGGAAGCGCCCTAAGCTGATCCACGCCCCACTCGAACTCTGCTAAGCCTTCCCCCGGAAATCCCGTGATGACGTCCATCCCCGCGAATACGCCCCCGATCGGTGCGGGCAATTCAGAGATCGCGTTCAAGCAACTCTCGACGTCGGTTGACACGTACTTTCGCTTCATGAGGCGTAAAACTTTTGAATGAGGGCTCTGCAGAGAAACGTGAAAGTGGGCGCAAAGTCTTGGATTCTCGGCATAAATGGCTCGAAGTTCCGGAGTGATCTCGACCGGATCGAGGGAAGAAATCCGGAGTCGCTCCAAATCAGTCTCTGCTAGGATCGCCGTTACCAGATTTTCCAGCATCGGTTTTCCGGCGGGCTTTACCGGGTCGGCGAGATCGGCTCCGTAGTCGCCGATGTTCGTGCCCGTGAGGACAATCTCGCGCACCCCTTGAGACACGAGGTCTCGAACCTGTTCGATCAGAGCTACGATCGGAAGGCTCCGCCCTGGGCCGCGTCCATAAGGGATAATGCAATAAGTGCAGAACGAGTCGCAGCCTTCCTGAATTTTAATAAAGGCTCGCGTGCGACCCGTATCCCCGCGAAGGTGCGCGGGGGGGAGCATGAAAGAACTCTCAGGTGTCGCCCATTCCCGGTCCATCGGATGACGAGAAAGAATATCGGAATAAGAAGTGACTCCACCGAGGATTTTTCCAACCGACGCTTTCCCTCTGACGGAAAATTCATCGGATGGGAGAGGGCTTTTCTCAATTTCAGCGAGCACCAAATCGACCAGACGATTTTTACTCTGATTTCCGACAATAAAATCCACGCCGGTTGCCGCGGCAAATTTTTCTGGCTCTATTTCCGCTCCACACCCGGTCATCACCACTCGGGTGCCGGGGTGACGTGCGGCTTTCGCGGCCATTTTGCGGCTCTGCTTGTCGGCCTCGTCCGTCACTGTACAGGAGTTCACGACGCAAAGATCGGCAAGTTCGTCTGCACCGGCCGGAGTCCATCCGCGTTTTTGCAGCTCCGCCTCGATGAGTTGGCTATCGTAGAGATTCGCCTTACAACCAAGCGTTTTAAGGGAGTATTTCTTTGCCTGCACGACCCTGTGACTATTCGCATTCGGCCGATTATTCAATCAGCGAGTGTCGTGTCTTTTCAAAATCGACTCGAGAGCGTCCAGAAACAGCGCAAGCTCCTCCCAAGTACTTTCTGAGTGCAATGACACCCGGACCGAATTGAGAGCGTCTGTGGCTCCGAGTCCCATCGCCAGAAGGACGTGGGAAGGTTCTGGAACTTGGCTTGCACAGGCAGACCCCGCCGCGACGGCAAAACCTTTCAGATCCAGTTGCTCAATGATTGAAATAGACCGGGAAAGTCCTATGAGCGAAAAATGAGAGAGGTGCGGTGCACGAGATCGGTCTGCGGCCGTAATTTTAGCCAGGGAGAGTCGCTTTTTGAGTTCAATTTCGAACCGATCTCGATGCGCTCGCAAAGCTTCGATTTCGGCCCTTGTCGAAATCCATTCATCGGCGATGACTTTCAGAGAGAGAATGCCCAAGATATTTTCGGTGCCTCCACGGAGCCCCGCTTCCTGGCTGCCAATTACCTGTGGCTCGAGACCGCAGGACTTCCGGTGAATCAATGCACCCACCCCGGGCAACCCGCCGAGCTTGTGAGCGGCAATAGCGACCAAATCCGGACAGCCCGGCACGGATAAATCGAGGTCTACTTTTCCCCAGCCCGCGACTAAGTCGACATGCAAGAGAGGGTGATGTTCAGTTGAATTGCCCGCGCTAAGGATATGCGAAGTTAAAGTGGGTGTTGAAATGAAGGGTTGAATCCGCCCTGTTTCGTTGTTCACCCCGATGACGGAAATGAGGGTTGCGCTCTGGCACTCGGAAGCCGGATGGGTGACTTCGCCATCGCCATCGATCCCGGCAAGGGTGACCCTCACCCCAGCCGCTTGCATGGGTTCAATCAATCCCCGCACACACGAATGCTCTACTGGAGACACGATCCAATGAGGATCTGGCCCTTCTCCGCTGCTCTGTTGCTTTAGGGCGCGATCCAGCGTCCCTCGCACGGCGAGTTGATTCGCTTCGGTGCCGCCCGAAGTAAAGGTGACCTGCCAGTCTTCGGGCGAGGCCTGAAAGGTTTTCAAGATGGAAGACCTTGCGGCGTTCAATAAAAATTCGGCTGCTCTTCCGAGCGAGTGCCCGCTAGAAGGATTACCAAGATAACCGGCCTGGCCGGGCGATGAGGAAAGAAGGAACGCGGAAAGAGCCTTTTTCACCCGAGGGTGAAGAGGCGCTCCCGCGTTCGCATCAAGTAAAATCGCGTGCTTTTCCAGCATTGAGATTTGGGCTAGGGGCTTTAAAGCCAGAGGCGTCTAGAAGTCCGGGAGATCCTGCGGACTTCGGAAGCTCAGTCGAACCTCGAGCCTTGCGGATCAAATCGCCTACCGAAGTCGTGGTCAGGTATTCCTGCATCAGCATGCCGAGATTTTCGAAATAGGTTTTCGTCAGGATAAACTCCACCGTATCACTCTTGATGTCAGCAGCTCCGACGAGGTCTTTGGCGGGATTGATGTTCTCTCCGACGCTGACCAAGACATCTTTGATGGAAATTTCGTCCATCGTTCGAGAGAGAACGTATCCGCCACCCGGACCGCGAACGCTTTTCACGACCGAGCCCTTACGGAGTCGTCGAAAGAGCTGCTCTAGGTAATGGAGCGAGATCTTCTGACGTTCAGAAATTTCCTGCAGCCTCACCGGGCGGCCGTTTGAATTGAAGGTCAGATCCAAAATCGCTCGGACGGCGTACCGTCCCTTAGATGTCAAACGCATGGCAATTCTCCCTCTTCTCTCTCACAAATCTAACGGTGTCATATCATGCTGGATATTACCCGTCAACTACTTCCCCAAATCGCCACCAAAATGACAGCTAAACTCTTTCATGAAACTCGCCGAAAAGACCTTGAGAAAGGCTTTCTTCCTCATATTGGGAGAGCTAAACAGATGTCAGACAAAAAAGCTCAACGTTTCACTATTGACGCCGATCACGATGGAGCAGAAGTGCCCACGCTCACCTCTCTTCTTTACCGAAAAAACTTAGTAAAAACGTTGGGTCCCGGCGGAAACCTCGCGCGAAACTTAGAGCCCCCCCTTCCGGACACTCTCGAACCCACCCGGACCATGACCTTGACTCGTGAAGAAGGCCTCAGTTTCGCAAATCCCTCGTTTGCGCTTCCAGTTGCCGAGGCGGCAAGCAACCCGCCCCCCCTTCCTTTGACGGAAGAACCCACCGGAATCAGTCTTCTTTCGATGGAGATGGGACTTGAAGCGTCCCTGGCCTCGCCTATTGTCGGCATGACAGAGCCTGGGTCTCCTGCGATTGGCCGGATTGTAAACAGCAGCACCGCAAAAAAGGGAACACTGCGTGCCCTCCTTCCGGCTCATTTCGCCCAAATCCCAGAGGGACCTCCGGTCGGGGCAGTCGGAATTTCCGAACTCGTGAAATCGGCTAAACTCAGCGCCGCGGTCGTCTTTAAAACCACCCAAACAGCAGCTCCGTCCTCCCGGTTCGGCGTTTTCGCAGTCGTCGCAAACACGCCTCCCTCTGCTCCCGCAAACGTGTGGAGCGGGATGGAGTTTGCCGAAGCCGACTTTTCGCAAATCTGGCAGAGGATGGAAAAATACGGATTCGCCGAATTTCCAAAACTCGGAACAGCGGGAGATCAGGACTTGGAACGCAGAGCGATTCGAAACGCTTTTCAAGTGGGCCCCGCAGAGTGCCTCACCCTCGTCCGAAGTCAGACCCAAAGCGGAGAGCAAACCCTCTTTGCCTTCCTCAGTGAGTCGAGCATTCAAGCCCACCTGCCAAACTTCCAATCATCGGGGATGCGCGCGCTAAAAGTTGCGTGAGATTTGAACACGGCGGAGCAGATCGGGGTTGCGGCTGGATGCGGACTGCTCAGCACTCACAAAATCGATTCGGACCTCCCACACGGGAAGCTCCGATTTCTTAAGCTTCAAGATGAGATCCGGAAAAAGATCCATCCACTCGATCAGGAGTAATACGCCCGGATCCCAAAGGGCGTCGAGCAATCCGGTTTCTTCAAGCTCTGCTTCCGATTTGAGTCGGTACGCATCCGCATGTATGACTCGACCTGCGCGGGAATCTACGTATTCGTGAGCAATCGAGAACGTGGGACTTCCTTCCGCCGCCCGGTCCACTCCGATAGCCTCGAGAAAGGAGCGCGCGTAAGTCGACTTCCCTGCCCCTAACGGCCCAGAAAGTAAAACTCGCGGGCGGACGACCTCCGCCTGCACCGAGAAAGCGGACGCCTCGAATGCCGTCCTGAGTGCGAGAGCGTTGAGTTCCGCTTCAGAGCAGATGTGCTCGGCACTCAAGGGGGAGTTTCGAGTCTCGGTCCGTTTTGATTTCTTTGAAGGCATGGCTAATATTCTCAATAATATCTTGGGCGGTCATACTTCGGTGACCTTTCGTCTCAGCTGCAATTCCTCCGGCAAGGCTGTGAAGGTAAACACCGAGCAGAGTCGCGTCAGCAGCTTCCATTTTTTGGCCCAGCAACCCGCCGATCATTCCGGCCAGCACGTCTCCGCTTCCCGCCGTGGCCATTCCGTCGTTTGGATAATGATTCAGAAAGATGCGCCCATCCGGAGTGCCAATCAACGTCGCTGCGCCCTTTAAAAGCACGATGGCGTGAGTTTTCTCCACTGCGGCCCGAAGACTCTTGATCACGTCTCGAGTCACTTCTGCTTTTGAGATACCGAGCAGTCTCGCCATTTCTCCCGGATGGGGAGTGAGCACCGTCGGAGCCCGCCGAGCAACGAGTAAATCATGGAGGTCATGTTCTGCGATCAAATTGAGAGCGTCGGCATCGAGCACGACCGGACCGCGGTAATGTGTCAGCAGCTCATCAAGCAGACGTCTTCCCTCCGGACGTAATCCTAAGCCCGGACCCATGACGATGCTAGAATAGGTAGGCAAGGTCTGCCGGTACATCACGTAATCGGCTTCGGTAGAGCCAAGCGAAACCGCCATCGTTTCACTCGCGAGTTTCTGAGTGAGCATCTCAAACGATTCTTTCCAGGTCGCGCAAGTCACCAGCCCCGTACCCATTCGGTGACAGGCTCTGGAGGCCATCTCGATCGCTCCGACACGTCCGGGAGCGCCACCGATTAGAAGGGTGTGCCCAAAAGAATTTTTATGACCATAACGATCGCGCTCGATCAGTAAAGTGGACAAGGGGGCGCGAAGGAGAAGAAAAGTATCTCCCTCCATCCGAAATCGGTAAGGCAGAGAAATATCGACATTGATTAAGTGGCCGCGCTTTGCAGCTCCGGGTGGTAGAAAATGGCCGAACTTAGGGAATCCAAACGAAACGGTGAGCGTCGCTTGCACCGCGTTTCCGTGGATCTCTCCCGTGTCCCCCGATACTCCCGTGGGAATGTCGAGTGACATCACTTCGCGCGCTTTCATGCGATTAATCACTTCGACGACGTCTGCGTATAGTCCCTCTAAATTTCCTTTTAGCCCTGTACCGAGGAGTCCATCGACCACCGTAAATGGTCCGCTCGCCTGGGAGAGGAACGCTTCGATGCTTGCGACCTGATCAAGCGCCGTCATGCGGGCACCGAGTTTCTTTAAAATTTGGAAATTTTTTTCTACGGAAGGGCGGTAGTGAGTCGCCGGCTCGATGTAGAATACGCGAACGCGCTTGCCTAACCCAATCAGCCGCCGCGCGACCACAAACGCATCGCCCGCATTGTTTCCGCTTCCCGCAAAAACGAGAATTTCGGTGTCTGTGCCGGCTCCGGGATAATTCTCCAGCAGAATTTGGGAAGCCGACCTTCCCGCATTTTCCATCAACATGTCGGGAGAAATACCGTACTCTTCTTCGGCGATGTGGTCGATCTCACGCATCTCTTGACTGGTCGTGACTCGCATCGATTCTTTGTGGCTCTTCATCGCTCTCTCCGTAATCTGATCTGTTTTAATTATTTTTTCAGCTAGGGGGCCAGAACGGCCGAGACCATTTCGCGAACGGCTCGGTCCATCCCCACAATGACAGCCCGGCAAATAATGGCGTGACCGATATTGTATTCTTCGATCAGGGGTTTTCCCTCAGCATCCATGAGCTCTGCGACGGCTCTGACATTTTCATAATCAAATCCATGCCCCGCATGAACATGCAGTCCAAGTTTCCTGGCGAGCATTCCCGCATCTCGGATTCGGTTCAGTTCTTTTTCCGCCTTCGACTGAGAGAGCTTCCCCAATCCATTTTGAGTGGCGAGGCAATAACGCCCGGTATGGAGTTCGACTGCAATGGCACCCATTTTTTGAGTCGCCTTCATTGCTTTCAGGGAAGGCTCAACAAACAAACTGACCTTGATTCCAGCAGACGAAAGTTCCTTTACGATCCTGGAAACTCTTTTCTCATGCTTTTCTAAATCAAGACCGCCTTCAGTGGTGAGTTCCGCGCGCTTTTCCGGAACGATGCAAACCCAGTCCGGTTTTATTTTCCTCGCAAATTGACTCATTTCATCGGTCGCCGCGATTTCTAAATTTAAGAGGACTTTCAAACTTCCCCGAAGCGCCACGACGTCTGCATCCTGGATATGTCGACGGTCTTCTCGCAGGTGCACCGTGATTTGTTCACCCCCGGCGTCTTCCACCAGTTTCGCCGCATCCAGGAGTGAAGGATAAGGCGTTCCTCGTAATTGCCGGAGGGTGGCCACATGATCGATATTCACACCGAGTCTCGGCTGCCCGGGCGTTTTCATTGGGCTCCGATCTCTTTTCGAAGTTCTTCCGCGATGCCATTTGCGAGCGCTTGAATGACTTTGGCATTTTCGCCTTCGATCATCACCCGAATGAGCGGTTCGGTTCCCGAATAACGGACGAAAACACGCCCCTTCGACCCAAGCTCCGCTTCGGCCTCGGCGATTTTTTTACCGACGTTCGGGAGTTCCTCGATCGGCCTACGTTCCCGGACTTTGATGTTTTCTAAAACTTGGGGGAAGAGACGAATCTGCTTCTTTAATTCCGAGAGGGGTTTTCCCGTGCGCTTCATGACTTCGAGCACTTTCAGGGCCGCTAAGATCCCGTCTCCCGTAGTCGCGGAATCAAGAAAGATGATATGGCCGGACTGCTCGCCGCCTAGTTTGTAGCCATTTTTTCGCATCTTCTCTACCACATGACGGTCGCCCACTTTTGCCCGGATCATGCTGATCCCATGCTCCTGCAAACTCTGCTCAAGCCCGATGTTCGACATGGGAGTCGTCACGATGGTCGAATGATCCAACGTCCCTGCGCGCTGCATTTCGATCGCACAGAGTCCGATGATTTGATCGCCGTCTACGACTTCCCCTTTTTCATCTGTGAGAATGCAACGGTCCCCGTCACCATCGAGCGCAATCCCGATATGGGCGCCACTTATTTTCACACTCGCAGCGATTTTTTCGGGATGGAGAGCACCGCATGCTTCATTAATGTTCAGGCCGTTTGGATGCACGCCGACTTTCACGACCTCCGCACCCAATTCCTCAAACACGAGGGGAGCAGTTTTATAGGCGGCGCCATTCGCGCAGTCGATGGCGATTTTCACTCCGATGAGGTCCAGGTCATCCGCAAAACGCGATTTTAAGAACACGACGTAGCGATAATGAACGTCATCGAGGCGAAAGGCTTTTCCCACTAAATCGCCAGTCGGCCGCGGCACGTGCGATAAACCATCACCCGCGACCATGCGTTCGATTTCTTCTTCCAGTGAGTCGGGAAGTTTAAAACCATCGGAGGAAAAGATTTTGATTCCATTATCGGCGTAACCATTATGCGAAGCAGAAATCATGATCCCTGCATCAGCGCGGATACTGTGGGTAATGTAAGCCACTCCGGGAGTGGAAAGCGGACCAATTAAAATCACATCCGCACCCATGGATAGAACTCCCGAGGCGATGGCTTGTTCGAGCATGTATCCCGAAAGCCTCGTGTCTTTTCCGATGACGATTTTCGCACGACGGTTTGAGTGGCTGGCCTCTAACCCTCGGATACCCACGGGAAGCGAAGTCTTCCCATGCATGGCGGGAGTGGTCTGCAGAACATGGGCGATCGTGCGACCGATGGCCATCGCCATCTCGCCGGTCATCGGCCATTCGTTGGCGACTCCCCTCACGCCGTCCGTACCGAAAAGTTTTTTAGAATTCATGAATATTTCCTTACTCACCATTGCCCCCGGTCAGTGACCATTATCTAGTACAGCGTCACGCGCACCGTCTCCGGCACGACTCGAACCATTCCGACATTCGGCGGCAGAGAGACTTTCACTTTTGAAGTGTAGCGACCTTTAGTTTTTCCCTTCAGGTCGATGGTGAGAGCGACTTGCGCGGGTTCAAGCTTCGCGATGTCATCGGAATCCATGCGCACGTAAACGGTCAACGCCGGCTCGTCGATTCGTCCCCGGTAGGCAGAATCGATCCGAATATCGGAGGATTTTATTTTCAATTTATAATTGGCCTGCACGGCCGCCACATCGATGGATACTTTTGGAGAAGCGCCATCGACTTTCACACCCAGGCGGTCGGTGTCGAACCTTGCTTCGAGTTCCAGATTCGACCGAACGTTCGCGAGATCGATGTCTGCAGTCTGAAGTTCGGTGAGCGCGTCGACTCGACTTTCCGGTCCTTTAATCCGCACGTTTTTAGGAGAAATCAGTGCGTGCTTCAAAACATAGCCCTCGGGTAAACTTCCCGTGAGCTCGAGTCGAACCGGAACGTCTTTGGTTTTCTGGGCCTCGAGTTTCACGATTACCGAAGAAGGGTTCACGTTTAAAACCCGCACGCCGATCGGCAACCGGATGTTGTCCGCGAAAAAGCGGTAAGTCACGAGTCCGGCACGAGCGCCGGAGAGGTTCACGCGAATCGGTTCTTCAGGACGATCGAGAATCGCGCGGAGGAAAGCTTTTGGCCCCGCGAGGCGAAAGATCACTTTTTCAGGCAGATCGCTACTGACCACCAGGTCTCCCGGCGTGGTAACGATCACCGGGATTTCTTTCGTGACTTCGGTGGACCGAGATCCGAGAACCACGATCCAAAGCACGATGGCGACGATGACGGAAACCACTTTCGCGCCGGTGTTTCCAGAGAACATTCGGATGACGGGATTCATAGCAGCACCATTCTAGGACCGATCCTTGCGGCGCTCTCTCACGCTCGTGAGCCAGCCGCGCATGCGTCTCGGCAAAGATTCATTTGGCCGCGAGAGATCAAGAAGGGCAGAGAGACTTTGCACCATTTCGCTCTCATTCAAATTCGTAATGATCTTTCCGTTTTTAACCAGGTGGGCTTCTCCCGCCTCCTCTGAAATCAGCACGACGATTGCGTCCGAGTCTTCGGTAATTCCCAGTGCGGCACGGTGACGAGTGCCGTAGCGTTTATCGATATTCGGATCTTTCGAAAGCGGTAAGAAACAGCCTGCGGCCGCAATACGCCCTCCCGTGACGATGACCGCTCCATCATGAATGGGAGAGGTCGGAACAAAAATCGAGTAGATCAGTTCTGCCTTCACTTGGGCATCGAGCTTAGATCCGGTTTCGATGAAATTTTTCAAACCCGTCTCTCGCTCCAGCACAATTAACCCACCGACTCGCTCCCGAGCCAAGCGGTTCGCAGCGCGAGCGATTTCTTCCACGTTCGCGCGTTCCGCCTCACTGGCACTTGAGGAGAAAAAGGGATTTTTCCCCACGTTGGTCAGCGCCCGCCTTAAATCGTCTTGAAACAGCACGATCACAATCAGGACGAGGTAATCGAAAAAATGCGAGAGAAGCCAATGAGTGGTGAAGAGCTCAAGCGCCGACGAAAGGAAAAATCCAATCGCCATGATGCCAAGCCCGGTGAGCATCTGCATCGCGCGCGTGCCCTTGATGAGCAAAAGGACGCGGTAAACGATGAACGCCACGATGGCGACGTCGAGCAGATCGATCAGTCGAACGCTCGACTGGAGATTAACGAGAAGATCCTTCACCTCGTTTTTTCAACCTCCCGAGTTCCGTTCATCTCAAGCCGGAAGCGGTGCTGGGTTGCCCGTGCCTTCGCCCTTTGAGTCTGATTGAGTTTCTTTCGCATCCGTCACAACAGCATCCGTCGGATCGATTCGATTCGTGTTGATCACGACATCCGGACGAACCAGTTTTTCACCCCGACAGATGAGCTCGACTTCCGCACCATCGATGGTTTCATACTCCAGGAGCGCGCGACACATCTCGTGAAGCACCGGTAGTTTTTCCCCGAGAATAATCTTCGCGCGTTTATAGTTTCTCTCGACGATGTCTCGCACTTCGCGGTCGATGGTCTGCGCCGTCTGCTCTGAAAAATCTCGAGAACGAGAAACGTCGTGCCCGAGAAACACGGGGCTTTCCTTCTGACCGTAAGCCAGCGGTCCCAGAACATCGCTCATGCCCCACTCACAAACCATGCGGCGAGCGATGTCGGTTGCGCGTTCGATGTCGTTTCCGGCGCCCGTCGTTTTTTGGCCGAGCACTAATTCTTCGGCGACCCGACCGCCCATGAGGAAGGCGATTCCGTTCTCGGCTTTTTCACGGTCCATGCTCACCCGGTCTTCGGTCGGCAGGGTCATCGTCACTCCGAGTGCCATGCCGCGTGGGATAATCGTGACTTTGTGCACGGGATCGGTTCCTGGCATGAACCTCCCCACGATGGCATGTCCGGATTCATGAATCGCGGTCGAACGCTTTTCTCGGTCAGAAAGAATCATGCTCTTTCTTTCCACACCCATGATGACTTTATCTTTCGCGTCTTCAAAATCGGACAAATCAATCGTCTTTTTATCTTTTCGAGCGGCATGGAGCGCCGCTTCGTTCACCAGGTTTTCGAGATCTGCCCCTGAAAATCCAGGCGTACCGCGGGCGATGATCGAAAGATCGACGTTGGTTGAAAGCGGCGTTTTGCGCGTGTGAACTTTCAGAATGGCTTCGCGACCTTTTAAATCGGGCGGTGAAACCACGACACGTCGATCGAATCGACCGGGACGAAGGAGTGCGGGATCCAGAACGTCGGGTCGGTTGGTTGCGGCAATGAGGATGACGCCTTCGTTTGCTTCGAAACCGTCCATCTCAACCAGCAACTGGTTTAAGGTCTGTTCGCGCTCGTCATGTCCGCCACCCACTCCGGCGCCACGATGGCGACCGACCGCATCGATTTCGTCGATGAAAATAATGCAGGGAGCTTGCTTCTTGCTCTGTTCGAAAAGATCTCGAACGCGAGATGCTCCAACCCCGACGAACATTTCAACGAAGTCCGATCCGGAAATGGTGAAGAAAGGCACGCCTGCTTCTCCCGCGATTGCGCGCGCAAGAAGGGTTTTTCCCGTTCCCGGAGGACCCATCAGAAGCACGCCCTTCGGAATGCGGCCGCCCAGCCGTGTGAATTTTTTCGGATCTTTCAAAAATTGAACAATCTCTTCGAGTTCGTTCTTTGCTTCGTCCGCACCAGCGACGTCTTTGAAGGTGACTTTATTGGACGACTCATTCAGAAGTCGTGCTTTTGACTTTCCGAAACTCATGGCCCTTCCTCCGCCCGACTGAAGCTGCCGCATGAAGAGGAAGAAAAAGATAAAGAGAAGGAGCATCGGGAACCAGGAAATCAGCACCTGCTGCCAAACGGGAGTTTTCTCCGCGCGTTCGTAGTTCGGCGTCAGATTGTGTTTCTGAAGCAATTCAAAAACGGGTGCACTGTCCGTCGGCCCCACCGTCTCAAAAACTTTTTTCCCGTCGCTGCCCGCCTCTTTCAAATTTCCGACGATGAGGTTGTCGGTCTTGAAGGTGACGTCGGAAATTTTTCCTTCATTCACATAGGTGATGAATTCACTGAACTTGATCTCGCGACGAGGCCTATTTCCAGGATCGAAAACCTTGAAAAGGCTCGCGAAGAGCAGAATCAGGACTAACCATAGAGCGACTGTTTTTTGCGTGGGTTTCATGGTGCGGCTCGCTTCTTTCCCCATACGCGGGGAGGATTAGAGGCTAACAGGGGTTCTTCCCCCACACAATCCTCGTTGTGATTTGACGCACGAAGAAAAGTGATGTCAAAGTTTTGCGCAGCCTGTTTGAATGCGCTCTATTACGACTTTGAATGGTCGACTGAATTGATGGATTCGATGGCTTTTGGAAAAATCTCCTCGAGCACGGGCATGAGATCGCGACGCATACGGGCGCGAAGAAATCGCGGATCGAAATTCGAAGAATCTTCCCGCCAGATTTGTTTTTCTTCATGGAGGAACGAAATCAAATCCCTCCGCCGGACGCCAAGCAGCGGCCTGACTTCGACCCCGTGACGCATGAGAATTCCTCCGCCGAGTTTTGCGGGCGCACCGGTAAAGAGGCGCCAGAGGCGCGTTTCGGCTTGGTCGTCGGCGGTGTGACCGGTGAATATGGACGCGCCCTCAAGCCGCGCGCTGTAACGCCGAAAAACGACTTTCCGAAAATCTCTTGCGTGCGCCTCCCAAGATTCGCCCTTCTTAGGCTTCTCCTCGAGGCGTTCGACCCAGACTGGAATTCCAAGTTTCTTACCCAGCAAGAGCACGAAGGCCTCATCTCCGTCGCTTTCCTCTCCCCGCCACCCATGGTTGATGTGCAAGAGAGACACCCTCGAACCCAGTCGGCGGCCGTATCTTGCGACTAAAAGAGCGAGCGCGGTAGAATCTGCCCCCCCGGAACAAGCGCAAAGGATATGCGAAGTTACCGGAATCTCTAATTTTGTTGAGCGCACGGCTTTCAGCATCGTTCGAATCAACTGACCGCCGATAGCCCCTGGAACGGGATAGTCACTTGGCCTCTTCGGCCGCTTTTTCGAACTTTCCGCCATGGTCGCCTTTCTGGGTTGTTGTCGATTCTTTGCAATTCCTGGTTGCAGAGCATGCCGAGCTTAGGTAATCCCTTTTACCTCTTCAATGCATTCGTGAACTTCATTCATGGGTGCCGATGGCTGGGTAGCTCAGTTGGTGAGAGCACCGGATTCATAACCCGGGGGTCGGCGGTTCGACTCCGCCTCCAGCCACCATTTTTCTCTTCTTGCGTTAGAGCAACAAAAATAAACCTTCCCCATCCCGACGATTTCTAGTCGGAGGGGTCGGCGCATGAAAAAACCCCCGAGATCGCTCCCGAGGGTTTTTACCGATTCGTCAGATTTGATGGCGCTTTGACTAAGCTTTATCGGAGCTGTTCTTCTCGATGTGCTTTGCAAGCTTGGCCATCGTCGATTCGTACTTCTTATCAAGAGCTGCCTTGGACTTCGTCAGCTTCTTCTGAAGCATGGCGGATCCATCTTTGTCTAACTTTGCCAGCCAATGCTTGTGCGTCGTCAGGTCACTCATCATTTCGGAAATTTTCTCGAGCGGGGTCTTCTTCTTTGGATTTTTCATTCCGCAAGTATGAATGAACTCTGTAAACTTTCCAGCGCGTTGTGATGTTTTATCCAAGCGAAACGCTCCCTTGAAAAAACGCGGCCCCGATCAGGGGCAAAAAAACACGCCCCCAATGCTGCGGCGCTTAAAACACTGGCTTGTGATGCCAGGTTGTGCGAAGCCCGCGTCATGAAAACACTCCTCACTTTGGCCCTCACTCTCTTCGCAAGTTCCGCGTTCGCAGTCGACCAAGTCGAAGACTTAATGACCCAGCTCACGTTTACAGGAAAATCCGGGGACACGAAGGTTTTCAGTGTCGACGCAGAGACTCTTCTCCAGGTTGGGTTGGAGTTCGCACCCGAAATCGCCGCTCTCAAATCTGGAAATGGGCAGATTTACCAAACCCAGATGCGCGTGTTGCCTGACTCTAAGAAAGACGGATCAGACGTGAGCACCACCGAAATCAAATTGGTCGCAACCCATGAGCTCTGCCGACATTTCGGTTGCCGGGATGCCAAGCGAGCGACCTTCCAAGTTCTCACTATTCACCGCGAGCATTCTTGCCGGCCTGAAGCCGATGCTCCTTGTTTCGATAAACTCATTTCCAAAGGCGTCGAAAATTGCGAGATGGACTCACTTTTTTGGCTGAATAAAAAACCAATCAAATGAGCGTTAGCGAGCTGAGAAAACTCTCACTCTCATTGCGGCTGTAAGCAATTCCGGGGTTTGAAACCGAGCGACTTCGTCCGGAGTGAACACAGGCCGAATCTCGAGACGGAGAGCAGAACGGACACTCGTCAATTCCCTCAGTAAGAGGATTACCCTCCACTGCGGGACTAACAGGCCGACCCATTGGAAAAAGAGGCTGTTGCGGCCCGGAAAATAGACGGGGACGATGGTGGCGCGGGATGCCACCGCGAGTCTCGCCACATGCGAGCTCCAAACCTTCTCTGTTGTTCGGCTCGAACGCAAAGAATTGAAAGCCGCCACCTCTCCCGCTGGAAAGACCCCGAC
>JACMQW010000051.1 GCA_014376785.1 Oligoflexia bacterium
ATCTACTGGGTCACTCGCAAAGGGCGGGAAATCAATCCGATCTCCAGCGACTTCAAACAACGCGTTGAGAAAGCGCTGAAGTCTGGATGAAGCACTTCCCTGTCAAAAATCTGACGGAAAAAATCCGTGCGGGCAGAAACATGAGGATCTTCCTCACAGACCCTAACGAATTCTTCAAAAAACTGACGCTCGCTCTTCCTAAGCCTTTCTCTTAGACTCTTAAGTGGGGTGTTCATGCGTATCAATCGTGCCTTTGTCGAAACCGCTTTCGTTGGATTGTTCCTCCTTTCCGCATTCCCTGCTTTGGCAGCTCCTGACGTGGTCTGCTCGAAAACCAAAGGATCCGGCGTTTTCAATACGGGCTGCGAGAACCTGAAAGAAGAAATCGATGGATCGGATGGGCTCGGTTACGAAGTAACAGACTCAGACTTGGTCAAAAGAGAGCAGAACATCCATCGGCAACGGCTCCAGCCCCCTCGACTCGCCTCCAATGGAAAAATGAAAATCATCTCGATGAACGTAGGAGGCGCGGACTTCCATCTGACGAATCAATTCACGATCGAATCGAACTGCCCGGCTTACAAACTCTGCCATCCGGAAGTAGAAGCACAAATTCTAGCATTTTTAACGATCCAACAACCGGACGTGGTTTTCCTTCAGGAGATCATGAATGAAGACCAACTCAGAAGTGCCGTTTTACCAGACGGCTATGACTTCCGCTGTGGCTGGGGCGGAGGCGACCACACCATCAAAGAGATCTGCCTCGCGTGGAAGAAAAATTCATTTCAGTCGATTGAGCCCTGCCGCAACATCTTCACGGGCCACGGCGGCGCCTTGGGATGCGTGCTTGATCACAATAATGAAAAAATTCAATTCATCAGCGTTCATCCTTCCGCTTGGAACTCTTCCGAGCGTCGTGCTACCCAACTGGGAATCTGGGACCAGATCGCGGAGCGGCACTTACCGGTCATCGTGGCCGGAGATTTCAACAGCGAAAAAGGCACCGCCGGAATCAAATCGATGTACCCCGCGCCGGCAGAATTCGGAACACTCTTCGGAACTTTTGCGAAAGGGTTCGGACGAATCCCATCACCATCATTCTTTTATGGGCTCGCACGCATCCGAAAAGCGGGCATTTTCGATTTTATCAAAAAGCACTCCACCGTTTTTGGGGAAAAGATCGATCACGCCTTCTCAAACTTCGGACGAGTAGAATCTGTCTGCATCGGAGGGGACCCCGGATGCCACTGGAAAGCCGGAAGCCTCATTCGGGGTAATGATTTCAACTTCAAGATCGACCACTTTCCGATTGTCATCACCTTGGCTTGGTAATCCGAAAGCGTTAAAAAGGCTTCAAATGAGAATCTATTTGAACGTTATTTCGATTTTTTTCATGCTCGTTGCTTCGTCACAGGCTGAGATTTATCCGTCACGAGGAAATACCGAAGTTATTTATCTTGGTGATATGAACGTCGATTTCGAAGTCCGAATGATGCTTTTTCGCCAGGCGAGAAAATCAATCGACATTCTTTCCATGTCACAAACGGCGGACGAAATCGGCTTGCCGATTTTGAAATCAATCCGGAGTGCGCAAATAAATCACGGAGTGAAAGTTCGAATTGCTTACGATCAGATGATTTCCATGATGGAGGGAGACCTCACCAACACTTCGGCGCGCATCATCTCTGATCCTTCCCTGCCCTGCCCTGGCGAGGTCATCTGCACCGGCACCATTGAGAAATGGTTAAGCGGACTCGACTATAATGACCTTCAACACCAAAAGGTGACCGTCATTGATGCCGGCACGCCGAGCGAGGTCATCATCGTCGGCGGGCGTGGATACACCGACTTTAATAAAGACGCCGCAGATTCTGCACTTCTCATTCGAAGAATCAAACCAGGAATTCCTTACATTGGCGACGATATCATCGACAATTTGGAACGCACTTGGGACTTTCTAAACTCCATTTCTAAACCCATGCATTTCGAAAAACCTTACAAAGACAACTCCAGGGTTTTAAAAACCCGAGGGAAACGACTAGCAGAAAAAAGCAAAGATCGCGTGGACGTTCTTGAAATAATGAGCGTACTCAGGCGGCCAGCGGCAGAAATGGCAGGAAAATCACTCAAAGGATTTCAGTTCCACCCGGAAGAGTCACAATTTCTGACCAATAATCTTCTCGAGAATTTGAACCAATCAAAAAAGGATCATAGCTTTAAAAATCGAGCAGAATTACCTAATGATAACCACTCCCGAATCATCTCAGACATCGAACAATTTAATGGAAAAGTAGAGCTCAGCGCTTACGCACTCGGCATGACCGAAGACCTGAGAACCGCTCTAGTGAACTTCGTGAACCGAGGTAACACTCTCGAATTCTACACGAATGGGCAGGAGTCACATAAACTGCTTATGATGAATGGTCTTCCAGTCTTTTACACCGTCGAAGAACTTAAAAAAATTTACGACCTCACGCGCGGTGGAAGAGGGAAAGTGATCACTTACTTGTTGGACGCAGGTAAAGCGAAAAAATTAGGAGAGAACCCGTTTCTGCATAGAAAACAGGTGCTCCTGAAAAACCAATCGACTCACATTGCTTACACCGGAAGCGATAACTTCACTTGGTCTGCAGCAAAGAAAAATGACGAAAGCCTAGCCCGATTTGACGATCGTCGAATGGTGAAAGCATTCTCGCAAGTGACTGCTTCTGAGATCGGCGCTTATACAAAAATCTCTGAAGCTGAAGTAAACGAAATGTACCATAACCGTCCGCTTCTCTACCGCTGCGCGCGCTCACTAATTCGTGCGAGTTACTAATGGAGGCATCCATTCGGATGGAATTCCGTATTCCTCTTTCAGCGATTTCGTTCTCGAACCACTGTGAATGAGCTGGCGATTCTGGAGCGCGCGAATACCCGCTAGCGGAATCATTGTCTCCAAGGGATCTATTACCCCGCCAGAGTAACCCAAGAATTTATCGAACCCATGAAAGATCATGTTCGAACAATTTCGAAAGAGCGTGTGATAGGTCATCGACACATTTGGGTCGAGATAATAGTTTAAAGCAAACTCCCAGTAATCCTGCACACTCTTCGACTTCGGGAACGCGATCAGGTACTGATCGACATCATTCTCGGTACGCGAGAGGTCGGCCAGGGTTTGCTCGGTTGAGAGTAACGTCCGCTTTAATCCGAAGTAATCTTGGGTAGCATTCCACAAATTATATTCGGGTCCTCCGCGCATGGAAAATGCCCCGTTCGAAAGCGTAACCGATTGCACGATGATCGGTTTCGCATTCGGATCGGTCTGGGAAAACAGAATCATCCCCTTCCCCGGTTTAAAAACGACGCGAAGCTCGACGTGAGCGGCCAACCAACGCGGCGGAACTCGCTCCACCTCATAGACCAAACGGTCTACGGAGTCCTGGCGAGGAACGACTGCTATCCAAAACCGGTCGTCGTGCTTGAAGTTCGCAATAAAGTGAAAAAGTGCTGGGTTAAAGCCGTTTAGGGATGGATTCTGGTTTATTTCAGCCGGAGTTAAAATTCGATAGCTCCGGTCATGAACCGTATCCAGGCAGGCCCCTTTAAATTTGCCGCTCGGCATGACGCTGTTCGGCTCAAAGGGATCTTTTGGATCGACCAGGCAATTAACCGCAGCAGAGGCATTTAAAACGAAAACCGAAACCAGAAAGGCGAGTTTCATTCCCATTTGGAAATGAGAACACTCCCTTGTCGAGTGATCAACTTAAAAGAATTTGCGAACCAACGAGCGAAGGCAAAGGTACTTCCATGGACGGTTGGCGTCGAAGTGAAGGGTTTCCTCATGAGTGAGCAAGTCGAAATGCGAAAGCTCACTCGAGGTGACATCCATCATGTATTTTCCGAAACGCACATCTTCGATGAGGAAAAGGTTCTCATCATTTTTATGGGCTGCGGACCACGTCAGTGGATCAGACCCTGCATAGACGAATTTAGTTTTTTCGTTCGAAAAGACCACCATCCGGCGATGGATGTAAGGAGCTTCCAACATTTCGGGGTTACGCTGCGGGTTTAAAACGTAGAGGTTCACTTTCCCTCCACTCTCAGGCTTTATCTCTTTGATTAGCCTTCCAACCGACTCGTAAGTGTAAGGCATGGCAAACTCTGAATCCATCGCCACCTTAAAAGCGACCGGACCATTCAAATAGAGATTTAGGGTGTTTCCACGGTTCACGAAGTCTACTAAAGCTTGGTGGGTGCCATCCGTCGGTCCGTAACTGTAACTCGTCCAATCGATCGTTCCATTGAATTCACGAATCTCAGCATTCATGATTCTTTGGTTATCGTTCACGTAAGTATCGCGATTCTTACCGCGGTGATCGACCAACTGCTGGAAAAGATCATTGCTCATCGCCTTCACCCCTTTCGGCTGGAACTGGAAGGGTTTCAACTCGCTCGCCGGGGTTAAGATCGCTGGCGTCCGAAGTAGAGCCAAAAGCTCTGCTGTATGCTGCTTTTCGATCGAAGTGATTGAAAATGTTTTAGGACTGCTTTCGGGTAAGAGCGTCGACCCCCGTTTCACCTGCCTAGGAATCCGAATCCAACTTTGATCAGCGAGTTTTCCGAGCGCTTTGTACACGGAATCAAACATCGCTTGGATATCGTCACCCACATAAGGGAGGTTCGGGTTAATCCGACGGAACGCCACGCTCGAATCGATCCATCCCGCGCTGTTTGCCGTCTTCCCGCGACCAAATCCCATCAACACCACTTCATCCGGTTTACCGAGATTCAGAATGGTAATTTTATGGTGAACGTAGTCCAGAAAACCGATTCCTGAACTTAGCTTTTCGATCGGATGCGCACAGAGTGCTTCGCCGCGACAAGGGAGCGACGGATCTGAAATAATGGCTTTTACCTGGTTGAATAAGTCATTCTTATCCATCGACAAACTTCGGTCGTAGACAAATCGTACTTTTGCTCCATTATTTTTCTGTGCGGCATGCACGGCTTGCATGAATGGTTCGCCGTACAGATCGATCGTTTGGGAGTAGCCGACAAAGTCGATCGATGTGGCTGCGCGAATGAGACTGAACTGAACGTCGAGGTCGACATTTTTCGATCCGAGATAGACCATTTCAGTGTTTCCCCGCGTTTCGTATTCGGCTGAAAAAGCGGGAATCACATAAAACGCCAAGAGAAAACCCAAGCGGAAGGGGTTCCGCCCCTTGGAATTAAAGAGGGTGGTAGCATAAAAGATAATGTACGCGAGCACCGATCGGGAATAGGTCATTTCATTCCTCTAAAGCGCAAATTTTCTCAGAGCCCGAACGCACTTCCAAAAAATTCCGCCCGGCTGCTGGTAGTCAGGGGACATATCGAGTGTTTTTCCGTCTAACGCTTTTAGCGCGTGGGGTTTAGACATAATCCAGTCCGCAATTCGAGTCGGACACTGTTCACCGCAGAACTGCAATTGGCGATCGACTAATTTGGAAGCGTTCTCCTTGTTAGCGAGCAGTGAGTGCAGTTCCGCCCCTACTTTGGATTGGTCCGTTAAGACTCGAGCTAGTCCCACTTTTGAAAAGAAGTCCGCATTGTATTTTTCTTGTCCGCCGTTGATGTCCAATAAAACGAGGGGCTTCTTACGGTAAAAGAGCTCCATGGGAGTCAGCCCACCGGTCTTCGAAATGATCGCGTCTGAAACGCGCATGTAATTAAACAACTCATCTTGCTTTACCAGAGGCTCGATGAAGATGGTTTGATTCGCGGGCAACTTTTTAGCGAGCTCTCCCAAGTTTTTAATGTGGCCGACATTTCGACCACAAATCGCGACGACCTGAACTTTTTCATTTGGAAAGGCGTTAAAGATCGCTTTCACCATGAGAGGAAAATTCCCTACTCCATTTGATCCTCCCGAAAGCAAAATGGTTTTCGCAGTCGGATCCAAATTTTTAGCGAGTTTGAAATTTTCTAAATCTGCATCAGAAACAGTGTTGAATACTTTTGGATTCAGGGGCATTCCGGTGGCCATCACTCGGTCTGCCGGCACTCCGCGTTTAATCCAACTATCCCGAATCTCTGGTGTCGCCACAAACGCCATATCGACTTGCATCGGCATTCGAGCGAAGTAGGTTTCATCGACCAGATCGGTGTGCACCCATCCGATCGGGATATTTCGGAAGTAGCCTTCGTCTCTCAGATGGATGAGAACTTCGGTTGCTCCCGGGAAGGTCGAGACGATCAGCTGCGGATGAATTTCCTGCAAACGTTTCAAAACCAGTTTTGGCCGAAACTGGGACATGGTCGGCATGTCTCCGATCGACTCTACCTCTCGTCCCACACTCATGTAGTCGCGAAAAATTTCGTCGTAAAAGTTTGGAAATTTTTGGGTCACGAAGTCGTAGGCCAAATTGGACGGTCCTTTCGTAATCGGATTCATGAACTCCCGGAGATCGATTTCGATGACTTCCACGCCAGGATAGCGTGCTTTTAAATCGTCTCTAATTCCATTCGCCGCCGCCGTATGTCCCATGCCCACTGACCCGTGAATGAGAACGATCGGAGACTCTGCCCAGGCGGCAGACAGAAGGCTCAGTGCGAGAACGAAGAGAAAGAAAATTTTTCGAATGAGAGTGGTCACCTTCCCCTTTCGTCTGAGAAAGATCAGAGCTTGAGCGGTTTCAGGTGTCATGTTGCGGCTTCAGGTGTCAAAATACCATCGAGTGAATCTATTGGGATTTAAGCAGACTCGTTCCCGCGTTTCCGGAAGCGGGCATTTCTCCGAGTAAGTTTTCTAAAGTAGGCCGCAAATCGACCTGGCGGTAAAAGTCTGCGCGGAGTTTTCCAACTCCTCGGCCGCTCAGGATGGGCGAAAGGATAACCGCAGCCCATATCCGAGCAGACGTTGGTTCCCACCAACCATGCCACCGGAAAACCACATCCCCGCGACCATGGTCGGTCGTAATCACAAAAGACGTATTCTCTCCTTCTTTACCTGAGCGGATCTCATGGATCAGCTTCATGATTTCGACTTCATAAAAATGCAGAGACTTTCGGTAATTTTCAACATCGCCTGAGTGGGCGTACTCGTCGGAGTCGACAAGCGAAACATAGAGAAACTTGGGCCTGCGAAATCGGTAATAGGTATTCGCGAGAGAGAGCGTGTAACGGTCCCAGCGAGAATTTTTCCACGGGGGCATGTCCTGCGATGAGCCCAACTCGATCTTTGCCAGAGCTAATTTCTGATCCGAAGTGAGGGTCGACAATTGGGTGACGGAATTGAAAGCAACGCTGCGAACGGACCTAGGATTCGACTCCACCGCCCGATCGATCCGCTCCCAAGAAGCAAACGTGGCGACGTCCTCAGGTAGGGTTCCTCGGTCAATGAGCGAATCGACCAGTGTCTTCTCACTGCTCCGAGGACAATCGTTCGTCCAGCAGGTCCTCTGGTAGTGGCCTGTAAAGATCGCCTGGTAACCTGCAAGACTCCTCAGAGAGGAGTTCGAAACCCACATCGACTCATGGTCAGAACGGAGACCGTAGTAGAACCCTTGACTTCGAATCTCTGCGCTTAAACGAGGCCAATGCTCGGGAAGGTCTGCTTCTTTCACGCCGTCGACCGTGATGAAAACGATACGACCCTTTGGGAAGGGCGAAGCCAGAGAGAATTTTTTAACCGCTGGAAAAGGTGCCGGCCCAATCAGCGTCCGCAGAATCGCTAAGCCCAAAGCAATTCCTGTGACTAAAAAAACCGATTTTCCGAAGGCCATGACTTAATCTATCCGGAGAGCTTCCGACCACGCAATCCTACAAAGACCCGTCAAGCTCCTGTCGTAAATGGACTCAGGCTACCCTAGCTATCCGCTACATCTCCGCGGCGGAATTCCGATAGGTTTATTGGAAACTTTCGCTCGAAAACTCGGAACCGGATCGATGAGGAAAAGAACCCTAATCCTACTCAGCATGATTCTCTGGGGGACCTACCCGGGGACGGGTGTCCATATTGCGAAAGCAGAAACTCCGGAAGACCCCTATGCTCCTCACGGAATTTTAGACCGCGGGGCTAAAAAAGGAAAACGGCTGAATATCGCTAAACGCCGCAGCTTCCGAATAGTAAGCGCAGAAGATGCTGAACTCCGAATTCCCCGAGAGGAGATCAAAAAATTTCCTGGCGCGCTTTTCATCGCAAATATTCGGCATGATGATGAATATTGGATCGGTATTTTTCCGGGAGAAAATCCCATTGAAGAAGTTCGCTACCTCATGGAGCCCTTCGCTCCGAAAATCATTATGGCCCACGGGATGATCCGCGCGAGATTTAAGGCGGGGTTTGAACCGGTGCTATATCATCAAACCGACCGAAACCGCGCAGCCATCGTTTTGCATGACCTCATCATCACGGCCGGACCGCTTAAAACGGTGAGAGCCCCCGCCATTAATGTTCCCGCGATGCTGCGTGATGAATATGCACTGGTGCACCAAATGGCGACACTCGACCAGGAAATCACGAACTCCCTGATTCGGCTTCATCACAAAGTTTTACAGTATCCCCTCAATTTCTCAGACCGAGGTCGCAACAATTTTTGGCGCCTCATTTTGAAGAATTACCACGACCCTGAAATCACTCAGACTTACAATATGGTCACTCGAAGCTGCCTCACGCCGATTTTCGAAACTTTGTACGAAGCCATGGGAATGAAGATGGGCTGGCAGGATAAGGTCGTGAATTGCTATCCCTACTTCACTCCGGATACCCTGACGTTTTTAGGCCTTCGAGAGCCCAATGAGACGCTCCCAAGTCTGAATGAGGAACGGAAGCTAGCTCTCAAGGCAAAGCGCTGCGCAGACCTTTTAAAGAGCGATTAACGAACGGGAAACTCCGCGTTCAAAGACGAAATAATCGACGCCTCGGTAACGAGTTTTCGGTCTTCGAGTGCTTTCAGTGTGAGCACAGGGATGAGCGTTCGGAGCGGTTTCAGGCGCGAAGGTCGGTATCCCAAATACTGATCGAGCCCGTGGAATAGGGTCGTCACACAATTTCGATAAACCGTGTGGTAAGTATCCGAAACAACCGGGTCATGATTAAAAACCAACGCCGAATCGAAATAGCCTTGAGCTGACTTTCCAGCCGGCAAGAAAAGTTCGATTTGATCGACTTGATGATTGAAACCATTCGCTCGGACCATTACCTGTTCTGGAGACAGAAGCGTACGAGCGAGGCCGAAGTTATCCTGAGTTGCGTTCAGCAGATTATACTCCGGACCGTCGAGCATCGGCATCGCCGTCACGGAAATCAAAACCGAACTCATTTTTATCGGCAACGCCCTGAAATCAGTTTGTGAAAAAAGGAGCGCTTCTTTTCCAGCTTTAAAAGTGAAGCGCACCATCGTGTGCGCAGCCAGCCACTTCGGAGGAACGCGCTCTAATTCATAAATCACACGATCAACTGCATCCACCTTCGGAATCACCGCGACCCAAAACTGATTCGCGTGCTTCAAGTTCGCAACGAAAGTGAACTCTTTTGCATGATACCGAGCCAAGGCAGGAATGGCAGAAAGCTCAAAAGCATTCAAAATGCGGTAATTACGTTCTTCCTGATTTCGCATGCATGCGCCTCGGTGAGACCCAAACGGCATGTGGCTATCGGGCTCAAAAGGATCGCGCGAATCAAAACGACAGTCACGAGCTTCAGACGAGTAACCATCCACAGCACTGATGAGCGTAAGGCAGACGAATAAGGCGATCGAAGCGAGCGGTCGAGCTTTCATGAAAATCATCACGGAGAAAGCAACGGATTCACTCCGTTCGTTTCAGATCCGAGAATTCCATTCGATTTTAACCCGTGTTCATTATTTCCCTTGAACCCGTCTTTCGAATCGGTCTGACGACTGGCGTGCATCGTCGGCTGGCTCTCCGAACTATCAATGTAAGTGTAGCCATGAAGAACTTTTTCGTAAAAGTTCTGGAGATCAACTCCTTCTTTTGGCTTGATCGCGCCTTCGCGCACCTTCTGGTCGATTTGTTCTTTTACCCGCTTCTCAAGATCAGTCGCAGAGTACTGAATCCACGAAAGGACGCTGGCGATGTTGTTTCCTTGGATGACTTCCTCGATGTAATAACCACCCGGCTCCGTCTCATCGAGGAAAACGTGCACTTCGTTCACGCGTCCGAAGAGGTTGTGCAGATCCCCCATGATGTCTTGATAGGCACCCATGAGGAACATTCCGAGGTAGTAATGCTCGGTGGACTTCAAGTTATGAAGAGGCAGCGTGTCCTTAATGTCCCGAAGGTCGATGAACTTATTCACCTTCCCGTCCGAATCGCAGGTGATGTCTACCAGGGTTGCCTGACGTGTGGGTTCTTCATCAAGCCGATGGATCGGACAAATCGGAAAGAGGTGTTGAATTGCCCAGTGGTCCGGCATCGATTGGAAAACGGAGAAATTGCAAAGGTACTGGTCGGCAAGCTGCTTATTGAGTGCTTCCACTTCTTCTGGAACGTACTTTAGTCCGGCCGAGTTCTTGTAGATAACCTTACAGATCTGCCAGAAGAGGTGCTCCACTTTCGCTTTGTCTTCGAGCGACAGAAACCCGAGTTTGAACATCGAGAGGGCTTCTTCTTTTCTCGCCACGGCATCGTGAAAATGCTCGAGCAAGTTCTTCGCCGAGAGATTTTGCATCAGGAAGCGCATTTCCTTCACAACGTCATCTTCATCGGGTGATTCTTCGAGCGACATCGGCGTCGCGCCGACTTCGATGTTTCCGAAAACGTTCACGATCAGTACCGAGTGGTGAGCCACAATCGCACGTCCGGATTCAGAAACGATGTTCGGTTCAGCAACTTCCTCGGACTGACAAATTTCCTGAATCGAGTAAACGACATCGGAAACGTATTCATTCAGCGAATAGTTGATCGAAGATTCAAAGCTGGTGCGGGAACCGTCGTAATCGACGCCGAGTCCCCCTCCCACATCCAAGTATTCTAATTTCAAGCCCATCTTCATGAGCTTTGCGTAAATCCGAGTGGCTTCTTTCGTCGCGTCCTTCACGGTGCGAATGTTCGTGATCTGGGAACCAATGTGGAAGTGGAGAAGTTTGAAACAATCTTCCATCCCTTGCGCGCGCAGGACTTGGACGGCGTGCAGAAGTTCGGGAGTCGTGAGTCCGAATTTCGCGGATTCTCCGCCGCTAGACTCCCACTTTCCGGAACCTTTCGAGTAGAGCTTCACTCGAATTCCGATGTAGGGTTGAACGCCCATTTCTTTTGAAAGCTGGATCACCTGAAAAAGCTCGGTTAACTTTTCGACAACGATGATGACGTTTTTTCCGAGTTTGCGCCCCATGAGCGCCATTTTGATAAAACCATGATCTTTA
Source organism: Oligoflexia bacterium (assembly GCA_014376785.1). Classification (GTDB taxonomy): domain Bacteria; phylum Bdellovibrionota; class UBA1018; order UBA1018; family UBA1018; genus JACMQW01. Next base: position 11,355 of record JACMQW010000051.1, read on the forward strand.
TAGCCGTTACAGATGATCAAGGAATCGGGCGAAAGGTTCGCTGCCGACACGATCACGAGTTCTGCTTTCGATCCCGCTTCTAGCCCGTAGTCGTAATCACGGCCGGCATCGACGATTTCTTCGACGACCTCACGCATTTGATTCACTTTAACCGGATAGACGCCCTTGTAACGGCCCTTGTAACCGAATTCTACGATGGATTTTCTGAACGCTTCGTTCAGCGAGATCACGCGGTGTCGAATGATGTCTTGGAAACGAATAAGGACGGGAAGGTTCACGCCTTGCTCCTTCACTTCCTCGATCACGCTCATCAAATCGATGCCCGGGCCTTCGCCTCGGCGTGGGTGCACAGTCATGTGACCGCTCGGATTAATTGAGAAGTACTGATCTCCCCAGTTTTCGATGTTGTAGATCTTCAATGAATCGGAAGCGCCCCATGTTCTCATGCGACGGAGTTATCAAGGAATAACCCCTGCTAAAAGAGAAAACCTCCGTCTGAGGCTCTCGCGACCAGAAAAGTTTCAGGAGAGGAATTCTGCCACTGATCAGCGCTGTTTTTTTTCGACAATCTGACAGGAGACACGGCAGGCCTCCTGCGCGAAATTAGCGCTATTTTCGCAGTGAAAACGGCTGTTATAGAGAGAGTTATTTGCTTGTACGGCAAACCGTTTCTCCCATTCTTCAGTTTCGGTTCGGAACAAATGATCCAGGTCGACAAACCTTTCCATCCCGTGCTCCTTCCAAGCCTGATCAAAAGACTTTTGGTCTAGTGGCCCGAGACTCTCCCGAAGAGCGACGAACGACGGTAAGAGCGGTCGAAGAGCGACTTGAGCCCGTTCATCTCCCGAATCTCGGGTTCCGCGGACATAACCACAATCGAACACGACAGACGTCTCACTCCGATCTCTCACGGCTTTTAAAAAGGAAGAAACCAGCGGTCGGCCAGTGAGTTTTTTCAGACGAAAGAAGAAGGACACTAGCGGGTGGGCAAACTGATGGAAATCGCAATTTTCTAAAGTCGTCACACCACCCAGATAACCTTTCCGACATTGGGTCGGTGAAAATGAAGTCTGGAGGTTCGCGTCCGTATAGGCACTCGCCTGAAAAGTCTTTTCTGCTTCCGCTGACCGACGCGCCCTATTCGCTTCCGATCGGTCATCTTTTGTCTCTCGACAAACTTTCGCCGCCAAATCTCCGAAATCAGAAGGCCTTAATTTCGCGCAACAATTCAGCACCGAATCGCTGCCCGCAAACGCGTAGTAATTTTGGAAAGGTGCTTTTAAACTTTTGATCGGACTTTCGTCGCGTTGGATTCGGAGGCAAGTCGGTAATTCGCGCTCGCCGACTTTCATTTGGGGGGAATCGAAAATGGCCGTGGAAATGAGATCCGGAAGAGCTTCAAAAAAGAAGGGATGATGATCCAGACCACGAATCGTTCGCGAAAAAGAGCCTGGGTTTAAGCTGAGGTAATGCATGATTTCATGCGCGTAGACCATCGATGCAAAATCAGACAGTTGCCAACTTGGTAACACGGTGAGGTGAATTCCCTCATCCGAAGCGTAGGAGGCCATCGAACCGGAGCTGTAGGCTTCTATCCGAATCTCCACTGGACGAACAAATGTCTGCTCGAGAGTGGAACCCAGGAGGCTTGCGATTTTCAGATGGATTCCTTCCACCTTTTTCAACAACCCAAGCACATTCATCGGTAGATTCTTTGAAGGCTCTGCGCAGTAGTTTTTACCTGAATCAAATCCACTGACCCCATCCGCCTGGATTCGCGACACTGAAGCTTTTTTGCAAAGTTCATTTTCGACGTGAGGGGGCGGTCGGCGTGGTTCTAACGCGCTCGCCTGAGAAAGGCTAAGCCCCGTAATGATCAAAAATGCCGCAATCTGATTCTTCACACCCGTGTTTTAGCCCTAAAGACGCGATGAGTCAATTCTAATTAACGGCATCGATCACTCCACTCCATTGAAATTTAAAGGTTTTTTCAAATCAATTTATATATGCGCGCTGCATATAGCCCATGCTAGAAGGCAACTCATTAACCCACTTTATGAGGAGTCCCCATGAAAACGTTTAAGATCATCCCGCTGCTCGCGGTCGCCTCCCTTTCATCCGCCCTTTTTTCTGCAAATGCTGCTGAATCAAGCAACGCCACCTGCCTGGGCTACCCAGCAAGCGGCTCGACCTTCATCTTCACAGACTTTATCCAACCCAATGACCACCGAACGAATGCCCGGCCTGCAACTGATTCCGCAGGAAATGCAATGACTTGCATGGCAACCCTTCAAGAGATTCTCGGTGCAGGTGGGTTTTTCGGACAGAAAGTGATCGTCGAGATGATCGTCGAGAAGGCTGACGTGTCTGCTACCATTTCCGAGGTACGCGCGTTCCCAAATCCAAATTCTCTGAAAACAGAATTCGGAACGGGACTCGATTCTAGCGGAAACCCGGTTCTTTTCGTCACTTTGACTCGTTAATTTAAAAAAAAGGGCCGCACTTCCACGGGGAGTCCGGCCCTTTTTTTGTCCCTGTTAGGGGATTTACCTGAAGGATGCTAGCTTCCGGCAGCACCTGATCCTAGCGCAGTCGCGCGACCATTCATTTCCAAGGAGAATGCATTTTGAAATCACTTTTTATCACGTCATTGGTTTTGCTTTCACTCGGCGCTCACGCGAATGAGTCCGCGATCGAATTTCCCACCCAGAGCGAAAATTACAATTTCGAAGGCATCGTCGCGCTTGATAATTGTTCGGGCGCTATTTTTCGGACCAGCGCTAGCCGCGCTACTGATCCCGCTCTCGTGATGACAAATGGCCACTGCCTTGAATTCGGGATGCCGAATCCAGGTGTCGTTGTCACCGATAAACCGTCCACCCGTCGTTTCGGAGTAGAAGATCCCAAGACCTCTGAAATCTTAGGTTCGGTACACGCAAGAAAAGTGATGTACTCCACCATGACGACCACTGACCTCACGGTCTATGTATTGGAAGAATCCTACGCGGACATCTTTGCGAAGTTTAAAGTTCGCCCCTTCATGCTTGCGAACCGCTACCCAAAAATCGGCGAACCCATCAATATCATCTCTGGCTACCATCATAATGGTTACACCTGTAAAGTGGATGCCATCATCCCTACTTTGCTCGAAGCAGAGTGGACGATGCACGAGTCGATTCGTTTCACTCCTGAATGCAAACCCATCCACGGGACTTCCGGATCACCGATTATTTCTCGCGAAACCGGGGAAATCATCGGCATCAACAACACCGGAAACGACGATGGCGAAATGTGCACGATGGATAATCCATGCGAAGTCAGTGCGGACGGCAAGAAGACCGTGCACCAAGGTATCGGATACGGCGAACAAACCAACTGGTTATTCCCATGCATGGCCACCGCAACCGACGTCGACCTGAACCGAAAAGACTGCCGACTCCCAAGGGATTCGAAATCCGTTCGCAATTACTCGGGTCGGACTTTCTCGTCCAAGCATAAAAATGCCGACGTTCCCCGCTACCGCTTCTAAAATCTCAGTCTAGAATGAGTTAAAAAGGCAGCTTCGGGTTTTCCGAAGCTGCCTTTTTCATTTCGCAATTCAATATTTCGCAGGACTGTAAGCCGGGTTTTGTCTTCGGAGTTCCGCTTGCGCGAAGTTTCCGGAGGCGACCATTCCTCTAGACGAACGATTACTCGTTCATTCAAGCGATCTTACCCGGAGACGGTGTGGTCAGCGACCTCGTCTCCCTATTTGATCTTGCTCCAGGTAGGGTTTGCCATGCCTTTTTCATCGCTGAAAAAGCGGTGAGCTCTTACCTCACCGTTTCGCCCTTACCTTTTTTTCCGAATCCCTTGCAGGCTTTAGAATTAAAGGCGGTCTATTTTCTGTTGCACTGTCCGTAACGAAAAAGTCACCCGTTTCGTTCCTGGCCGTTAGCCAGTACCTTTGCTTGTGGAGCCCGGACTTTCCTCCCGAAGCGTCGTCACCAGACCCCTGTTCGAACCAGAGTTTTCTTTCGAATTCCCCCATCCGCTTCCTGATCTGGGCGTTTCACTCCCAGCGATCGCCCGTCCTGCGAAATACTCAACTGCGAAAACGTTGGACCGGCGTGTTCAACCCTTTAAAACGGATTCCCCACTCCCGGCACCAGACTTCGATCGTCTTTAAAAAGAAAAGCTCGCTCTCGCGATGTCCTAATTCTAAAACGCCTAGTCCCGCATTTGCTGCTTCGCGGGCATCGTGATAACCCGCTTCGCCGGTAATGAAAAGGTCGCATCCGGCGCTCCTCGCACTCTCAATAAAAGAAGTGCCTTTCCCTGCAACGAAAGCGACGCGTTTCAGTTTTTTAGGCGCGGGATCGGTCATTAAAAAGCCATCGATCCCGAAAACCTCTTTTATGCGCTTTGCGAATCGTTCAAACGGAACGGGGGTGGCAAAGTCACCGTAGACGCCGTAGCCGAGCCCAGAAACCAATCCCACTTGGGAGGGAGACTGCTCAACGGAGAAGAGGTCATAAGCGATTTCTTCATAGGGATGCGCGGCTCTCATCGCTTTCAGCACTTGTTTCCGAAGTCCTCGAGGAAAAACCGTCTCGATTCTCACTTCCGCCACACGTTCGAGCACTCCTCGGCTCCCCAAGAAAGGCTCTGCGCCTTCCCTTGGCCGGAAAGTCCCTTCGCCGGTCACCGTAAAAGTGCAGCTGTCGTAACTTCCGATCTTTCCGGCTCCCGCTTCGGTCAAAGCATCGCGAAGCGCTTGCGCATGCGTTTCAGGAACAGTCACCGCAAACTTCGTCAGGGCGAGTTCGCCTTTCGCGTAAAGGCGGCCCAGAGCTTTAAATCCGAGCGCTTCAGACACTTTCATCGGCACTTCTAAGGCGCACTGATCGAAGTTCGTGTGCACAGAAATCACAGAGATTCCCGCGGCTGCGGCGGAGTAAATCAAATCGGTTTCGCCTCCTTCACAAACTCGGGAGACACCGTGCCCCTTAGGAAAAATGCAGGGATGATGATTCAAAATAAGGTTAAACTTCAGACGTTTTGCCAATTCGATCGATTCCCGAGTCAGATCAATCGAGATGACCGCTCCCGACACAGACTCATCCTTCTTACCGATGATGAGGCCGACATTATCCCATTTTTCTGCGGTCGCTTCCGGAGCCCTCTTCTCTAAATCGCTTAGAATGGAGCTCAGGGAGATGGGAGCCTTTTGGCGTTTCGAAGTCAGCGGAGTCTTAGGGTTCATTTCCAGAGTGTAGACTGCGTCTAGTGCGCCGCAAATGACGATTTTCTGAAGTTAACTCTCTGATTTCATTGTGTTAAATAAAAATACGGTGCGTTAGATGGGAAAGTTTTATGGAATGTCCAAGCTCCATGGTGAACTGTTCCCAGAGACAAATTTTACTTCGTTGTCTCTCGCTCCCGGAGGAGGGTGTCGCTACCCCCTCCGGGACCTCCGAAAACCCCTTCGCTCTCCCCGCTCATTCCGGGTACAATCTAAAGAGGGGGGTCTAAAATGAAGACCATCAAGATCTTGTCTTTCGCGCTTTTATTTTTATCCGTGAGTTTTGCCGGCAGCGTGAAGGCAGCTCTGTTCGATACAATGGAGAGCGTCGACACTCTGGGGAAAGTCGCTGCGACCAAATCGACCGAAGTAGACCGCATGCCTGCGAGTAAAACCCCGGCAAAACCAGCAATGGACGAAAAACCAGGTTCTACGGACAAGGCTCCTGCAGCGGAACATTCACGGCCAGAGTAATTCTCGGAGCTCTTTTTTCGTCAACCGAGGATGAAAGCGGCTTTGTTTGGTCGGTGCGGACTCAGGTGAAAGTGCGAGTTTCTTTTTGATCCAAACGGAGCTCGGTTCACTCTTGCCACTCTCGCGATCATTTCCTGAGCCATTTCCTGAACTATTTCTTAAACCATAGATGAGTTTTCTGAAATCTTGCGACAGGTCCATGCCAGTGAACTTTTCTAACGAATGCTCGAAATCAGCCGTGGTCACTGTCGTGTAAAAATGATTCGTAAAATATTCGCGAAGAAAGACCTTCAGGGAAAGGCCGCGCGCGCACATTCGTGTGGAAATCCAAGCTAGGAAAGCTTCGCCTTCCGTGTAGGCGTCCGTATCGGTTTTACGCGTCCATTTCGAATGACCCGCCATCCGCGTTGCATCGCTCGGCGTTGCTCTCGATGCATACCCCTCATCCCGCCAGCTCGACATCGCTTCATCGATCCATCCCGCATTCCCCTGAGCCGGCATGACCGCGCGTGCATTATAGGAGTGAAAGAGTTCGTGTCCGAGCGCGCTCACGCTCGTAACCGTTGCGCCAGAGTATTCCATGCCGCCAGAACCCGATCCATACACGATCACTTTCGCGTGGGGGAAGGGACCGTAATCCTTTTCAAGCTCCGTCAATGTTTTCCGCGTCTCTGCGGCAAATGCGCTCAAAGACCGCCCCGCATACACCTCGACCGGAATCATCCGTCCGTCCACAGACGGGTAATCAAATTTCAAAGACTCCACGGCATCTCGGGGCATGAGGTGCAGGAAAAGAGACGATGCCGTGTAAAATACAGGAAATTCGACCTCGAATCGATTCGGGCCTAATTCAGTCACCGCCCCGTTCGCACGCACCGTGTGCATGATGCCGCCTGCCCCGAGAATTTCGATCTTCATTTTCATCGGTACTTGGTCGAACTCTAAATTCGCTGGCAAGTAATTCTCGAGATACTCACGGTCATCGAGATCGGACATCCAGAAAGCCGAAGCCACACCCCTGGAGGTAAAGCTCACTCCTTCTTCCATCCGGTGCTTCACAGAGAGGCGGTGGTGACCGCGAGTCACCACCGCATTCACCACTCGGTAGCGGGAAGCAGAATCAGGATCGGATACCACGGTGGTCGTCACTGCTTTTCCATCGAGAGAGACTTCATCCGGATCAACCACCAAATCAAAAATCGGAAACCCGTCAGCCAGCGCTTCAAAAGTGATTTCGGATTCGACTCGTGCGACCTTCCGAGGAAAATCGTAAACAATCGAATAGTCCGCGGATTCAAAGTCGACGAAAACGGCGATGCCGGGCTGGGGGGCTCCCGGCATCGTGTAAGGGAAGGAGGGTGGGGCTTGGAGTATCCCTGCTTGAACGCTTTTCGCTGCACCGATCGAAAGTCCGATCAACCCTGCAAATAAAATTCCTAGAACCGGTGACGATGAAATTTTCATGATGCTGAAAAGACATCACGAATCTAGCAAAACTAAAATCCGAAACTGAGGGCGGCGTAGTACTTCGACAAATCTCCGCCATGGTTGTACTCGAAATCAATTTCGGAGTTCATCCCAACACGGAAATAGGCTGCTGCCGAAACATTTTTAGCAAACTGTTCGGTCGCACCCGTCCCGTAACTCACCGATAGACCTGCGTCCGCATTGGAAAACTTTATCCCTGGCTTGAACTCGGGGTTTTTAAAATGAGTATCAAAAACCGAGTCGCCCACCAGATCCACACCGGGCGCGAGGTTTAATCCGACTCCTAAACCGTAGGAATCGACGTTTCCTTTCAATCCAAAAGCCGTCGCTCCGATCGTGAAATATTGCATCGGCGCAAAAAGAAGTCCGGCGTTGAAATCTGTGCCCTTGGAGCCCTTGATTCCGGAACGTCCCGAAACTCCCAGGGCTAAGTCCAATGCGGAAACATCCACCGCTAATCCGTAAACAGCGTCACCTTGAGACGGGCCATTATCGGGCACGTAATAGTCAACCCCTCCCGATGCGCCGAACATTCCATTTCCAACCAGCGCAAGCGCGCGATAATTCGGATTGTCCATCGGATGAGTCGATCCGGCTTGAGCGGAGAGTCGTTCCGAGTGATTTCCGACTAAACCTGCGGGGTTTGTAAAAGTTGCGGTTGTGGATCCGGGCATCGCGATGCCGCCACTGACGGGAACATTCGTTCCAAATCCACTCGGTCCCGACGAATCACGGTAACGTCCCGCTGCTTTCGCCGGATGCGCGAAGAAGGCGGAAATTCCCAAACTAAAAGCCATCGCCGCTGCGACTGATACGATTCTCTGAAAATTCATTTCGATCTCTCCGTTCTTTCAAGCGTGCACCCAATTTGATGGTTTGGGTAGATGACTTTCGGTGTCATCGCCATGACAGACCTCTTTTCCACAGTCTTTACACGGGTCATAATCGTAATTAATGTTTCTTCATGTTTCGTTTCGTTGAAGGAGGTCCCCTGCTCCGGTAAGATCCGTCGGATGAACCGCTCGTCTCCTGCTTCCCTCCTCGCCGTTTTTGCACTGACTTTTGCACTGATCGGAAGCGCATCGGTTTTCGCAGATGTGCCTCCCACCCGATTAGGGCTTTCTGACCTTTACGCCACCACCGTAGAAGGCAGTGATCGGGTCAGAACGCGTTCCGCAGAAAAGCTCCAGGTAGAAGAAGTAAAATCTCAAGGGAACAGCGCCTTTTTGCCGCAAATTTCCGGAGTGGCCACCTACCTGAAATCCGACCAACCGGGACTGACGCTGGGAAGCGGAGGAGGAACCGGGGGAACCGGAGGTAGCAATAGCGCCGCTTCTTTTTCGGATACCCAAAAAACTTTAAAACTCACCGGGAAAGAATACCTCTTCAACGGCGGCCGCGAATACGCTTACCTCTCCCGCACAAACCGCCTACTGGAAGCAAAGGACGCGCAACTCGCCGGGAGTCGTCAGCAGTATTACCTCGATCTCGCGAATGCTTATTACGACACGCTTCTCAAACAAGCCGAAGTCGTGCACGCGACGACCGAACTCAGGCTCTACGATGAGCAAATCACCGAACTCCGTTCCCGAGTGAGTATCGGTCGCTCTCGATCATCAGATCTCCTCACTGCCGAAGCTTCGCGTGCTGGATCTGCAGGAACCCTTCGAGCAGCGGAAAGCGCCCTATCCACATCACGACTGAATCTTGCGAATGTAGCACGTATTGCGCCTAATTTTGAGCTCAGGGAAGAGTCTCCCTCGGAGACTCCGCTCGCCACACTCGAAGAGTACATCCAACTCGGAGGGCAACGCCCCGACCTCATTGCGGCTCGAAAAAACCGGGATGCCGCAAGCGAGGACATCGCCTACCAACGCGGAGGACATTTCCCTACGGTCGATCTGACTGGAAATTACTATGTCCACCGCGAAGGAGTCGCCAATCCTTCAAAATGGGACGCAACGGTTACCTTAGCCGTGCCGATTTTTTCGGGGGGACTCACTCAGTCCGCGGTTCGCCAATCGGCTGCAGTCCTTCTTGCGACCGAAGTGGAGACCGGGCGACTGGAGAGAACCAACCAAAGTGATATTCGCGCGCTCTATCAGAATCTGCTGAATTCAGAGATTGAGTTGAAAGCCTTTCGAGAAGCGGTCGAACTCGCCCAAAAATCTTACGACCAGACCCGTAAAGACTACCGCTATGGGCTGACGACGAACCTGGACTTACTGAATTCTCTAAAAACACTCACCGAAGCAAAGCGTAACTACGACCAAGCAAAATACCGCCATTTTCTAGAACGCATTCAAATCGAAGTCGCCGCGGGCCGAATCCCGCCGACTCGCGCCACTTAATCACGGAGATAACGCCTGTGTGGAACTCACTCCCTTCGATCTCGATTCGCAACCCCGTCTTCGCCTGGATGCTCATGTCTTCGCTCATTATTTTCGGAGCGATCGGATTTTCGCGCATGGGAATCAGCCAACTTCCGGATGTCGACTTTCCCATCGTGAACGTATCCGTGACGTTAGAGGGAGCGGCTCCCGAGGTCATGGAAAGTAGCGTGGTGGACGTACTCGAAGGACAACTCACTTCTGTTGAAGGAGTGAAATCGATTACCTCCACTTCCCGCACCGGCAATGCAAACATTACGCTTGAATTCGATATCAGTCGTAACTTGGATCTGGCCCTTCAAGACGTTCAAGCGAAGGTGGCGGCCGCCCAACGAAAACTCCCGAAAGACGTCGATCCTCCATCGGTCTCGAAAACCAATCCAGAAGATCAGCCGATCCTCTGGCTCGGTATCACGTCGACAAACATGTCCATGCGCGACTTTATGATCTACGTCCGGGATAACGTGAAAGATCAGTTCTCCACCATTCCTGGAGTCGGCGAAGTCTTCATGGGTGGATACGTCGAACCCGCCATGCGTGTTTGGATCGAACCGAAAAAGCTCGATCGCTATAACCTCAGCGTCACTGACATTTTAAGCACCATTGCGGCGGAACACTCTGAGCCACCTTCGGGTTACGTCGACACCGGACCACGCGAACTGAACGTGCGTACGATGGGCGAAGCGGTGACCACCGACCAATTTAAAAATCTCCGCGTGAACACTCGAGGCGGAACGCCGAATTACCTGCCGATAAAATTAAACGATGTGGTCCGCATTGAGCCGGGCCTCAACGACATCCGGAGGATTTCGCGGGTCGAAGGGAAAACCGCAATTGGGCTCGGTATCCGGAAGCAACGAGGCGCTAACGCCGTGGCGGCCGCAAATGGCGCGTTAAAGAAAATGGAAGCAGTCCGAAAATTTCTTCCCGAAGGTATGGCCATTAAACCCGTCTTCGATTCGACCGTCTTCATTCGTGAAGCGGTAAGCGAGCTAAATTTTACCCTCGTGATCTCCGCTATCCTCACCTCTCTCGTCATCATGGTCTTTCTTGGCTCTCTCGCGAATACCTTGAACGTTTTGCTCGCCATTCCGACTTCGATCGTGGGGACTTTCATCATCTTGCACTTCGCGGGATTCACTCTGAACACTTTCACGTTGCTTGCGCTGTCGCTCGCGATCGGGATCGTGGTCGATGACGCGATTATGGTGCTTGAAAACATCACGCGCCATAAAGAGATGGGAAAGCCCACGAAGCAAGCGGCCTTAGATGGATCAAACGAAATTCTCTTTGCCGCGATGGCGGCGACCATTTCGATTTGCGCGATCTTCCTTCCGGTCGCTTTCATGACCGGTATCATCGGGAAATTTTTCTTCCAATTCGGGGTCACCATGACCGCCGCCGTTTTACTTTCACTCGTCGAAGCCATCACCCTCACACCGATGCGTGCTGCGACTTTCGCATCGAAGCCCCACACCGCGACTCGTATGGGTCGCGCGATGGACGCGATGATGAACGGAATGCTTTCGGCTTATCGTCGAGGTCTGGCTTATTCTCTCAGCCACCGATGGAAAGTGGTCATCGGATCCATTCTCTTTTTTGTTGCTTCGCTATTCATCACCACGAAACTGAATAAAGAATTCCTGCCTGCGGAAGATCAGTCCCGCTTTATGGTTCGCTTCCTCGCCCCCGTCGGATCATCCCTCGGCTACACGGACGATAAGGTGAAAGCTGCGGAGGTCATCCTAAAAAAGAATCCAGACATCGAAACCTTCTTTGCCGCGGTAGGCGGAATGGGCGGCGGTCAAATTAATACGGGAATGGCCTTCGTCACCTTGAAAGAAAAGAAACACCGCAAACGAAATCAGTTCGAGATCATGGATGGCCTTCGAAAAGACCTAAGCGCGATTCCTGGCATTAAATCATTCGTACAGGATCTTTCCACTCAGGGGTTTTCGACCGGTAAGGGGTATCCCATCGAATTCGCGATTCAAGGCGGAGACTGGGGAAAGCTTTCTGGTGCAGCCGTTAAAATTCAAGAAAAAATGGCCAAGACTGGCATGATGATCGACATCGACACCGACTACCAAGTCGGGATGCCGGAAGTGCGCATCACACCGGATCGAACGAAAGCCGCGAATCGCGGTGTAGCCGTACAACAAATCGGGCAAACGATTAATGCGGCGATCGGAGGCGTCCTCGCGGGTTACTACACGGAAAACGGTCGACGAAACGAGATTCAAGTGAAGCTAGATGAAAACGATCACCGAAGTTATCTAGATAAAATCAACACGCTTTTTTTGAGAAACAACCGAGGAGAACTGGTTGCACTGAAAGACGTAGTGGATGTGAAGGAAAGCGCCAGCCTCCAACAGATCACGAGACGTGATCGGCAGCGGGCCGTGACGATTTACGCCAACGTGAAAACTGGCGCTAGCCAGGCGGACGCGCTTGCCGCCGTGGAGCGCATCGCAAATGAAACGTTGCCCGAAGGTTACCGGTTCGTCACGAGCGGCTCTTCACAGACATTTAAAGAATCATTCGTGAGCTTGATCGTTGCTCTGGGACTCGGGATCGCGGTGGCGTACATGGTGCTGGGTTCTCAGTTTAACAGCTTCATCGATCCCATCACGGTCTTACTCGCGCTACCCTTCTCCTTATCCGGAGCGTTCATCACGCTTTGGATTGCGGGAAAATCCCTGAACCTCTATTCGATGATCGGGCTTCTGCTCCTCATGGGAATCGTGAAGAAGAATTCGATCTTGCTCGTCGAATTTACCAACCATGTTCGGGATGCCGGAGAAAAGGACGTCAACAAAGCGCTCATGGAAGCCTGCCCGAATCGACTGCGGCCGATCGTCATGACTTCCCTTGCGACAGTGGTGGGCGCGATCCCGGCGGCGATTGCCTTCGGGCCAGGCGCAGAATCTCGTGCGCCCATGGCGTTAGCCGTGATCGGTGGTGTGACCCTTTCTACGGTGTTGACGTTATTCGTGGTTCCTTGTTTCTACAGTTTGTTTGCGTCTAAGCGGAGAGAGGTCGAACATCGTCCGAATGAAATATCGGACACGGCGCTGACTCCACCGGTGGGCCAGCATTAGATGGTAGTATTATAATAGAGAGCCGGGTTCTCGACTTGCGACTTTACGGCTGAGGATGGTTTTCGACTGTTTCCGGCGTGAGGTAATAAGCAGCGATACCGAGGGATGTGAGCACGATGACAGTCGGAAGGAGTGCGGTATCATCTGCATGGATCTGATTCCGAATTTTTTTAAGACTCACGTTTCCTAGCTGAAACACATCGACCGGGATTTTGTGTGAGGCCGGTCCGATAAAGCCTTCATTCATCATGCGCTCGAAAAGAGTGGCTGCGAAAAATGCGCGAGAACCGTCCCCACCTAAATTGATTCCGACTTTTTTTAATCGGCTGCAGGCACCGTGGTAACAAGACATCGACCAACGATCTAAGCCGGAGAGTTCGCTTAAATTCTTTCGCAAATGAGCAACGACGTCAGGAGAGAGGCCATTTAGACTCATCACCCATCCGCTGGGTAGTGCATTGGTCGCATGAGGCTTCCGGATGATCCACTTGTAGATGCTTCCGCCGTCGTAACGAATTCCATCCGCCACTAGGTAGACGTGGCCATCTTCCTGAATTCCGACCAGTAGTCCGTATCCTTCCGGAAAGAGGGACGAAATCGGAACAAATCGCCCCCCAACTTTTTCCAATTCGGCTCGCGTGAATTCGATTTGCTTGCCCCGGAAACTTTCGCTGAGGAGAGATGGACAATCCGTAAAGTCAGACGAGCGCGCGCTGAAACTGACCCCGATGCTCGCTGCGAGAAAAATGATCACCCGCAGCCGGTTCGACATTAGACTTTTGCGCGGAGCTCTTTCACCGCAGCCAAGCAGGATTCTTCTCCCGGTTCGAACTGCAATGCTTTTTGGAACTCATGAATCGCCCGCAGGTACATGCCCTTCGCTTGATACACTCGTCCGAGATTCATGTAAGGGAAATAGCGCGAATCGTAGCGCGTCGCTTGCTTCGCTTTTTCAAACCACTCAATCGACGATTCGAGTTTTCCTTGGCTAACCAGGTAAGAGCCGATGTCGTTGTAAGAATTCCCGTATTCGGGATCAACCGCGATTGCTTTTTCGCATTCGCGAATCGCCAAGTCATAACGGTGATGAGCACTATAAGCCCAGCCGAGAGAAGCGTGCGCTTCCGCGGTCGGCATGAGGCGAATCGACTTCGAATAAATCGGAATTGCTTTAGCAGTGAGACCTTTTGTGTGAAGTCCCAGCGCCTGATTGCAAATTTCCAATGCCCGACGACGTAAAAACCCACACTCTGAATGCTCAGTAGCCGCGGGCTGCGAAATCCTTTTCGATACGAGAAAACCCTGTTCCATGGATTCTCCCCCTTCCCAGATAGAATCGAACCACAGAGCTTTCCACTCTTACAAGCCCCCCCTCTCATTTTTCTTCCAACTCGAACTGAGAAGAGGGCGTCCACCTATTTCACTCATTCCTAACAGGCGAATGATCTTTGGTCAGCGGAGGTGCGCGTGCTCGGTTAAAAGTCGGTCTCGCCTGGCACAGAGAGTGCTCATAGGCAGTCGCCCATTCGTTTTGAAAACCACTGAGATCCCCCAATGAAAATTCTAAATTCTGTTTCGCTCGTGTTCCTTTTGCTTGCCACTCAGTCGGTAAGCGCTCACGCAAGTGTTGTTCTCGACTTAAGGAACGGCCCCGCATCAGCTTTCAGTGATTTTCTCGACGAGAGTAATCAGACCTCGCTTTATTCCGCGCGCGCACGCGTGACTCCAGATGGAAAGATCCGCCTCTCTCTGCGAGACATCCGACTCTTCTCGCTCGTGAGGTTGCCAGATCAGACTAAAAGGCCTTTCACCCAAATCGGGCAGACCGGTTTTATCGACCTCACCCTCGATAAACTTCCGGGAGGCGAGACCATCCTTCTCATGGAGGCAAACTCCCGTGACCGCCGGTTTGAAGTAGGGGAACCCATTTACATCCGCTACCTGGTGGATCAGGCAACCCTTCCAGAAGCGACGAACGTTCGTTAAACACCTACCGTTTAATGCATTTTCCCTCGCGGACTTTCCCCATCTCAGCCCGCTCGAACCTAACAGGTGTCTAAACTTCAGACAGTTCGGAGGAGCCGCCTTTCCTGCAACCCCTAGTTTTTAAAGACTTATTTCCGATCGCCGAACGATTACGGCTTGGCACCTCACTTGCTTTACTTAGTCCTGAGAGAACCAGATTCCGGAGTGAATCTAAGAGGAGTAAGTCATGAAAGTTCAATCCAAGTTTTTCCTACTGTCTGTGTCCGCAATGCTCGCAATCACGTCCCAAGCCATGGCCGTTCACGTCGAAGGACTAAAACCGACGAACCGCTTGGCGGGAACCATCGATCGTAAAGTTCGGAAGTGGGAAAAAACGAGCGCTCAACTCGATGCCATGGAAGCATCCGGAAAAGACGATTCAAAACGGTACGACCGCAAACTTCGGAAGCTCGAGAAAACCGAAGCCCAGATCACTCACTTGGACGAAAATCTGGATCGCAACGTCGAAAATTACAATTTACCCCAATATGAAAATCACGGGATCGATTTTGATTACGTACAGGAATCTGATCACGGTCATTCTGCTTACCATTACGAAAAAACGGAATACGTTCAAGTCAGCGGAACTTCATCCACCCGTTCAAATTCGAACCTGAACTCGAACTCGAATTCCTACTCCAATAACTCGGACGCCTATGTTGTGAACGGAGTCGAATACGAAATTGCTCCCGCTGGTTACGTCGCTTCCGATTACGGCTACGCCGGAAATCCAGGCCAAGGCGATCCAGGAAAAGGGAATCCGGGTCAGGGAAATCCGGGTCAAGGAAATGGAAAACTCGTGCTGACTTCCCCGGTCGTCGCTGCAGAACTTCCATCCTCGCCCGAAACTTCGGTAACTCCGGCTCCAGCAGTCGCACTCGAAGTTCACCCAAGCGAAAACCCATCCGATCACTCCGGTCGCCGAAGAGTCACCCGCACTGTGCGCGCTCGTCGCCAAGTCGTGGTGAACGTTCAGCGCGGCCATTCCGAAATTCCTTCGGATTCGAGCGATTCCCGCCGCAGCCGCCGTTCCCGACGAAGAAATACG
Organism: Oligoflexia bacterium; assembly: GCA_014376785.1. Classification (GTDB taxonomy): domain Bacteria; phylum Bdellovibrionota; class UBA1018; order UBA1018; family UBA1018; genus JACMQW01. Next base: position 27,165 of record JACMQW010000051.1, read on the forward strand.
GTTTCGGCATCGGTCAGACGGGACGATTCTTCCGTAAATCTTCCGGGCAGCCCCGTGAATTACACTACTGGCGGCGTCGGCGAAATTTCGGACTCGAGCGAAGACCTTCAGATCTCTCACACCCCGATGGGTTCGGAGCCGCTCGACCGAATCGGACACATGGAAATCGTGCAGACCGCATCGGACAAGCCTTTCCTCGGAATCGGCCGCAGAAAATCCTACAAGACCACGGTCGTAATCGATGACTCCCAGCTCAGCCTGAACCGAGCGGCGAATCTGGTGGCCACCGTAAACCAAGGTCCTTCGATGTTCCAAAAAGTGAACGGACAGACCGTCAAAGGAACCCTCGGATCTGACCCGACAGGCGCAGACGTCTCGGTCACTCAGATTCGTAAGTCGAACGCGAGCTCGGCAAACTAATCCAGACTTCTGAAAATGAAATCTAAAGAGGTAAACCCTCGATTCTGATGATGATTCGTAGCCCAAACTAAAGCGACGCCCAGAAAAGAAACGTTGCGTTAGTCCGACTGCCCTCCCTTTCTGCAGGATGCAGAATTCCTCCTCCTCTCACTCTCTCTCTAAAAATCCCTCGGTCTTAGGACCGGGGGGTTTCCATTTGGAGTTTCTTCGGGCCTTTCCCGTCCCAGGCTGCTATAACCGAGGTTCGCCTATGCTCTTCCTGAACCAAATTAAGAAAGACTTCCAACCCGCCACCTGGAAGAAAGGACAAACGTCTTTTCGGGACGGTCACGTCGCTCAGGTGAAACTGAAAAATCACCTCGTTACTGCCGAAATCCAGGAAGAAGATCCTTCGGGCAAGATCGAAAAATTTAAGACCACGCTCCTCATGGACCGTGGAACGATTCGCTCGTCGAGCTGTACTTGCTCTGCCCACGGCATCTACGAGAAGCATTGCCGCCACATCGCTGCCCTCTCCAATTGGATCCTGGCGAAGGGCTCCCTCCTCCGCGCGGGAATCGTCGACGGGGACGAAGGCTCCGCCGCTCATGACGAAACGGAAGCTCGCGCAAAAAAGCCTGCGATTCCGAAAATGGTTCCCGCCGAGCCCGTCGCGTTCGTCCGCGGCATCTTTGAAGATAAAGTTCTCACAGGAATCACCGTCGAAGCAGCGCTTCGCTATAAAGATCCGGTAAAGGGAGATTCGGTTTCCACCCTTCACCAGTTGATTCGGAAAGACACCGACACCTTCCGCACCACCGACGACCTCCATCTGAAACTTCTGCATGAATTCATTCCGGTTCTGCATAACGTTCATGCGCCAAAGATCCCTTACCAAGGCGCAACGATGCTGGAAAACTTAGCGAAGCTTCTTTCGCACGAGCATAAAAGCCAGATTGTTTACCACGAGAACCTCCAGGTAAAATTCGACACGACTCCGCTGAAGCTTGAGTCTTTAAACGTCGGGTCGAAGAGCAACCTCGGGCGTCGGCTGACTTTCGAATTTAAGAACGATCGGTTCCAGATCAACTCAGCCGAGCTTGAAAAACTTTCCCAACTCGGGCGCCTTTCCTCTTCCTACTGTTTGGCGGGAGATACCCTTTACCGCTTTGAAAAGTCCCTAAATCTGATCGCTCAGTTCGCGAATCGGTCGGGGATGGCAAATGAATCAAATAAGAAAGGCCCCGTCGCTCCGACTGGCTATTCTTATTTGGATGATGATGAAGATTACCCCCTCCACCCCCTGTCCGTTTATCGGCTTTCGCTCGAACTCGGTGTGGATGACTTTACGGTCGATAAAGATTGGAAAGATTTTTTCGAGTGGAAACGAACCTTCGAATCTGACGATTTACCGGATCTACCGGATGTCGATTACGGATTTGAGCTTCGCGATTACCAGAAGAACGGCGTGAGCTGGGTGTGGTCGCTCTACCACCGCGGACTCGCAGCCCTCCTCGCCGATGACATGGGACTGGGTAAAACCCACCAAGTCCTCGCGATCCTGACCAGCTTTTACAAATCAAAGACGAAGCCAGCGCTACCGACCCTTGTGATTGCGCCGACATCCGTGGTGTCCGCCTGGGTGCAGAAGCTTGAAAAATATCCAACCAGTCTGAACTGGACCGTGTTTCACGGAAAAGGTCGGGTCATGCCTGACAAAGACGTGAACCTCGTCCTCACCACCTACGGAATTTTACAGCGAGAAGCGTCTCTTCGCGAACGCGAATGGCATTGCGTGATTCTGGACGAAGCGCAGGCGATTAAAAATGCGATCACCATTTCTTCGCGTGCCTCGCGTGTACTGCGGTCGAAATTCAGAATTGCGATGACCGGGACGCCGATCGAAAACCACGCAACCGACCTTTGGTCGATCATGGAATTTCTGCTTCCAGGTTACCTCGGCTCTCTTCCGCGGTTTAAGCGACTTTATGGCGGCGGATCGAAGGAACATCCAGACGATGGTCAGACCGGTGCCTTGAAGCGCCTGATTTCCCCTTTCTTACTCCGCCGAACGAAAGACCAAGTTCTAAAGGAACTTCCCGAAAAGACAGAAGAAGTCATTCTCTGTGAAATGACGGTCATTCAGAAAAAAGCCTATAAGAAATACCTGGAAAGTGCGGAAGCGGCGAAGGCACGCGAAGACCTTCAAGCCGGAAAGAAGATCAATTACGCAAACATCCTCTCCGTGCTCACTCGCCTAAAACAAGTTTGCGATCACCCTCGCCTGCCCGAAGTGACCGGCGGCAAGGTGAAAAAACTCACGGCCATGGATCCTTGGGAAACCGGGAAATGGGTCGCGTTCGACGAGCTGTTGAACGAGGCGCTCGGGTCGAATTTGAAAATCGTCGTCTTCACCCAGTACCTCGGCATGATGGACCTCATCGGTCTGTGGCTGAAAGAAAAGAATGTCGGATACGTGGAACTACGCGGAGACACTCCAGACCGCGCGGTCCGCATTCAGCGCTACGCGGACGACCCGGAAACGAAAGTTTTCCTCTGTTCGCTCCTGGCGGGATCTCTCGGTATCGATTTGACTGCGGGTTCGGTTTGCATTCACTTCGACCGTTGGTGGAACCCGGCTCGCGAAAACCAAGCAACCGATCGACTCCACCGCCTCGGCCAAACCCGCGGTGTGCAGGTATTTAAACTCCAAATTCCGGGCACGATCGAAGACCGGATCGCGAGCATCATCCAATCGAAGACCGAGCTGTCAGATGCGCTGATCGAACAGTCCGCTCTCGGGTTGAAAGCATTCTCTCGCCAAGAGCTGCTTGAGCTTCTGAGCGTGCCGATTTGAAATTCGATGCCCAGCCGATTTTAGAAGGGACACACCTCCGGCTCAGGCCGCTCACGCCAGATGATTTCGATGCGCTTTACGCCTTCGCTTCCGACCGGAAACTTTGGGAACAACACCCAAACTCCGATCGCTGGAAAAAAGAAATCTTCGAACTCTTTTTTCAAAAAGCGCTCAAATCGGAAAGTGCGTTGGTCGCGGAATTGATCGATCAGCAATCGTTGGTGGCATGCTCTCGTTTTTATGACATCGACCAAGGTTCGTCGAAAGTGGCGATTGGATTTACCTTCATCGACAGGAAATACTGGGGCGGGGATGTCAACCGAGAGATGAAAAAGCTGATGTTGGCCCATGCTTTTAAATCTTTCGAGAATGTCGTTTTCCACGTGGGAGAAACCAATCTCCGCTCAAGACGCGCGCTTGAAAAAATCGGTGCTCGCATGGTTGGCATTGTTTCAGCTCCCGAAGTGATGGCCGCTCAAGAAAATCGCGTTCTTTACCACCTCGCACGCCCCCATTAAATTTAGCCCGAGCCACAGAATTCCGCCTCTCTTTACAGCACTTTCAATCACCTCTAGACTGGAAAGAGGCGGGCAATGGAATGCGTTTCCTCATTCTGACTGTATTCTTTATTTCGACCCTCGCTCAGGCGAAGATGTCGGCTAATTTCGAATCGATCGAGGCCTACCTCCGGGAAAGTCCGGGCTCTTCAGTCGAAGAATTTATTCGCGCGCTCCCAGAAGAGATGCGATCTCGTTATCTCCTCATTTACGAATCTCGCAGTCCTCACAGCGGATCACTCGCCGCACCTCGGATCCTCATGATGAATGCGGACGCAAGCCTCATCCTGGGCATTGCCGGAGAGGCTTCAGGAAATCGCGGAAACACGATTGAAGTGATCCACACGGAACCGGGGTCGAGTCGTCTTCGTTTCCAGGAGATCGCGTTCGACGGAAAGAAGGCGACTTCTGAAGTGGAACCGAAACTCTGCGCCTCCTGCCACGGGGGATTTGCTTCAGAAAGCTGGGCGATGACGATGCGCCCGATTTGGGACCGATATCCGAATTGGACTGGAGTCTATGGAAGTGCGCACAATGATGTTTTTTTAGGAAAAGGTTGGTTCGGAAACAGCTTTCGGCCCGATTACGAATTCGAAGAGAAGGGATTAACGGAGCTCAAACGGAATGTCAGGCCGAATTCCCGATACGGCGCGCTGATTGGATTAGAAAAGCTAGAACTCCGCCACCTTTCTGCCCTCGCTAGTGAATTCACGGAAGCCCTCGACCTCCGCCAAGCGGCGAACATCGCCCAACGGGTAAGTGACCACCTCGCACGCCTTGCCATCGACTCCCCTGCGAGGTTGGAAGAAAGCATCGAGCTCCTTCGACGGGCTCACTCCGCCCAGCGTCCAGGCCAAGCGAAAGATTCGTTCACGCCCCTTTCAGAAGTCAGCGGAAGCAAGGACGCCTCCAAAATTTCGCAGGAACTCTGGGAAAATGAACGCAAAGAAGTCCTTCGTTACTCAGAAGGAGTGGTGCTCTCCATCCAAAAACACGGAACGGAAAACGACCGGAAGCTCATTCCACGTTACACAGACATGATCGCGAGGGTGAAGACCCGAGCACCGGAATCGGAAGCCGTGCTCGGCCCCCGTGGTGTTTTTCTCGCAAAACTCGGAATTGATCCTTGGTCGCTTTCGACTTCTCGGCGCTCGGGTGGCGGTCAGCTTCAAGGTATCGGAATCAACTCGATCTCCGATACTTTTTGGAACCACTTGTTGCCTTGGCTGGAAGAAAGCCCAGGATCAGTGATCGCGCGAGGATCCCGTGCAGCCTGCGTCGCTTCGATCACTCCGACTTACAGCGAAAGCGTGGATCGCTCGATGATCGACTGGATTCGCAGTATGGGAAAAGACGGTTATGCCGACGAGATTCTCGAACTTAAAAGAGGCGCCCCTTCGGACTACCGCTGATCCTTCCTAAAGCGCTGCTTTTGGATGGATCACATCGACCGGACAAACGTGCACACAGATCGCGCACCCCTCACAACTGTCTTGGTCGATCGCAAAGATCGCACCCGTGAAGAAAATGCTTTTGGTCGGACAGACGGCGACGCACGCTTCGCAGGCCGTACAGCCGGGTCCGATGTCGTATTTCGGAGGTGGAGCCGCGGCTTCTGATTTCCTATCTGTTTCGCTCGATTTCGGTGGATGCGCGTGACTCATGATTTCTTTCCCTGCGCCGCAACCGCACTCAGAGCCTGCGCGATAATCGCGGGATTAATTTTCAGAGATACCAGCCCATCGGAATCCGTTTTTCGAAGAGGCCTTCCGATGGCCGATGATTCGGCAATACCGAGTAAAAGTGCGAGCGGGTAAAGCGTCGGTTGGGAATGTTTTAGATAGTACGACTCCCGCGCGAAGCGGATTGCCGGCTCGATGGGTTTAAAAAATCCGTAGTTCTGGGCGGCGAGCGCTGACATTTCAAACAGATGCAGGGGAAACCGCTTATGCTCTTCAAGAGAAGCGTACTGCCATTTCATCACGGTCTTTTTTTCGATTTCCGCGAGAAAAGCGGCGTACGACGGTGCGGAGCCTTCTTTTGGATAAATCGCGTGAGCAAGCACCTTTCCTACTCCGAGGGTCATGGCGGCGGGAAACGCGTATTCAATGAATGGAAATGCTCCCATTCGCGAAGCAATCTCGTAAGCAATGTGAGCGGTCTTCAGGCTCTCAGGAAAGTGAAGGCTAAAGGATTCCAGCGTGCTTCGCGACACTTTCAGTTTTTGAAAATTCGTTAGCAAGAGATCGTATTGGAGACCAGCTAAGAATGCGAGCTCGGAAGAAGCGTAATTTTTTTCTTCGCAGAACTCTTCGCAGATGAGTGCATGTTTCAGCTGCTCTTTCGGATTCACGCTGAAGCGATCGTTTTTTTTCCGAGGGAGTTGGTTTCCTAAACGGGAGAGTCGAATCGCCGCGACTAAGTTTCGCGAAGCCTGCTTCCCCAGCAGGATAAAAATCCGCTCCAGGATGATCCGGTAGTTCACCTGACCCTCCGGCATCTCCGACAGCCACTCTTTAATCCGCGGCTGCAAGAAATCGATTTTCAGGACGAACTGCGTGTATGCCGAATTCGTCATCACCACGGGGGCAATGTCGGCCGCATAGAGTTCACGATTCAGTGTCACCTTAATGACGCGTTTAAGCGTGCGCCCCGGAAGATCCGGGATCAGATATTTCGAGAGGCACGATGTGAGAGCGCCGTACACGGCGTCGTCTGCCATACTCTCATTAGAGTGAGTCGAATCACGGACGTTGTCAAACATTCGACCGGAGGAATAGAATAAGGACATGAGCGAAACGACCGCGAAAGAAATCATGACCCGCGATCTTGTCCGAGCCACGGACGGGATGACCATCGAAGAAGCACTGAAAGTGCTCATCAACCACCGAGTAACCGGCCTCCCAGTTGTTGATGAAAATGGCAAAATGACGGGCGTGATCTCCGAGTACGACATCCTCTCGCAGATTTCGAAATCCAAAAAAAATCGGGGTGAGGTTTTTCAAGACCTGATCGTCTATTCTCGAAAAGTCGACGCCATTTCCGAAGACACGCCGCTGTCGAAGATCGTGAATGAATTTTTGGATACTAAGTTTAGGCGCCTTCCTGTCGTGGATAAGGACGGAAGCCTCGTCGGGATCATCACTCGCCGGGATTTGATGAAAGTTTATTACTACCGCTCGAGGCTTGCGGACTAAATGAAGCTTAAACTCGAAAACGCTCGAGACATTAATATCCTGATCGCGGCTGGGCCGATCACGGCAGAAAATTTCACGGTTTTAAAAGCAGGAATCAAAAAGCTTTTCAAAGACGGGAAAAATAAAATCATTCTCGAGCTGCCAGACTCTGGTGGGATCTTAGTCGATGTCCTCAGAGAACTCGCGGTTCTAAACCTACTCGCCTCCGAGCTCGCAGGACAGATCGTGCTTGCGGATATCGCTCCTCTCACCCGCTCGAAGATTGATTCTTTCTCCGTTCCTCCCGCGGTCCGCTGCTTTCCGAATCGCGCCGCTGCCGTCGATTTTTTCCATCCGAAGTCAGCCGAAGAAATCCCACATGCTACCCCAGCATCCCCAACTGCATCACCCGCTGCGGCTCAGACCCCGGCTCCGTCGATCGCTCCTGCGGCCAGCACCAAAGAAGAAGTGCGCGCACGGGAAATCGGAGACCTCGGTGAACTTCGTAAACGTCTCGCGGAATTGGAGACCGAAAATAAAGAGATGGGAAGACGGCTCACTGAAATCGTCATTAAGCGTCGCGATCCCCCCGATTTACAAGCCTGGCAGGAAAAGGTTTCGAAATTGGAACGTGATTTAGGTGAGGCCATTCTCGCTGCCCAAGCGAATGCGCCCAAAAAGTAGAGCCGTTTCCTTAAAAAGTCGAACACCCGTCAAATCTTTAGACATCATTTCCAGCTAGGAAAGCCTATATTTGACGTCATCTTCGGCACGCCTCCTGCTAATACCCCTTCCGAATCAAGACAATCCATAAGGTGCGCTTTCCGTAGGTACGGTAGCGCGAAAGCGCAATTTCTCGCGCGCCAAGGAAGTCTTTTGAAAAAACGGAAAGTCGTGTCTCATGCTTAAAAAATCCCTCCTTTCACTCCTCGCTGTCACCACCCTTACGTCCTTGTCTGCATTTGCGGGCAGCAAAGCCGACCTCGAAACATTCGCCTACTGCAAAACGAACCCGCGCGCGGACGGAAATAAGACAATCTACGATGTCTTCCTCGGTTACGAAAACTCAACCACTACCACGTTCAACGTCCCTGCCGGAAACCCGAACAACTTTCTCACTCCATCCGGCTTGAATGCTTCCCCACTCACCACCCAATTTCTGGGTGGATCTGTAGTAAATGGCTGTTTTAAGTCGTTTGAGAATGATTACGCTGTGAAAGTCTGTGGAGTGGCAGGAAATACGAACATCACTTGGCATGTTAAAGTTCCAACTGCTGCAACCTCAAACAGCGACGTAGCCAGAGTCGATAGACTCGATGACTGCAAGGGGACCCTCCCTAATCTTTCTTGCGGCGGCCCCCTCCCAGTAGAGCTCTCTTCCTTCGACGTAGCGGTTTCGAAAGCAAAACCAGATCAAGCCGAAGTGAAATGGACCACAGCTTCCGAGAAAAACAGCAGCCATTTTGATGTGGAAGATTCGATTGACGGTTCTAATTTCACCAAGATCATATCGCAAGCAGGTCAAGGCAACTCTTCGACTGCTCGTTCTTATTCCATCCTTACCCCAGTGCTTTCTCCTGGAATGCACTACATTCGGTTGAAACAAGTCGATCTCGATGGAACTGAAACTTTCATGCAGCCTAAGACCGCGATCATCGGAAGTGCTTCTAGAGCCTCGATGATTTTCTATCCGATCCCCGCTCTGTCCGGTACTCCATTGAATCTTGAAGTTCGCGGCGCATCGAACGGTGCCATTGTTCGGATTCTCGATGTCAACGGAAGAACGGTTCGCGAAATTTCTGCGAGTGCTAAAAACGTCTCTACCGACGGCATGCGATCGGGTGTTTACACCGTTCTCTTGATCGACGGTTCGATCACTGCTCAAAAGAAATTAGTGATCAGCGAGTAATCGTCTCTTCGATTAGAATTTCGAATTTAAAAAAGAGAAGAGGGAAGAAACATCATTGGTGTTTCTTCCCTCTTCTCTTTTTTCTAATGCGTCAAAGGTCCTTCAAAGAAGTTTCGAGCCCCGGACTACGGCGACCGTTCACTCGTCGAATACCGCTCATCCATATATTGATAGAGAAAAGGATTCACCATGGACGCATCCGGCACCTTTGCCATCATGCCGTACATGGCCGCCATTCCTTCGGTCGATAGCTCCGGATGGGTGCGTACCCGCTCGGTCGCTTCTTTCAGATCCTGTAAAAAAACATCTATTTGCTGAGTGTGCGCCGGAGTGACCATTAAATGGAGGCAAGTCGGCTTCTGTTGGCGATCGATGTACCAACCCTTTAACTGCATTTGATCGGCAACTGCATAAACGTCCAGGGACTCCGCCTGAAAACCAAAGATCGACATCTCCGGCTGACCCACAATCGAGTAACCAAGAGCTTTTACGCCTTCTTGAAGCCTTTTTGTGTTCTCCATACAGGTTTTCGCGATCTCTAAGTATCCGTCTTCACCGAATGCCTGGAGCGTCGCCCAGGCTGCCGCAATCGCACCCGCCGGACGAGTGCCCGGCATCGATGGAGACGCGAAAGCCCCGCCCGCCCATTCAGAAAGAACGAAAAACTGATGGCGACGCAGTTCTTTATCTTTGTAAAGAACGATGGATGCTCCTTTGGAAGCAAAACCGTATTTATGAAGATCAGCGGACATCGACGTTACTCCATCGACAGATAAATCGAAGGGAGGAATCGGGTAGCCAAGCATTTTCAGAAACGGAAGGATGAACCCACCCACACACGCATCGACGTGCATTCCGATTCCGCGGCTTTTTGCCATCCCCGCGAGTTCGGGAATGGGATCGATTACGCCATGCGGATACTGCGGAGCAGATCCCACCAAAAGAATCGTGTTCGCAGTGATGAGTTTTTCTACCGCACTCAGATCGACCCTAAAATCTTTCCGAAGCGGAGCTTTGATCAGCTTCACATCGAAATAGTGCGCGGCCTTGTCGAACGCCGGGTGGATCGACGACGGCACGATCATCTCGGGCTTCATGATCTCTGGTTTCACCACCCGAGCCCAATCACGGTAAGTTTTAATCGCCATCAGAATCGATTCCGTCCCGCCGGATGTCATCGTTCCTGCCGCAGATTCACCTCCACCCAGCAGATTCGCAGAAATGGAAACGACTTCAGCCTCGAATCGTTTTAGACTCGGAAAGGCGGACGGGTTGAGTCCGTTTTGGTGGAAGTAGATGGAGTACGCCTTCTTTAAAAACTCCGTGTGCTCATCACTCGCGTGGTAAACCAGACTGAACGTCCGGCCATCATGCCAATTCGTGTCTGAGTCATGCGAAGTTTGCAAACCCTCTAAGATCGTGGTCCGAGAAGTGCCTTTTTTCGGCAGGTGTACTTTATTGTCGTTCATCTTAAAAGATTACCGATCCCTTCTCAGAGCCGCAAGAGCGATCAGCGCACGTCACCCTTCTGAAAGTTGACGAGCGCCAGAATAAAAACGACTGAGTGTGATGAAGCATCCCGCGTTCAAGAGGTGCCAGAAAGCATGTCCTGACCACGTGTGGCGATCCGGATTACAAACCAAACCGGTATAATCGACCCACCAGCACGCGTAAGACGCTGCAAACAACGCACAACTTTCTAGGAGGGAACGATAGTTCGGAAGCCGCCTTAAGCGCCTCGCTCGCACGAAAATCACGGTCTCGAGAAAGAACGCAATCGTGACCAATCCGGTAAAAATGTAGAGTCGCTCGCCCCCTTCGGTGCCTAAAAGGGTGATAAAAGCGCCGGTGAATAAAATTCCCGCGAACGCGACGGGAGAGTTTCCGCGCATCCATCCGAGCCGACTCAGGTTTTGGAGGATCATCTCGATGCCGAGGAAAAACATCGCAGTCAGATCGAAAGTTTCAAAAATAAACGTCTGCGAGGAATGGTAGAGCGTCGAGCAAACCGCCGTAATCAACGCATAAATTCCGAATCGAAACGGAATGGTTCGAAGCGCCCCCTGATTATCCCGGCGAATTTTCCATCCCCGGTAGAGCAAATAGAAAGCGACGAGAAAATATCCGATATTCGACCAGGTCTCTGCCGGAGTGACGATCCAGGAGCAGACATGGGATTCACAAAAGCGCAGCGTTCCTGGGCGCCATTTCGACCAAGGACAGTCCTGAAGATTACCAATCAATTCAAAAAGTTCGTTCATGTTTCCTCTGGTTTCGAATACCCTGGACTAGAATTGATGCAAACGCTTTTTCCACTTCTGATCATCGTCTTTCTTTCAAACATAGTCGAAGCTTGCGCCGGCTTCGGGGCAACGTTGCTCGCAATTATTTTTGGTGCTCAGTTTTTCAGTATTGAAGAGCTCGTTCCGATTCTCGTTCCTCTGAATCTCGTTTTGAATACTGTCATTGTCATTCGGCATCCTGCCGAAATCAATCGCCCGCAGCTGCTGAACCGCATTCTTCCCCTTGCCGCACTCGGGATGCCCATCGGGATTTTCCTTTTCGAAAGCGCGCCTTCTCGCCTCTTGAAAGTCGGGTTTGGATGCATCGTTGTCGTCCTCGGCTTGGTGGAAATCTGCCGAAGCACCGTCTTGAAGAAGAATGACGTAGCCTCTACCCAGCCGAGTGCGGAAAAGCCGCTGAGCGCGGGAGCAAGCGCTTTCTTTCTCATCGCCGGCGGAATCATGCAGGGGCTCTATGCTTCGGGCGGTCCTTTCGTAGTCTATTACGCTTCCCGAATGATTCCGAACAAAGGACAGTTCCGCACTACCCTCGCCTTACTCTGGGGGGTACTGAATATGATCCTCATCTTCACGCTCACTATCGGTGGGAAATTAAATTTCTCGACACTTCGAACCTCTTTCTACTTGCTCCCCTGCGTGCTGCTGGGCACTTTCATAGGGATTAAAGTTCATAACCTCGTGAGCGAAAAACACTTTCGTCGAATTGTCTACGCACTCTTAGTGGTTGCAGGCTCAAGCCTCGCGATCCGATCTTTCTAGAGAGAAAAAAAATGATCCAAGTTCGTCCATCAAAAGAACGCGGCCATGCAAACCTCGACTGGCTCGAATCCCATCATAGCTTTTCATTCGGGAACTACTATGACCCCGACCACATGGGATTTCGCGCCCTCCGCGTGATCAACGAAGACGTGGTGAAAGCTGACGAAGGATTCGGAACCCATCCCCATAAGGATATGGAAATCATCACTTACGTGCTCGGCGGCAAACTCGAGCACAAAGACTCCATGGGAACCGGCGCAACCATCCTTCCGGGAGAAGTCCAGTACATGAGTGCCGGCAAAGGCGTCCTTCACAGCGAGTTTAATCCCGCGAAAGACGGTCCCGTTCACCTGCTCCAAATCTGGATTCTACCGAATCTGAAAGGCGCCGAACCTCGGTACGACCAAAAGAATTTTCCAGATTCCGAAAAGCGAGGAAAACTCAGGTTAGTCGTTTCTCCGGACGGAGCTGAGGAATCGATCGAAATCCGTCAGGATGCGAAAATTTATGCGTCCCTCTTAAAAGCAGGAGAAAGTGTTGCACTCGCTCTCAATCCGGGACGCCACGCTTGGATCCAGGTAGCGAAGGGCAGCCTCGAAGTAAACGGAACACTGCTGGCGACGGGCGACGGCGCAGCGATCAGCCAAGTTGCCGAATTAAAAATGAAAGGCACGAAGGATGATACCGAATTTCTCGTGTTCGACCTGTCATGAAAACATCGCTCGTCTGGAAATCTGGACTGACGTTCGAGGCTAAAAGCCGCCAACACACCTACCTACTCAGCTCACCCGAATTTGGTGGCGCGGATGAAGGAGCATGTCCGAAAGAACACCTGCTGGCAGCGATTTCGGGATGCACGGGAATAGATGTGCTGATTGCACTGAAAAAGCGGTCGATCGATGTGAAAAGTTTTTCACTCAAGAGTCAGGCTGAATCCGGAGTGGTGTATCCGAAAACTTTTCAGCAAATTGAGCTCATTTACGAATTTGAAATCGAAAAAGGCAACCTTTCGAATACCGAACAACCCCGAGTCATCGAGACCGTCGTGGAGACCGTCGTCGATTGCGTTCACCAGTCGATGTCAAAAACCTGTGCAGTGGCGGCGATCGTGGCCCCCGCAGTGAAGATTTTCTATTCGGTCGTCATTAACCGCGAGATCGAATTTCGGGATGAGGCCCATTTTTCCCAGTAACTGCTTTCTCAAATTTTTTCACGGGAGTAAGATAGAGATTATGAGATCCTCTTTTTTCCGGTTTCCATTCGCGGCCATCAGTTTACTGACCCTGCTAACTTGTCAGGGCTGCGCGACCCAATACCTGCTGAAAGCCACCTCGGAAAATCCGGAGAAATTAAACGGGATCGAAATTGAAACTCTCGTGACCAACGGGTGCGTTTTTCAAGCCGGCTCTCAGAATTCAAATTCGGATGAAATGTTAGTACGGGCCCGAATCACAAACAAGTCAGAGAAAGCTTTCGAAGTCGAGCCGACTGCCTATGCAATGATCGGCGACGCAGATACTTTGAAAAACTCTCCCCTCCTCTCTCAGGATCCTGAAATCTATGTTCGCGATCTCACGTCTTCGGCTGAACTTTACGAATCTCGCACGAAGATGGAGACGTATCAGGGGCTCGCGGAGCTAGAGTCCTTAAAGGGTGAAGCGGCCGACAAGACGCTCGACGCCGCGAAAACCGATCTGAAATCAAAAGAAAAAGAGGCTGCCCAATCGCGTGAAATTGCCGAGAACATTCGTAACCGTCTGAAACCGCTTACGGGTGCTTTGAAGCGGAGTTCCCTAAAACCTGGCGAAACTGTCGAAGGGCTGCTCATCTTCAAAGCAAGCTTTCTCGCAAAGGGCGACATCACTCTCGAGTCGAGAAAAGCTCCTTGCGAAGGAAAATTATTCTTTCATTTGAAAAAGTAATTTCTATCAAGAACGAAGGGCGATTTCGGCTTGAACGATTTGTGCTTCGACAGCCGTGACCCCGGTTCCGCCTTCGCTCTTTCGAGCGCGCATCGCCGCCCGATGAGAAAGCAACGGTAAGACATCGTCGGAGAATCCTTTGTCGATCGAACGAAGGTCCTCCAGCGTCAGTGCCTCGATCGATTTCCGATGCTCCAGGCAGTATTTCACAGTACGGCCAGATACTTCGTGAGCATCTCGAAAAGGCATCCCTTTAGACGCTAAGTAATCCGCAATTTCAGTCGCGTTCGAGAAATCACCCGCAAGCGATTTCTCCATTCGTTCCCTCGAAAACTTCGCGGTCGAAAGCATCAGCCGCATCAAACGAACACTGGAAAGCGCTGTATCCACCCCTTCGAAGAGAAAGGCCTTATCTTCCTGCAGGTCCCGATTGTAAGCGAGAGGCAAGGCTTTCAGCATCGTGAGAGCGCCCATGAGAGCGCCATAGAGCCGTCCCGTTTTACCGCGAATGAGTTCGGCCACATCCGGATTCTTTTTTTGCGGCATGATGCTCGAGCCGGTGGTTACGGAATCGTCTAAGCGCACAAATCCGAATTCGGGAGTGGACCAGATGATCAGTTCTTCCGAAAATCGAGACAAATGCATCATGACGAGCGATGCGGCGCTGAGAAATTCGACCACGTAGTCTCGGTCCGAAACGGCGTCGAGGGAATTCTCCATCGGTGAATCAAACCCTAGAAGAGACGAAGTCAGCTGACGGTCGATCGGAAACGGCGTTCCGGCGAGAGCGGCCGACCCTAGAGGCATGCGGTTCACCCGTTTCACAAGGTCAGACAGCCGCTCGCGGTCTCGCTGAAACATCCAAAAATAAGCCAGAAGGTGGTGGGCGAGCGACACCGGTTGCGCATGCTGAAGATGGGTCATCCCCGGCATCACGGTATCCGTCTCACCCCGTGCCGACTCTAGAAGCCAAGACTGAGTCGCCGCTAATTCATGATTTAATTCGACGATTTTACCGCGGAGGTAAAGTCGCGTATCGGTCGCGACTTGGTCGTTCCGAGAACGCGC
>JACMQW010000052.1 GCA_014376785.1 Oligoflexia bacterium
CCGTGGGAATTCCCACTCGGAAAGAGCGCCACTGCCTGCAGGCTGACCTTCAGCGTAGCGTTGAAAAATCCGGTGAGGAAGGTCACCGAGATCCACCGTGCCTTGGCCCTTCAGGATCACGAGGCGCTCCATGAGGTTCTCGAGTTCGCGAACGTTTCCTGGCCAGTCGTAAGCAAGGAGTGCGTTCATGATCTCGCCGCTTGGAGCCTCGACGTTGTGACCAGTCTGAAGGTTGAACTGAGTGATGAAATGATTCACGAGGATAGATATGTCGCTCTTGCGGTCCCGGAGATTCGGCACTTTCAGAGGAATCACGTTCAAGCGGTAGTAAAGGTCTTCGCGGAATTCTTTCGTTCTCGCCGCTTCTTCCAAGTCGCGGTTCGTGGCTGCGACGATTCGCACATCGACTTCAGTGGTCTTTGAAGAACCGACTGCTTCGAATTGTTTCGTCTGGAGAACGCGGAGGAGTTTCACTTGAAGCGCGAGCGGGAGTTCGCCGATCTCGTCCAAGAACAGCGTTCCGCCGTGAGCGGCTTCGAAACGACCGACGCGATTAGCGGTGGCGCCCGTGAAGGCACCTTTCACATGTCCGAAGAGTTCAGCTTCCAGCAATTCGCTTGGGATCGCTCCGCAGTTTACGGTGATCATCGGCTGAGTTGCGCGGGCAGATTGGTCGTGAATCGCCTTCGCAATGAGTTCTTTTCCGGTTCCGCTCTCCCCGGTAATTAAAACAGTACTGTCTGTGGCCGCGATTTTCTCAATCGTGCGCAAGATATCTTGGATCGCTTGTGATTCACCGACTAATGAAGATTGTGCGTTGAGCATCAATGCTCCCTCCTAACCCATCCATGAGTTTTTTCGATAATGCCTTAGCTTACCTGCCCGTTATCAAGGGGCATCCAGAAAGGGTGCACTCGGAGGTCGTAGCGATGGCTTCGCTGTCGACTTTAGGAGCGCCACTCAATGCTAGGCGGGGTTCCCGCGCAGACCGACTTTCCCGTCGGAACTTGAGAGGCTTTCAGCGATCTTTCCGTGTTCGCCAGAGTCAAACCTTCGTCGACTCCCTTAAAAGGCTAAGCAGTTTCTGCCACGTCGTCAAAATTTTTTTATAAGAACGTCAAAGATTTTTCGAAACTCTAGTGATTTCAGGGGGTTAAATTTTCATGGAAATCCGATTTTGATCGTTCGATGATCCATTTTGACTCACACCAGCAAAATCCTTCCAAAAAACTGACTAAAAAGGTATCCAAAGGCCATATGCGCCATGCGTTAATCGCTGCCTTCTATCACCTCTCGAAGTACCTTTTGATCCTAGCGCTCTTTGCGATGCTGCTCACGGACCTCACTCCCGCTCGTTCGGCCGAGCCCGCAGACTCGAAGGCGGCACCTCTATTTTCGCTGACCGATTTGGTGCGATTGCTGAAAACTTCTTCCGTCGAAACCCTGGATGACTTCCTTCTGCTCTTGCCGGAAACTTTTCGTCGAAACCCGGTTTTAATCTATTCAAGCCGAAGCACCCAGTCTGCCTCTCGCGAGTCGCCGCGAGTCATTCTTTCGAACAACGATGCTTCCTTCCTGCTGAGCTTCACGGGATCCACTCATCTTGGCAGCGACCAAAATTTTGAGATGATCCAATTTGATCGAAAAACAGCCCGTTTCGAATTTGCAGAGCTCAAATTCGCTCGCGGAGAAAAGCCAGAGTTGGTGCGACACTCGAATTCCTGCGCCGGTTGCCATGGGAGACCCAAAGATCCGCGACCGAATTTTGAATCCTTTCCGCTTTGGCCAGGCCTCTACGGGAGCAACGGTGAAAAGCTCGGTCGTGAGGAGAGAAAGAGTCTTACCGCGTTTGTGGACGCGGCAAAATCTCTGCCCCGGTATTCTGCACTGATCGATCTCGAGGAAACCCATTTGGAAAAGAATGCAGACGGCACACTCGCCGGTCATGCAAATGCGCTCCTCAACCTAAAACTGAACCGGCTGAATGCTCAGCGCGTGGCTCGGATGGCCCGAAAAAATAAAGAATATCCCCAGAAAAAAGGCGCATACTTAGACGCCTTACTCTGCCAGAATCTTTCGCCGGTACCTTTCGCATCTCGGCACTTCCCGGAGCGAGACCCGACTTATACGCCCGACCACTTTACCGCTTTCGATCAGGCGGGAGACAGAAATTCACTCTCTGCCTTTTTCTGGGCGGTTCGTCCGAAGAGCGAACGAATGTTTTCCTGGACGCTGTCTTTCGGAGATACGGAGAACACCTCCGGCATCCGCACCTCAGGTGTCTCAGCTTTAGATTATGCGCAAGCGTTGGTGGATGGGGATGATGATCTGAAAAAAAAGACAGCCTCGCCGCTTTCACTACGAAACTGTCCTTAAAGCTTACCTTAAATGGGTGAAGTAAATTTTCGCTTAGAAGCCGTATCCGAAAGCAAACCCCATCCACGGGGTGAATTTGCGAGCGGCAATTCCGTAAGCAGTCACACGGAAAAGAAAGCCATTGTCGCCTCGGTTCTCATAACCAAGCCCGACCGTCGGCATGACGTTAGATGACGGAATCTCTAGGCTCCCGGTTGAGGTTTCGGTGTTTTTCACCGAAGAGTGATTCGTGATGAGGGTTGCTCCGGCAGTGAGAAAGAGTGAACCTTGCTCTTTTGCGAAGTAATAGTTCATGTAAACCGGAATCATCGTCGCCGACTTTCCACTATCGATATCGGTATTCAAAAAATTCGTCGAGACCG
>JACMQW010000053.1 GCA_014376785.1 Oligoflexia bacterium
TCCTTAGTGCTGCGCATGGTCACCGCCGGAAGCATGGTTTTTTTCGCAGGCTGCACGGACTCCCAAGCAAAACCCGCTAAACCAAATATCGTAACCAAAGACGGAACGAAGCCAGGCATTGTTGCGAAAATTGGTGAAGTGGAAGTCACCGAAGACGAACTCATCGGCGAAGCGCGTTCGGACATCTACGAACTCCATAAACGCGAATATGATTTGAAAATGGACCGCTTAAACAAACTGATGGAAGACAAACTCATCGGTGCAGAAGCGAAAAAGGCGAACTTGCCGACCGAGAAGTTTATCAGTGAAAAAATCGTGGGAAAACTCACGGTTTCTGATTCCGAGTTCAAGGCGTTCGTAAAGGAAAAGAAAATTCCTGAAGACCAGCTGAAAGAACATCCTGAATACAAGCAGCGCATCACGGGCTACTTGGAAAATCAGAAGCGTCAAGAAAAAGTTCAGAAATACCTGGCTGATTTGACGAAAAAGACCCCAATCGAAGTCTATTTCAAAAAGCCAACGATGGAACGTGTACAAATCGAACTCGGTGACTCTCCGATGCTCGGAAAGAAAGACGCAAAAGTTACGATCGTCGAATTCTCTGACTTCCAGTGCCCTTACTGCTCCCGCGGTGCGGAAACCATGCATGCCGTCGTGAAGAAATACGGCTCCAAAGTGAACCTCGTCTTCAAAAACTACCCGCTTCCTTTCCATGAACGCGCGCTTCCAGCGGCTGAAATGGGTCTTTGCGTGAAGAAACTCGGTAACGACGACAAGTTCTGGAAATTCCATGACCTTGCATTCAAAAACCAAGACAAGCTCGATGCTGACAGCCTCGTGAAATACGCCAAAGAGGCCGGCGTGAATGATGCAAAAGCAAAAGAGTGCTTGGAAAAAGGCGAGAACAAAGCGGCTGTGACGAAAGACACCGAATACGGAAACAAAGTCGGCGTGCGCTCCACCCCTACTTTCTTCGTGAACGGTCAAATGGTCGCCGGTGCTTTGCCGATCGAACAATTCTCCGACATGATCGACGAAGAATTAGAAGCTAAGAAGTAATCCTCCCGCTCTTAAGCTGATTTCTTGAACGGTCCGAGGCACCCGCTTCGGGCCGTTTTTTTTCGACTTACGGATGCACATTGGATAGTTCTGACGTAAGCCTGGGAGGCTTTATGCTAAATTTTCTGATGCTACTGATCTCAACACCTGCTTTCGCGGCGACGACAGATGGCTATCGTTCCCTGCCCATAGCTAAGGACGCCGCTCCGGCCGACCCGGGCCAACAGCATCCGGTCCCGACACGGTCGGGCGAAGTTCACGGCGAGCCTGTGTGGACGATGCTGCGGCAAGAAAAAAAAGGGAAACAACCGAGTCTGAAGCCCGTGATGACGGAGTTTTCAGTAGCCCCTGGCTTGGGTGGAGCGACCCTTTCGTTGAAAGCGCGATTTAATGGTGAGGAGATCCAAGTCTTTCCCGAACGGAATATCGCGGAGTTCAATTCCGCCTTCGCGCAGGATCCGAATGCTCCGTTTAAATACTTTAACACCCCGCTCTTCCCCTTAACGAATCGGCTTTTGCCGAAAAATTTTTCAAGCGCAACTTCGCTTAAGTTGGGTGAATCGTTCCAAGCCGATGTAGAGGGCATTTCCGTCCGAATGGTGGCGAATAATAAAAATCCCGCGGTCGGATCCATCGCTCATCACCTGCATGGACTTTTATTTAGTGAAGCGACCAACGATGTTGATTTTCAGGCCGGCGAAAAATCTACGATTCGGTCTCGCTATCGAAATTTCTTTCGCGGGAATTGGGTCGGCGAGGCAGAGGTGAAAGTGGAGCAAGGAATTTTCGCCGATGGGGTATTTCATTACCAGATAAAAGCTAAAAACAACGGAAAGGGTTCCATCCCGATGGGGTTTGGCTCGCACTCCTACTTCTCTTTTCCCGGCGGACGACCGGAAAAAATTCGGTTAATCATCCCGGCGAAGCGAACCGCGGTCATCGATAATCTCGAAAATGTTTTGCCCACTGGAAATTTGAGAAAAATCGAAGCGAAGGATGACCCGCTGAACTTCAACCGAAACGCCCCAGGAAAGATCTCGGGAAAGTTCATCGACAATTATTTCATGCTCGAACCTGGCGAAGATGTTTACCTCGTGGATTCCGAAAAGGGATTGAAGTTCAAACTTCATCCTTCAACGAAAAACATCATCGGTGTGCAGGTCTTCTACCCGGCTAAAGGAAATGTGGTTGCGATTGAACTGGTCACAAACCATCCTGATCCACGAAGGGAACTCTGGGGAAAGGAACCCACTGGAATGCGAGTCTATGCGCCAGGCGAAGACGCGAGCTACGGTTACACGATTGAAATACTGCCTCTCGCTCCCGGCGATTTAATGCGGAATCATTCATAGGCACTCATCTGTTACAAATAGATCCAAATGGACTCCAAAATGCCCTTTTCTAACCGAAAGAATAACCCTATGAATATCGTCATCACAGGTGCCTCCCGCGGAATCGGAGCCGAGTTCGTTCGCCGCTACCTCGACATCGGCGCAACCGTTCACGCCGTATCACGAAACACCGACCGCCTAGCCCCTGTTGCTCGCGAAAACAAAAATCTGAAGCTCCACGCCATCGATTTAGAATCGGAGCGCGGTCCAGCGGAACTCGCGAAAGCGCTGGGAGGGGCGACCATCGACTTACTGATCAACAACGCCGGCATCTACCTCGACCACGATTCGGATTTCTCTCATCTGAGCCCGGAAAAAATCCGCAAAAGCTTCGAAGTGAACACTCTGCTCCCGATGCGCGCAACGGCTGCCCTCCTGCCACAGTTAATCGCCGCGAAGGGAACCGTAGCGAACATCAGTAGCCTCATGGGGTCTGTTTCTGACAATTCGAGCGGGGGAGCTTATGCCTACCGGATGTCGAAAGCGGCGCTCAATATGTTTACGAAATCATTTTCAGTCGACTATCCAAAACTGAAAACGGTTGCTCTGCACCCAGGCTGGGTGAAAACGGATATGGGCGGCGAAAACGCGACTACGACGGTAGAGGAGTCCGTGAAAGGATTGATGAAAATCATTGCGGAATTGAAAGCTACAAAATCTGGTCATTTTTACGATTTCGAGGGCGATGAACTTCATTGGTAGCGCAATTGGGGCTTAGGACGCTCTTCGCTCGCAATCAAATCCGACACATCTATATTAATGAGCAACATACGAGGTATTGTTTACTCTGTAGGACGTATGATGCGAATCAAAAGCTTCGGTATTCCAGCGAACCTCCCAAATCTGAATCTCCCCTATTTTCCTCACGGAATGGGTTTGAAATTAGCATTCCTGCTCTTATCGGTGGGTTGCGGAACTCAAATCCGCGTTCTAACTCCCGTGCAGCAATTAAACTCCCGATCTACGTCGGCATTGAAAGTTCAAAGACAGCTTTCGTCGGGCGATAATCACACGTGTTTTCTAGACTCCGACGGGTCAGTCCATTGTTGGGGAAGTAATAATTCAGGGCAGATTCGCGCGCAAGCGAACTGGACGCCCTCACCCGTAAATGGAATCACCGCTGCCCCCCCTCCACTCGACCCTACCGGCAATCTCGATGTCACTGGTATCGCTGCGGGAAACTTCCATGTGTGCGCCGTCGTCTCGGGAAGCCTCCAATGTTTGGGGTATAACGGCAAAGGCCAACTGGGGACGGGCGCAATCGGTCCAGACAAGATCACACCTTACATGTCGTTCTCTGCCGGAGTCACCGCCGTAGCCACAGGCGCGAATCACACGTGCGCGGTCGTTGCAGGGGCTCTCAAATGCTTCGGAGATAACACTCGCGGACAAATTGGAAATGGTTCTACAAGCGCTCAAGTCGTGACACCTTTCACTGCAATTGCGTCCGGAGTCACCGCGGTGGCTACGGGACTCATGCACACTTGCGCGGTGGTTTCTGGCGGTCTCCAGTGTTTTGGTTCGAATTTGCTCGGTGAATCCGGAACAGGGAGTGCAGGAGGAAACGTTCTTACTCCTTATACAGTCTTCGCGTCCGGAGTCACCGCGGTCGCTGGCGGAAGTTATTACACGTGCGCCGTGGTGTCCGGAAGCCTTCGCTGCTTCGGAGCAAACGGATACGGACAAATCGGAACTGGGAGCACAAGTTCGAACGTTTTAGTACCGTTCACCAGCATCGCTTCGGGAGTCACCGCCGTCGCTACCGGGTTTGCCCACACGTGCGCAGTGACTTCGGGCGCGCTCAAATGTTTCGGGAGAAATGCCTATGGCCAAATCGGAAATGGAGGCGGTACCGGAAATTACACCGCTCCCCAAAACATCATAGTATCCGGCGTGACTGCTGTCGCCGCGGGAGAAAATCATACTTGCGCGATTGTTTCGAACGGCCTCCAATGCTTTGGAAGAAACAACCAGGCTCAGCTCGGGACCGGCGCCAGTGGTAAAGATGTTGCCGTCCCGCTTTCGATATTCGCGGCGGGAGTTACCGCAGTCGGAACGGGCCTGTTTACCACTTGTGCAGTCATCGATGGGATCTTGAAATGCTTCGGTAATAACGGAGAAGGCCAAGTCGGTAATGGCGAAATTGGCGGATTTCAGTTTGCAGCTGCAGTCACTGTCGCAACCGGCAGAATGAGTGAAATCTCTGCAGGTTCAAACCACACCTGCTGGATTAAAGCCGGGGCTCTGCAGTGCTTCGGGAATAACGACTACGGACAAATTGGAAACGGCACTCGGCAAGATAATGTTCCTGCTCCTTACACGGTTATACCTTCCGGAGTGACGTCCATCGCTACAGGTTTGGGGCACACTTGCGCGGTGGTATCGGGGAGTCTCCAATGCTTCGGTCTAAACACGGACGGCCAGATCGGGGATGGCTCCACTTCTGGATACTACCTCGCTCCTTTCACTTCGATTTCTTCGGACGTGGTTAAAGTCTACGCAAGTAGTTACACCACTTGCGCCTTGAAAAAAGACGGAAGCTTATGGTGTTTTGGTTCGGTGATGAAAGGACTCTTCAATGATGGGATCCAGGACTATTCAGACGTCTCTAGTCCTACCCAAATAAATTTACCGACTGGCGTACTTCTCTCATTTTCCATGGGCGCTTTTCACGCTTGCGGTATTTTCGACCAATCGAGCACAAAGAAACTCTACTGTTGGGGGCGAAACACAAGCGGCGAAATTAAAAACGATTCAATCTTTGGGAGTGGCCTGATTTCTGAATTAGTCCTCACTAGTTCGACTCTGGAGTCTGTCGAAGTCGGAAACTTGTCAGATAATTACGGTGGCGGTCGCACCTGTTTCACCGACGCCGGAGTTCTGAAATGCCTGGGTAACAACGATTACGGCGAAATAGACTCCTCTCGAGTTTATACTGACATCCTGATTCCATTTGCGCTTTTGCCATCTGGAGTCACCACCTCAAGCGCAAGAGGAGGACCTCACACCTGCGCGCTGACCGGAGATGACGTGCTTTGCTTCGGTGAAAACGATTACGGTTTACTCGGCACGACCATTCCCGACTGGACCGTAGGTTCCGCAGTCCAAATGTTCCATTCGACCGGCATCTAGACGCTGAGCGGGAGGTCTTTGTCGCAAGCAATTTCTGCGAACGCCACCCCTTCGACAACACCCCAACCCAGAACGTTCAGGGTTCGCTGCGTCAGCCCCCTGACGTCCGTGAGCAGGTAAATCGCATTCCCCATCATACCCTTGTTCTCACCCCTTCCCCTCCCAGCCATAATCGGTGAAAATAAAAGTGCCGGGCGCATGGATGCGGCCGAGGGAGTGCTTATGTCCATCATTGGATCCGATTACCCGCCTTCTGAACGCGAAAAGATTCGCGAAGCAAAATTAGAAAAAAACATGAAGGACGTCGTCCGCAAAAAAGACGCGGACGCGGAGAAGCTCGTCGCGAATTTGAAAGATCGCTATGAGTCCACGCTAGAACGTGAACGCGCCTCGGACCGAGAAGAGCGCGAACAACTGAAAGCGGCCACTTACAACCGAAGCGGCCGAAATGCAAAAAACGCGGTCGAAGAAACAAAAGCTGAACGGACGCGCGCGGCGGCAGCCGCCGCAAACGTCGAGTCGAAAAATAAAGACGCCACCGCGCAAACAGAGTCCTACTACGAGGAACGAGCGACCGAAGCGGCGGAGAAAAATTCCCACGAAAAAGAAGCGCTCATCGAGAATTACCGAAAACAAATTACAGAAGCGAATGAGAAATCAGAAGACGGTGAATCCCCTGCGGACTACCGTGCTAAAGTTCGCGCGGAAGCCGAAACGGCCGTTCGTATGGCTCGGGAAGATGCAGTTGCGACTCGCCGACAAGCGCAGTCCATGTCAGACCAGTACGAACAAACTTTAAAAGACCGAGATGAAAAAGCAGAATCTCACCTCAACAATCGGCTTTACGAGAAAGATAAAGCAAACCAAGCAGCCCTCGCAAATAACGCTGAAAGCTCGCGCAACTCACGGGCGCTCGAACTGCAACCCTTGCGCGAACAAGTCATGGAAACTGCCGCCCAAGACCGCGACGTCAATCACGAAAAAAATCTCGCTCGCCAAGGCGCTGTCCGCGAACTCGAAAGCGACTGGAACACCCGTTACACCAATCAGACTCAGACCCACATCGCCGAAACAAATAAACTTCGCGAAGAAGTCGGCGATTCTGAGCGCGCGTTCGGCGAAAAACTCGGAGCGACATTAAAGGAAAAAGACGCGAAGATGGCGCAGGCGATTTCCCGCCAAAATTTAGAGAGCCGCGCAAACCAGGTCAGCCAGGCACGAGAGTACGACCGTTCACTCGAACACGTGAAACTCGGGGCCGCACATGAGCAAGCGGCGTCGGCAGAGCAACTCGAACGGGAGCGCTCGAACGCATCTGAACGGCAAACGCGCGCGATGGAGAAACAAGCGACCACATTCCAAAAAGCTATGCGCAGCCAACGGACCTCCCAAGACGCAGAGATTAAAAACCTCGAGCGAGTCTTGAACGATAAAAATACCACGGCCGATGCAGGCGAGATATCTGCCGCGGCCGAGCAAAGCGTTCGCCTCGCCGTGACGAAACAATACGACAAAATCCACCAAGCCGAAACCGACCGCAATTCGCGCGCGCGCGATCACCTCCAACAAAGTTTCAACGAACGACTCGACGAATCCCGAGACACCGGGCAATCGAAAGTGGCCGATCTCACCCGGAAAAATATGTTGGATCAAACCGAGCAACGGGACGTCTTTGTCGAACACGTAGCGGACGTCGAAGAGAATAAGCGGCAGATGCTCGATCTGGCGAACGCTTCGAATCAACGCATGAGTGATGAATCCCTCCGCACCCACTCGCGCACCACCGGCGAGTTGCGTCGTCACTACGAAGACCTCATTGCGTCGCGGGACGTCGAAAATTCATCACGAATGCAAGACGTCAGAAATCAAAGCGAATTCGAGAAACGCACGATGCGTCGCGAGTACCAGGCCCAGACCACGGACCTCATTCGGGACCAGAAGAAAAATCTCACCGATCAGAAGACGGTGAGTGATGACCAACTCCGCGATTTGAAAGCAAAACTTGACACGCAGAGCAGAGAATCAGATAGACAAATGAAACAGGTCCTGGCGGATCAAGCTCGCACCTACGAACATCGTCTCGCTGATTTAGAAGCGCAGGCGAAGGACCGCGAGAAAGTCGTCGCGAGAAACAACGAAGAAGAGATTGATAAGGTAAAAAAAGCAAATGCACTCCTCCTTTCCAAGAAAGGTTAAGATCGTCTGTACACTGGGTCCTTCCTCCAAGACGGTCGAACAAATTCAAAGACTCATCGAAGCCGGACTGGACATCGCCCGATTAAACTTCTCCCACGGTGATCACGCTTTCCACCGCACCCTGATTGAAAATATTCGCGAAGCATCCAAACTTGCCGGAAAACCCGTGGCAATCATGCAAGATCTTCAAGGGCCTAAAATTCGCGCGGGTAAACTGCCGGGCGGCGTGCTCGAGTTAAAAGTCGGCGACGTTTGTGTCCTTTATCCGGAAGGATCGACTCCGAAGACTTCGCTTCAAGGACGCATCGCACTTCCGATTTCCGCAGAAATCGCGATGGCCGTCGCAACCGATACGAAAGTTGGAAACCGCATCCTTTTCGACGACGGGAAACTTTCTACGGTCATTAACGAAGTCTCTCCTCCGGAAATCGTCGTCACGGTCGAAGTCGGTGGAACCCTTACGAATAATAAGGGCATGAACTTACCGGGAACTCCCCTGACAATCCCTTGTTTGACTGAAAAAGACATTCGCGACATGGAATTCGGAGTGTCGATGGGAGTCGACGCGGTCGCACTTTCCTTCGTTCGCTCTGCTGAAGACGTCGAAGACTTGCGCATGCGCATGAAAAAACTCACCGACCATCCCCCACTTATCGTGACAAAAATGGAACGCGAAGAAGCAGTCACTTTCATGGACTCCATCATCGAAGTCACCGATGCACTCATGGTTGCTCGCGGCGATATGGCCGTCGAAATCGGCGCTGAACGAGTGCCCACCGTTCAGAAGCGAATGATCCACGCCTGTAACCAACTCGGCGTACCCGTCATCACCGCAACCCAGATGCTGGAGTCAATGGTGTCTTGCCCTTCTCCGACGCGCGCTGAAGCAAGCGACGTGGCAAATGCCGTGTTCGATGGAACGGACGCCGTCATGCTCTCTGCGGAATCCGCTTCTGGCCAATATCCGGTCGAAGCCGTTTCAACGATGGCGAGAATTATTCTTGAGAGCGAACGATCAAAAGAACTCTATTCACAAACGGCACAGATCCCCCTTCCGATGCCGGGATCGATCGTCGAATCGATCGAATTTTCTGCCTCTCGCATTGCGACCCACACGGGCGCGGTCGCCATTGCCTGCGTCACCCACTCGGGAGTCGCGGCAAAATCTCTGGCGAAATACCGTCCAGAAATTCCGATCATCGCGATCACTGAAAATGATGATGTGGTTCGGAGACTTCAGTTCGTCTGGGGCGTTCGCGCGGTGAAAATTCCGAGCATCGTCGCGACCGACGATATTTTTACGATGGTCGAACGACTACTCGTGGAAAAATCACTCGCGGAGCCTGAAGACCTCATCGTAGTGACGGCGGGAATTCCCACGCTCCGCCGGGGCACGACGAACATGGTGAAAGTTCACCGCGTGAGTGTCGGAGCTGGAAAGCCGAAAGCGGATTCGAAACCGGGTTCAAAACCAGATTCCAAATAAAATCTCCCCGTCTGAAATCCCACCTTTCTCGAAGTAAAAACAGTACCCCATGACCCAAGCTTCTTCGGCCACCGATGTTTCACTGACTCCACTCATGCAGCAGTACTGGGATTTAAAATCTCAGGCGCCGGATGCGCTTTTGCTTTTTCGCATGGGGGATTTCTACGAACTTTTTGCGGACGACGCCGTCGCGGCCGCGAAAATTCTCGAGATCACGCTGACTTCGCGAGATAAGGGAAAAGAAAATCCAATGCCGATGGCAGGTTTTCCCCACCACGCCGTGGAACCTTACATCCAAAAACTCCTCGATCACGGAAAGAAAGTAGCCATCGGCGAACAGACCGAAGATCCGAGTGAAGCGAAAAAGCGCGGAGCTAAATCGATCGTCCGTAGAGAGATTGTCCGCGTCTTCACACCCGCGGTCCAGTTCGGTGCAGAGGGCGCGGAAACCGCTTACCTTGCCACCGTCATCACGGTGGGTGAAAAACCTTTCCGCTACACGCTCGCTTGTCTCGATCCATCCACGGGTGAGACCAGGCTCAGTCTACCGCTTGACGAAAGAACGTTGCTTGAAGAAGCCTACACCCTCCCCATTCGGCATTTCCTGCGCGTCGGTCATCGCCTACCCGAAAGCGTGGCGGCATCTCTGATCGGTCGAACCGGCGTTCTCTTCGAAGAAGTGCCCGATCACCGGGTCGGGTCGGATTCCGCGCGAGAAATCATCACCGCCCAATTCGAAGTCGCAAGCCTGGAGCCTTATCTAGAGAGCGGCGCCGACCTCGAATCTTCCTCTCGGGCACTGGCGCTCCTTCTGCACTACCTCCGGAAGTCATCAGCGAAAGAAACCGAATCGGCGAGTGTGAAACTTTCGCATGTGAAACTTCCGACGGCGCTCCATGCGGCACGGTCGATGAAGCTCGGACCGAAAACAGCGATCCATCTAGACCTCCTTCCTTCGAACGAACAAAACGCAGCCTCTTCACTTTTTTCACGAATTAATCACACAAAATCGAGCATGGGAGCTCGTCAACTGAAGCGCTGGATTTTAGAACCGCTTCGGACGGTGAACGAAATAAAAAATCGCCAATCTGGGGTGGCCGAATTTGCATCCGATGTGCGAACGAACGACCACATCCAGTCCGCACTCGGCCAGCTCTACGACCTTGAGCGGATTTTAGCTCGGGTGAATACGGGTCTCGCCTCTCCGCGGGACACGCATGCGCTTGGAAGATCCCTTTCGGCGCTTTCGATCTTGGGAACTCACCTCGGAAGGTTTTCGAGCGAAATCGCCGTGAACCTGAAAACCCGAATTCGCGCGTGTGATGAAGCGCTTCGCTCGCTCGCTGAAAAAATTCTCCGCACCCAGCGCGAAGACGCTCCCTTCACATCTCGAGACGGTGGAATTTTTTCTAAAAAAACCACCCCGGAACTTGACCACCTGATCGACTTGACCGAAAACGGCCAGCGGTGGCTAATAGACCTCGAAATGAAGGAACGCGAAGCGACCGGGATCGGGAGTTTGAAAGTCCGGTATAACCGGGTCTTTGGGTATTATATCGAGATCACCTCCACTCACCTAAAATCCGTGCCCGCCCATTACCAGCGAAAACAGACGACCGCGGGCGGAGAGCGATTTTTCACCGAAGAATTGAAAAAATTCGAAGATGAAATTGTGAGCGCCGGCGATCGACAGCGGGCGTATGAGGCCGAACTCTTCCGCGCGCTCCTCGGAGAAATCCAACTGCACGCACGCGCTATTAATGAAGCGGCAGCGACCCTTGCTGATTTGGATGCCACGATTTCGCTCTCTCGCTTAGCGTGGGAATCCGGATGGACTTTTCCCGTCGTCGATCACTCTCACGACTTCGAAGTAGAAGGCGGTCGCCATCCACTCGTTGATCAAGGGCGGGGAACGTTCGTACCAAATGACCTTCGCATGCATGCGGCTCGAGCGACCACGCTCTTGATTACGGGTCCGAACATGGGCGGTAAATCCACCCTCTTGCGCCAAGCCGCACTCATCACGATCCTCGGCCAAATGGGTGCGCCCGTTCCCGCGACCTCCGCGCGCTGGGGAGTCGTCTCGAGCATTTACACGCGCATCGGAGCGCAGGACGCGATCATGCGCGGCCAATCCACTTTCATGGTCGAGATGACCGAGCTTGCGCACATTCTCCACTACGCCGATGCGCGGTCACTCGTCGTGCTCGATGAAATCGGTCGCGGAACCTCGACCTACGACGGAATCTCCGTGGCTTGGAGCGCGATTGAATGGATCGTGACGAAGCTCGGATGCCGAACGCTTTTTGCGACCCACTATCACGAGCTCACTCGCCTTCCGAACTTCCTCCCGAAAATTGCGAATTCGCACATGGCGGTTGAGAGCTCGAAATCCACTCTCCGGTTTCTCTATCAGCTACGCGACGGCCCCGCGAATGAGAGCTTCGGAATCCAAGTCGCCAAACTCGCCGGACTCCCGAGCACGGTGGTTGCGAGAGCTTGGAAAGTTTTGGCCGAACTCGAACATGGATTTTCCGATACCGCCCAGCCTTCCCTTTTCGATCGCAAGGTCGAGATTCCTAATGATGGAACCCCTCTCCCAAATATTGCAGATCTCGATCTGGGGCCTACGCCGACCGAACTCACTGTTCTAGAAAATTTACGACGCGTCGATCTGAACCTGCTGACTCCGCTCCAAGCCATGAACTGGCTTGCTGAAAATCAGCGGACGCTTGCCCCTTGATTTCGTGAAATCATCCGCTAACCTCTCCGCATGCGCACTACTGTCTCCATTTCTCTGTTGGTTGTGACCCTTTTCGCATCGCAGGCTTTTGCCGCGAACGATTCCGGGATCGTAAAAATGATTTCTGTCTCCCCTTCGACGACGTTTGAGGGTCGGCATGTGGCGGAAGACGCAGTGATCGGCACCCTCGGCACGATCAAAACCGGCGCGGATGGCGGCGCGGTGGTGAAGATTCTGAAAAACGGAGTGATCTTGAATATCGCATACGGAGCGGAGCTGAAAATCGTTCGCCCGTCGAGCGGTGATCCGAGCGACGTGATCGAACTCGTCGATGGCGCGGTTCATGTCGTGGTGCCAGAATTGAAAGTCGTGAAATCGGCAGCGCCGAAAATGCCTTTCACCCTCCGCACAAAAGCCGTCACCATGGGAGTGCGCGGCACCGACTTCCTCGGAATCGTGAATCCAGTTCTCGATGAATCTGAAATCATCGTCTTTAAAGGTAAAGTCGAGTTTAAATCGGCCGCGGACCCAAGCGACCTTCGCCTCGTGAACCCAGGTTACTGGGGCGGACTCGGTGGACGGTTCGGATCGAAGATTCACGAGCTGATCAAGCTGCCCGAAAGTGCTCTCGCCCACTACGCTAAAGTCGGCATGGATGTTCCTTCGTACTCTGAGCATAAAACGGGCGAACCCGCAAAAACCTCTGAGCCGTCTCGCTAACTCCCCGCGCGGATCGCCGCGATCCCTTTTTTCGGAGCAGACCCGATTCCTACTTCAGGGTCGTTCATGGAAATCCAGCGTCCTGGATAATCCCGTACCGCTCTCGATTCCGAGTCGACCACCCGCACTTCTAAAGCCCGCGTGATTCGGTGATTCGTCACGACATGCTTGGTGATGATTTCATCTCCGCGTTTTACTCCCACAAATTCCCCCCCCGCTTTCGGGAAATCCCACAGTCCCTCCCGCCACTCACCTGTGCGTGCTTGCTCGAGGTAAACTTTTTCTCGGATCACGTCCACGAGGGCGACACGGGATTCTTCGAGAATTTTTACTTCGGGTCTTTTCTTTTTTTCCGGAAGGAGTTCTGCGATGCCGGCTTTCAGCGCCTCACAGTCGATCGATATCGGACAAAGACCGCACTGAGGTTTCCGCGGCACACAAACCGTCGCGCCGAGTTCCATCCAAGCCTGATTTAAGTCGGAGGGAGATAGTCCGGCCGCGTGCGCCGTCGCGACCGCTTCACCTGAAAGCCACCAGAGCGAAGTTTTGTAAGGTGCGTCTCCGAGAGATCTCCGAAGAATGCGCAACCTCGCAAACACGCGTTCGACATTTCCATCCACGATCGGCTCCGGAAGCCCGAGCGCAATCGAGGTGATGGCGCCAGCGGTATACGGCCCGACTCCAGAAATTTCGAGCCATCCCTCTTTCGTTTTCGGAAAACCTTTTTGGGCGATCGTCTTCGCACCCTGATGGATGTTTCTCGCCCGGGAATAATAGCCAAGCCCTGCCCATGCCTTCATCACCGATTCAGAATCGGCCCGCGCCAAGTGTTCGACACTCGGAAACTCCGCGATGAAACGCTCGAAGTACGGCACCACCGTGACGACTTGGGTTTGCTGGAGCATGATCTCAGAAATCCAGACCCGGTAAAGGGTCGGCTCTTCTCGCCAGGGCAGTACCCGGTTTCCGCGGCGAAACCAGGCAACGAGCTTTGAAAGAGCGTCGAGCGGAATAGGCGTCAAGCTCGGTAAAGATTCGGCGGATGCTTTTTGGTTAGTACTCCCCACGCCCGTTCTTTTCACATATCCTAAGACGGATGAGCAAGCGCCACTCACAGGTTTTCACCATTGCGACTGTTTTCATGGGCGTACTGAATCCTCTCACTCCCTGCATTGCTGCAGAGCTCCACCTCCCCATACGCGCCGCAGATTTTACGGTGGTGCTGGACCCCGGTCATGGCGGGACGGATTTAGGTGCGAGTTACCGCGAGGGAAAGACGAACGTCCGGTCGAAGTACTTCACTGAGAAAGAGGCCGTTCTGGGGTTGGCTAAGGAAACGAAACGGCAGCTTGAAAAGAAGGGTTACCCCGTTCTTTTAACCCGGGACCGCGACGCCGACATCGCGCTGAATGCTCGCACCGCGATTGCGAACCGGGCGGGGGCTAAAATCTTCGTCTCGATTCATATGAATTCCTTGCCCGGCGCTAAAAACCAGCGGGGCGCCGACGGCGTCGAAACCTACATCTTAAATTCCACTTCGGACCGTACTTCCACCCGGCTTGCCGAACTGGAAAACAAAGGCCTCAGCCCGACCAAGGGTTCGAAATCTGCAGGGGATGCGGAAGTGAACCTGATCCTAAAAGACATGACCTTAGACGGAAACCTGTCTGAATCGAAGCGACTGGCCTGCGCGTTTCAGGGGCATTTGACGGATATTACCAAGCAGAAGGCTCGAGGCGTGAAGCAGGCGCTTTTCGTGGTTTTACTGGGAGCAGACATGCCGACCACGCTGATCGAAGCAGGCTTCGTGACGTCGGAGAACGACCGAAAGCTCATCTCGTCTGAGCACGGGGTCAGGGCCATGGGAGCCGCCCTGGTGCGCGCCATCGAACAGTTCAGAACCAACCAGGGAACCGATGCCGCCCGTCAGGAACTCACCAGGTGTCTAGTTTCTGAGCACTCGTCCCGGTAACCCTTATCGTGCTCTCCGGGTAAATTCGACTAAAAATCATATACTTAACTCAATAAGCTAAGTTGGCACTCTCGTTGCTTTATCTAGTCATGAGAGATGCGACTTACGATAAGTCGTGGAGGTATATATGAAAAATTCCAAGCCAGTCCTGTTCACTGTTCTCGTTCTGCTCGCTGTGCTTACCGGATGCGGTAAGTCGAATAACAACTCAGGCATCGGCGCCGTCAGCCCTTACGCCGGAACTGCTTATCCAAACGGCCAATACCCAATCGGTACGAACGGCGGGGGCCAACTCCCGATGCAAATGGTCGGTCAAGGTTCCGATGGATACCTCGCTGTTCAAACCAGCGGATCCCAAGTCGGCATCGTCGGCAACATCCAGAATCAGTGCACGCCGATCAGCGCGGGCATCACTTTCTCGGGCGCGATGTACCTCGACTCTGCAAACTTAATCGCCGGCCAAGGCATTCGGGGGAACTCCTCTGCAAGCGGCCAGCTCCAACTCAGCCAACTTTATGTTCAGACCATCATGACCCACTACGGTCAAGCATTCGGCGGACAGATGCCTTGCGCGACGGTCACCGGAATGGTGATGACCCATTACAACACCCGCCTCTACGGTGGTTATGTGATGATCATGTTGAACAACAATCCTCAAATGACGATGCCGGTTTACTTCTAAGCCTCCGGTTGTCTTGATCTGAACGATGGCCTAATCCTCGATCCGGTCTTGATCTTGATTTAAGTCTAGTCTTCGAATGGATCCCTGCTTCTGATCTTGCAGGTTCTCTCCACGATCTAAAATAGGTGAGAGGCCTACGCATCCTACCGGCTTGGGGGATGCGTAGGCCTCTTTCTTTTTGCGTGAAAAGACGCGATCCTAATCAGGATGCGATCAATTTCAGTTCTCCTCCAAACGTCGGTGCTCGGATTCGTCCTCAGTGCTTTCGCTTGTGGTTGCACCGGGAACTCGACGAGCGAACAGCCGCTCACCATTTTTGAAACGGCACCGGCTGCGCCTCGCGCGAAACAAATCAAACTGAAATCCTTCATCGTGACGCTCGAGCAGAAGTACCGGCGCGACGGACTCCGCAGTCCCGTGGAACTCCATTTCCGGGAAGGCGACGAGGGCCGCGTCCGTGTGATGCTCACTTACGACTCGCGAACCGATCCGACTACCGCGAATTCCATTGCGGAGGCGGCGGTCGAACTTGCGAAACGGCTGAAGCGGGAAGATCCCGAAATGGTGGGGGTTGAAGTCGCTTATGACCGAGAAGTCGTTCGCAGAGACGAGTAGCATGCGGAGAATAGCAGGATGCGAGAGCCAGTGGCCTGTGGAAGCCATTTGCATGCGGAAGGTAAAAGCATGCGGAAGGTAGTGCGCGGTTGAAAACTTTCATGTCTGCTCTCCACCTTTTTCTCGACGCGAGAAAAATTGACCGAGGGGCCGCGATGAATACCATCGACGCCTACCGGCGCGATCTTTTGCAATTCGCAGTCACCCTGCCGAACTCAGGAGAGTGCGATTTAGCAAAGGTTACAGCTCTAAACGTTCATGAATTCCTCGGCGTTCTGAACGAACAGAAAATTAAACCCAGTTCGGTCGCCCGTAAAATTTCTTCTCTGCGCCAGTTTTTTAAATTCGCGATGCTAGAGCTCGACTTAGCGAGTGATCCGACCGATGGGCTCCGAACTCCGGTCATGGCGAAACTTTTACCGAAAGCACTCGGTCATGATGCGATCGAAAAATTACTCGCGGCCGCCGGTGAGGGGCTTCCCTACCCGGAGACCACTCGAGAGATGCTTCGCCTGCGAGACCAGGCGATGGTGATTTTGCTCTACGCTACGGGGTTGCGGGTGAGCGAGTTGGTGGGGCTGTCTACCCTCGAGGTTGACCACGACCTTTCTTACGTGCGAGTACGCGGCAAGGGGGGGAAGGAACGGATCGTGCCATTTGCTCGGGCGGCGCGCGAAGCATTAGATCTTTACTTGGAAAACGCTCGCCCTTTACTCGTTTCTGAAAAAATAAAACAGGGAGACGATCCGAACCGGCTCTTCCTCAGTCGACGGGGGGACGGACTCACTCGCCAATCGTTCTGGGGAACTTTAAAAGACCTAGCCCGGTTAGCCGGGATCGAGGACTCCCTCTCGCCTCACCGCTTACGGCATTCGTTTGCGACTCACTTACTGCAAGCCGGGATGAATCTCCGTTCGCTGCAAGCGCTGCTCGGTCATTCGGATGTTTCGACCACGCAGATTTACACCCAAGTGACACCGGAGCGATTGAAAGAACTGCATCGTAAGTTTCATCCTCGGGGAGAGTGAGCTGCATTCGAGCATTCGAGCATTCGAGCATTCGAGCATTCGAGCATTCGAGCATTCGAGCATTCGAGCATTCGAGCGATAAAGGGGCGACCCGTTAAATTTTCTCCGAACGAAAAATTATAAATTTATTTCGATTAGACTCATTATTTTCTTGGTGGCTTATCGAATTAAAATTTTGCGTGTCCGAGATGAGCTGACTCGTCTTCTCGGTAAAGCGCTTAGCGAGCGTGAGGAGAGCTAAATTTCGCATTTCACCTCGTTTGCTAAAAAATCCAAATCGAGCTCACCCTGACCATCCTCGAGCGAAAAATTCTCCTCGAAAAGCGGGTGTATACCCTATCGATGAACACACACGAAGAACTACACGAAAAAACTCTCACCGCCGCAAAACAAGAGAAGCTCGCGACCCTAGAGCTTCTAAAATTTCTATTAGAAGTCGAGGATCGCCGAACCTATGCCGTGCTCGGATTTCCTTCGATGTTTAAGTACGTCGAAGAAGGTTTAACCTATTCTCCTGCGCAGGCCTCCGACCGAGTTGCTGCCATGCGACTCTTGCGAAAAGTTCCAGAGATCGCGACCCAACTAGAACGGGGTACGCAAACGCTCACATCGGTGGCGAAAATCGCGTCTCATGTTCGTCGGGAAAACTTAGATGGACCATCGGCACAAGCACTGGTTTTGGCCACTTCAAATTTCACCATCCAAAGTCTCGAGAAACACCTTCTTTCTCAGTCGCTCGTGGAACCACCCAAACTCGAACGTGCGAAAATTATTTCTGCGGAACTGACTCGGCTCACTCTCGATGTCGAAGAAGAATTCATGGCGCTCGTCGACCGGATTCGGGAGCTTCGCGGAAATCCTGCACTCCCGCTATCTGAAGTCTTTCGCCATGCCATGAAGGAAGAAATCAAAAAGAAAGAAGTGAAAGTTCAAGAATCCCGACCTGCGCCATTCACTACTTCGGTAACCGAAGTCCGTCTTGATCCCAATCCAAACGCCGGCTCTCCTCAACCAGAAGCAGTGCCTCAAACGAAAACGAGAACTCGTTACATTCGTGCGAAAGACCGAGCGATCACTCGCAAGCGAGCCGAGAAAAAATGCGAGTACATTCACCGCAAATCGGGTAGGCGCTGTGGATCGCGATTTGGACCGCAAATGGAACATGTGATTCCCCATGCGAAAGGAGGATCGAATACGCCAGAGAATTTAAAACTCTACTGCCCGGCCCACAATCGACTCGCGGCGATTGCAGAATTCGGAGAGGCAAAGATGGCGCCCTTTTTACGGATGCATCTGAGAGAGAATCAGACTAAGCCAGCAACACACTCAGTCTAAGGCAGTAACTCCCGCAGACTAAGACAGTAAAATCTTCACACTAAAACAGGAGCTGCCTCAGCGTGCTGAAGCAGAGTTACTCACATTACAGCGGCAGCTACTCATTGAGCACCGATTAAATGTGAGCCGGGAGTCGGTCAGCGCGATCACAGGTCGCCGCCCCAGATTTTACCGGGATCGGGGCCTTTCGGTAATCCAAAGTCGAAGCGGCTGCAAATGCTCCGAACTGGTAATGAATCGGGTCAGACACACGCAGACCGCTCGCGTCGCCTTGCAAAGAAACAGCAACGTCCAAAACTTCTCCGCTCAAACTCAAATCAAACCTAAAATCTCCGTTCGGAGATTGGAAGAATGAACGCGCGCTCGCCTTCGGGTACGCGATGCGGTCAGCTGAGGTGCGCAGGAGAAGAGCGCAAAACTGACTGCTAAACACGCCAAACGAACGAACCGTCTTTGATTCGTGCTAAAGTGGCTATGGATCACGCGCCCCCTTGGTAAGTCAGAAGCTCATATTGATTAATCGATCCATTTCATGATCACTTAAGAGGATGAACCTCCATTCAAAACTTCTGAACGCTGTCGTCGCCGCACTCCTCGCCACCCTCTGCACTTCCACGACCACTTTCGCCGAAGAAAAGGCGCCGACCGAAAAAGTCGTGAAAAAGAAGTACGGCCCGACTGCGACTCGGCTTTTCGATGCGCACGAGTACGTCCGAAAAAACGCAGCGCCGGATTATTGGGCACTCTCCCCTTACTACGATCCTCAAATGAACGGGGCCGCCTGCTCCCTCGCAAGCGTGACCATGGTCGTAAACGCCGCACGCGCGTCGATGCCACTCACCGCTTCTGACGAACTCGCAACCCAACCGAATCTTCTGAAAAAAGTGAATAGTTCGGTTTGGAATGAGGGCGTCGCAAAGGGCACAACCGGCGTCGATCTCGACCAGCTCGGCGTTTTGGTCGGCCAGAGTTTGAAAGCTTACGGGCTAGAGCCGCTAAAAATCGAAGTCGTTCACGTCGACTCGACAACGGACGCGATGATGAAAAAAGTCCGCTCGGTGCTTGAGCAAAACGAGAAAAATGCGAGCGACTTCGTCATCGCGAACTTCCAGCAAAGCGATTACACGGGTGATCCGGAAGGTGCGATCGGACACATCGCGCCGGTCGCAGCGTACGACCGCAAGGCGAAAAAAGTCCTCGTGATGGACGTTGATCGCCAGTACTACGAGCCCTACTGGGTTTCTGAAGAAACCTTCTTAAAAGGAATGGCTACGAAAGACTCCGGCGGAAAAAACTTTCGCGGATTCGTTTACGTGACTTTAAAAAAATAGCGGATCAGTCATTTCGGATCAGTCATTTCGGATCTGTAATAAAAGATCAGTAAGCGTTGTCGTTGATTGCGATGGCAATGACTTGCTTAACGCCCGCGCCATCGGTTTGTTTATTGAAACAAATTTCCCGTCCCATTTGGAAAGCAATGAGTAACGTCGTTTGCATGTTCCCCGTCAACGACACGGCCGCAGTCTCGCGATTCGAAGATACGACGACGGCTCGCGTTTCCGTCAGAGTGGATACTATCCGAGTCGGCTTTCCACAAAACTCAGATCCGAAAGCAGAAAAAGTCAGTCCGAGGGCTAAGAGCGAAATGGAAACTTTCATGGCAAACTCCTTAAAGGTTTAAATTCGATTCCCCTCGACTGAATTCAAACCTGCTCTGCGTCAAACAAAAAGACTCACCCTCCCCTAAAGCGCCACTAGCCCCCGCGTCCCAAACGTGCGATTTTCGTTCGACATGGATACTGCCGCCCTCGAACTCCGCGTCCAGCAAATGATGATTCAAATCGTGCCGTTCTTTGGGGCGATTGTGTTCCATGAATTTGGTCACGGCTGGATGGCAAAACGCTGGGGAGACCGCACTGCGACAGACGCCGGCCGCCTCACTCTAAACCCCCTCGTCCACATCGATCCGATCGGCACCGTCGCGATTCCGATCATGAACATGGTCACTGGAATTCCGCTTCTTTTTGGCTGGGCAAAGCCGGTTCCGATCAATCCAAACCGATTCCGAAGTTACCGCCAAGGCCTCTTTTGGGTCTCGATGGCCGGGCCAGGGTCAAACATCATCCTCGGTTTTTTCTCCGCGATCCTCTTCTCGATTTTCTATAAATTCATCCCCGAAAACTTTTTCCTCTACGAACCACTCGTGAAAATGACGATCGCAGCCGTCCAGATTAATTTCGCTCTCGCGATCTTCAATCTCCTCCCCTTGCCTCCGCTCGATGGCGCAAAGATTGTCGAAAGCATCGGAAATCATCAGACAGCCCAAATCCTCAGACAAGTCGAAAGATTCAGTTTCATCATCTTGCTTGCCCTGCTTTGGTCGAATGCGCTTTCGTTTCTGGGTGGTCCGATCCTACTCATGACCCATTTTGCTTTGAACCTTTCGACCTCTCTGTTTGGAATTACGCTTTGAAAAAGGTCATGCTGTCTGCGGTACAGCCATCGAATCGCCTGACCATCGGAAATTATATCGGCGCCGTGATGAACTGGGCAAAAATGCAGGCCGATTATGACTGCCTTTTTTTTGCCGTCGATCTGCACGTCATCACCGATACTCGCGGATCGAAAGAACTCCGCCGTCAAACCTACCAAGCGATCGCGACTTACATTGCGTGCGGGCTGGATCCCGATCTCTGCACGCTGTTTGTCCAATCGCATGTGAAGCAACACGCGGAACTCGCGTGGATTCTCACCTGCCATGCGACGATGGGCGAAGTTTCGCGAATGACCCAGTTTAAAGACAAATCCCAAAAACATGGGGAAAGCATCCCGATGGGGCTTTTTGCTTATCCAGTATTGATGGCTGCCGATATTCTGCTCTACCAAACGGACTACGTTCCGGTCGGCATCGACCAAAAGCAACACGTCGAGCTCACCCGCGATCTGGCGGTTCGCATGAATAATGCCTACACGCCGAAACCCGAGGCACCGCTTTTTAAAATTCCTGAGCCCATGATCCCACCCCTCGGTGCGAAGATCATGAGCTTGCAGGATCCTTTGAAGAAGATGTCGAAGTCTGACCCCGACTTGCTTGCGACTCTTTTTCTCGATGACAGCGATAAGGATATCGAAAAGAAGTTAAAGCGCGCAGTGACCGATTCGGGATCGGAAATTCTGGATGCCGATGACAAGCCGGGAGTCAGGAACCTGCTCACCTTGCAGTCCGTCCTGACGAACCGACCGATCGCGGAAATTGTCGCGGGGTACGCCGGAAAACAATACGGACATCTGAAAGTGGACACCGCCGGAATTTGCATGGATGCGATTCGTCCGATTCGGGAAAAAACCGAACGCCTGATGGGAGACCTGTCCTACCTCGACACGATTCTTCAAAAGGGAGCCGAAAAAGCGAGCGAACGCGCCGCAGTAACGCTCGCCCGAGTGGCAGACAAAATGGGCTTCATTCCCCGTAGTTAAGGCTTTTTCCGAAAGGTCTGCTTCAACGCAGAAATCACTTCCCACTTTTTCTAAAATTTCTCATATCAAACCTTGCCCCACCCGATTCTTTCGATAGGATACCGTCAGGGACTTGACTCAATTACGAGTCAAGAGAGGGAGAAACTGGATTGGCCTCACGCGTACCGATTACTATCCGTGTTGATCGTTTCGAGGGCCCCCTCGATCTCCTGCTTTATTTGATTCAGAGCCATGAGCTCGACGTCTCTCAAATATCCATCGCGCGCATCACCGACCAGTACTTGGCGTACGTGCGATTGATGCAGGAATTGAATTTTGACATCGCCTCCGACTTCTTGCTGATGGCCGCAACCCTGATCCAGTGGAAGTCGAAATCGCTGCTTCCGGTAGAGGTGGATCCGAACGCGATGCTCGATGCCGAAGGCGATGACGTTCTGTCTCCGGAAGACCTCCTTCGCCAACTTCAGGAACACCAACGCTTTTTAGCTGCCGGACGCGAACTCGACCGCCTCCCCCTTTTAGGAGACGAAGTCTACGTCCGACCGAACCACCGAAAGCCGATCGAAAAAATTTGGAAACTCATGGATGTGACGGGACTTGCCCTCACCTACCAAGACCTTTTGGTGAAAGAGCGCAAACGCACCACCATTTTGAAAAAAGAAACGGTTTCGCTTGCGGAAAAAATCCTCGATTTCGGGGACCGTATGGAAGTCGGAAAATTAACCGGACTTCGCGCATTGTTGCGTGATCCGACGTCGAACCCAGAGACCGTGGTGAGTTTTCTCGCGACTCTGGAACTCGGCCGCTTGAAAAAGATGAAGCTCTACCAAGAGGGGACGTACGAAGAGATTTATGTGGAACTTCTTGAGAGCATTAAAGGATTTGATACCGCATTGGCTTCGGGATTTGATTCCATCGAAGCTGCAATCGCTAAAGACCTCTCCGATCGAAACGAAAAGCGAGAATCCGACCGAATCCACGAAGCCGACAGACTGGCAGGACTTACTGCCGGAATCGGAGCCGAGTCTGAATCTTCAGCCGACAATACAAACGGAGATGCCTCCGAAACTTTCGGAGCCCCTGGAGATTCTACTGAAGGTGGCGACACCGCTGGAGATTATACCGAGATACTCCTGGCCGCTGAGTTTGGAACTGAAGACGGCCCCGGCGCTCGAAATTCTGCTGAGGTTGAGCACGCCACGGAGCTGGGAACTGAAAACCGCCCCGGTCTTGGAAATCCTAGCGATCACGGACTGGCGGGACGCCATTCCGGAGTCGATCACGGTTAATGAATTAACCGAAATCCCGTTCGAAACGATTCATGAGGAGTCTGTAGCCGCTATGTGCCCGAAAAAAACCAAAACCGAAACTTTATCCGAAACTGCTGCGCCCCACACGACTCCAATCGACGCGATCACAGACAATGAAAACACCCTGGAAACAGCGGCGCTTGAAACGGCTGCATCTGAGTGGGCAACTGACGATTCAGAAGTCGAAGAAAACGACGAAAAGATGAACGAAGCGGCCGTGGAAGCGACCGGAAGTTTCAACTCTAAACCCGAAGCGGCACCTGAAGCAGACGATGAAGCGCGCGAAACTCCGATCTCACTGATGATGAATCCTTATCAATTGAACGACACCCGCGATATCTCCGCCGCTCAAAACTCAGACGAGGAATTAGAGCTCGACGAAGTTCCCGGGCATGAAGCCGATGCCTATGAAGAAGCCGCCCTTGAAGCAGTCGCGGCTGAACTTGCCGGTGACTGGATCGAAACCCCGCTCAGTGCAGCCACCGCATTCCGCGAAGAAGAGGCGGCTGGATTAGAAGCGAAAGCCGACGTGGTCACGGAACTGAATCAGTTGGCTCCTTCCGCCGAAGTGCTCGAAGCGGCCGGTTTAGAAAGCCCAGAGTCCGAGCAGGTAGCACAATCGGTCGAACCTGAATTCGCACGGGCACTCGATGAAGCAGAAGCAAACTTAGAAGACGACTTTGCAGAAGACTCTGAAGAAGATGCCCCGCTTGAACTCGCCGATGATGCGGAAATGGCAGAGACCCTCACCCGCCTCCAAAAGAAAATGGAACTCGAAGCAGCCGAAGGTGTGAAAGCGCTGGAAGCGGCAGCCGCATTGACCGCTAAAGACGCAAAACAACTGCTCGCTGACCAAATCGCCGAGGACGAGGCTCTCGAACAGGCCATGGCTGATGAGAACGCGGAAGAAATCGA
Source organism: Oligoflexia bacterium (assembly GCA_014376785.1). Taxonomy (GTDB): domain Bacteria; phylum Bdellovibrionota; class UBA1018; order UBA1018; family UBA1018; genus JACMQW01. The sequence goes on from JACMQW010000053.1 coordinate 24,062, forward strand.
TCCGGAACTCCAGGCTGCCTTGCCCCGCGAACCCGAAGAAGATGAATCGGGAAATCTCGATCTCACCGAGATGGAAAGCTGCATCGAATCGATTCTGTTCATGTCGGAGAAACCTCTCAGCGCAAAAAAACTGCAAGACCTTCTCGGTCCCGACTTAGCCCTCGAATATTTCGAGCAAGCCCTGGTGAACCTCGCCGCTCGATACCAAAAACGCTTTCATGGGTTCGAACTCCTCGAGATTGCGAACGGCTACCAATTTCGAACGAAGATGGCGCGGGCGCCCCTCGCTAAGAAGTTGGCAAAAGTTCAGACCCAGCGTCTTTCGACGGGCGCGATGGAATCACTTGCGATCATCGCCTATAAACAGCCAGCCCTGAAAGACGACATCGATCAAATTCGCGGAGTGGACTCCTCGCACTTTATTCGCGGTCTGCTCGATAAAAAGCTCATCAAGATCGCAGGACGCTCCGAACTCCCCGGCCGTCCGATGCTCTACGCAACCACGAATGATTTTCTCGAGGTATTCAGCTTGAAGTCGCTGGATTCGTTGCCGGCACTGAAGGAACTGGAATCGATGATTCCGGGCAGCCAGTCCGGAAATCCAGAAGACCGCGACCCTCGCGTGGTGAAAATGCGTGAGCTGGTCGAAGAAATGAACTTAGATGACTCCGTCTCCCTTCTTTACGATCCGAAAGAGGACGAAGCGTTCTTGTCCGAAATTCGTGAGCGAGTGAAGTCGATCGAGATCGTCACTCCGACGCTCCAAGCTCAGAATGACGAAGCCGACGCGGTGAAGGCCGCAGGTAAAGCGCGGGCGAAGGCAATCGCGAACGGAACGTTGGATGAACAGTCGGAATCCTTTGCGGCCGCTGTCACCAAAGCACCCGTGGGTGAAACGGCGGAAATGCCGATTGAGTGATAACGACCTCACTCGCGCTTGAGAAGGTAATTCCATTTTCCTTTGCGAAAGCATGTCGCTGATTGATCTCGACTAAAATCCGTAAGCCGTTTGAACCAGGCGCAGGATTTCCGGTTTTTTTGAATTCACCTCGAGAAAGAGCTCTGAACCCTCGCGGCCACTCGCGAATGCATCCGTGCCCTCAACATAAATCCGCTCTAAGTTTGGAGATTTCACCGATTTGAATTCAGCGTTCAACCGATGAAAGAGTTCGGCCCGAGCAGCTAACACATCGCGAATCTCGCCGAGCGTCGTTTTGCCTTTATTTTCATAACTGAGAACGGTGGAGATCTTCGTACCTGAACGAGTTCGGTATCCATCGAGGTAGATGCCCTCAAAGTTCGAATGGATATTTTTCTGAATCCAAGCTGAGCTTTTCGCTTCCTGGGAGAGTTCCGAAAAAATTCGGGTTAATATCCGCGATCCTCGCGCCACCTCCACCATCCCAAGCGACATGCCGAGTAGTTTTGAACCTTTTTCGAGCGGGGCGAGCGCTCCATGACGATTCGCGGTTTCGGCATTCAGATCCTGGGCATTCGCGGCCCAAGTTTCCAAATAGGCGACCACTTCATCGACCGAGTAATAGCCTCTGTATTCCGGAGACACGTCCGCTTCACCCTCTAAGTATCCGTTGAACGGATGGATTTTATGGTCGAGTGTTTTCTGGGAAGAACGAAAATGAACCAGTTCGTGGCGAATCGTCGGAGTGGTTCGGTGGGTGTTCAAAAGCGTTTCCTCAAGGGCTCGGCTCCCGATCACGATCTGCCGAGCAGATCTAAAAAAGAGCGGGTTCACTCCCTTCGTAGCATCTCGGTGGCACATGGCTTCGAACGAATCAGAAAGCGCGTCTGGCCAGTAGACAAACTTCGCCCCTCGGTCGTGTAGATACTGCGCGATTCGATTCACCTGATGCCCTTTCCCTGGCAGAAACCGGATTCCCAGCTCCGAACGCCCCTCCGAAATGTCGGTCGAGACTTCGGCTGAGATTCCGATTCGGTTGAACTCTGCGCTGATCCTACGGTATTTCTCCATCGTCGCTGCATGGGCAAGCGGAGCTACATTTCTCGTGACGAAACCAAGTTCTTCACCTCGAATGCGCTCGATCAGCTTTGACGCTTCCTGAATTTTTTCTTGGTCTTCTAAAAGAGATTGGCAATCGGCGTAAGCACCCACGCTCAATAGAGTCGCAAGTGCGGACATCAGCGTCAGTACCAGAGTCATTGCCCGCACCAGTCTTCGTGCCGGATGCAGCGTCAAAATATTGCTCTCTTCTTTGAGACGCGAAAGCCTCTTTCCCATCTTCACCTATCGGAAAAAACCCAGGCGGCGATGAATGAAAAGCGGGAGATTACGGCGACCTCACATGGCAGTCGCGAAAGACCTGACGATGACTGAGCTCTGGAAGCGAACGGCAAGCTTCCGGAAGCCCTCCCGTGTGAAGCCTTTCCGTATGGACCAACCGAAAAAGCGGACTGGAATGGAGATCGCCTCGATCTGGATTATCGAAAGAGAGGACATCGCTTGGGAATTGCCGAATCGGATGGCAAAATTGGTTTCGCTCGTTTGGTCGAAAGCTCGCAGAGATGAGATCGGCGAAATCTTCTTCGCCATATCGCTGGGCTTCAGCGTCGCTTGCTCCGAGCGCCCGGTGTTGGCCTGCTAGGCACCCCGTGGTCGCTGAAAAATCTTCTTTCACGAAATGTGAAACGTCTGAGCGGCTGATGGCATCACTCCAAGCATGACCCATTTCGTGTGCGGTGACCGCTTCGAACTCGTGCGCGGTGATTGATTCGACGCTGTGAACGATCTTCTTTTCGTTTCGATCAAAAAAATCCGCAAAATAGTCGGCTTGCTGGGGGTCGTTCCATCGTCTTCCAAGCTTCTCAAGCATAGGATCATCGATCGAATTCATTAATGTCGACATCGGATCTGCTCCCTCTTCGGGTGGCTGCGTTCGGTAAGCGATGTCATCTTCCATCCACTCGATAAAACGCTGATGAACTTCAGCCGGCGTTGGAGGGAGTTGGTAAGTGGATTCGGTAAAAGAACTTTTCAATTTTTCGAAGTCGTCTGACTGGAAAATACCGTGCGAGTAGTGACTCTGCATTCCTGCAAGCACGGCTTCGGCCGTTTCCCAGACTTGTGCCTGAAACTTAGGGACCTCGGACCCGCGAACGCCTAGGTGAAGACTCCGGCGGTACGCTGCACGCCAGGCCTTTTTTGATTCCTTTTGCTCAGCACGCGCATTTTTTATAAAATGCGCCGAAGTGAGCCGAGTGAATACCGCTCGGTAAGTTCGGTTCCATTCCGCGTCTTTTTTTTCGCCGCGGAAATTAGCCACCATCTGCTTCAGCAAAATGGGGTGAGTCCGAAGTTCCTTCACCCATTCGACTAAAAAGAATATTTTCTGAATTCGACGAAAGTCTTTCGGAAGCGGCGCTAAGCTTAAATCCAAATCGCGAAGGTAGCGAATTCCGCTCGGAGAAATCAGCACTCGTAATACGGAATCCCTCGCATAACGCCCGTAACCCTTCTTTAACCGCTTCGCAACTTCCCCGAAATTCCGGGGTGCGCGCCAAAAAGCCTCAGAGCTCAAAACATTTGCTTCCTGAACGATGGGAGTGAAAGTCGCCGCGTACTCCGGACTCGACTTCATTTCTAAAATTTTCAAAGCGATTTCAGGGCCCAGCAGAAGACTCACCCAGCCCTCCTCGGTGTAGGCCTCATTCGAGTTGAAGAGCAGCGAAACTGCGTATCCTTCATCGAGCCAACTCGGTTTAAAAGCTTCCTCAGATGTAAGGGACGCCAATGTCTCAGATTGGATCTTAAAACGCATGGACATCCAGCGATCCAGTAAGCGCTCGAACTCCACCAGCTGATCCGCTTTAGGAGACTGCCCGATAGAGAGTGAGGACTGATCCTCGATTTCCTCTTCCGGAGCATCTCCGCAAATGGCTGACAAGCAGGCGTTTAGCTCCGCCTGGGAAGCGGACCGCGCAAGCTCGGGCAAGTGGTCCGTTTTGGAGCACCCAATGAGAGTTAAGATCGCCAGGGAGGCAATGAGTAGAACCAACCCGCTTTCGCGTATGAAGAATAGGGGCCTGATCACGCCACCGCAGTACCCTAAAATGACTCATTAAGTCAACGAAGCTTACGCCGCTCGGAGCTTCGGGCGTTCCTGGGCGGCTGAAGTAGATTCGGCTGGGGGCTGAGGGTTCATCTCATCATCCCGGTCGCCCTTCAACCCTCGCACTGCGCCTTCCAGTTCGCGGGCGACGCCCGATAGCGCGGTCACCTCGTTTGCTAAAGCTTCAGAGGATGACTGGCAAACTTTCGCCGCACGAGCGGTGACTTGGCTCGAAGAATAAATCTCGTGAATGGCGCGACTGATCTCCGTCACTCCGTTTGCAGATTCTTGGCTTCCGGAAGAAATTTCTCCCACCATCGCGGAGACATCGGTCGAAGCTTGAAGGATTTTAGTAAGCGCGCCGCTGCATTCATGGGTGACTTCTAAGCGTTCGTTTAGAAGGCTCGACGTTGTGGAGACCATCGAATCCACCCGCTTTTTGTTGTCATCTACGGTCGACTCGACTTGCTTCATGCTCGAGTCTAGCAGCAAGTTAATTTCGCGTGCCGCATCTCCCGACATCCGAGCTAAGTTTCCGACTTCTTCGGCCACGACTGCGAAACCTTTACCATGCTCTCCTGCTCGTGCGGCCTCGACGGAAGCATTAAAAGAGAGCAACTTCGTTTGGAAAACAATGTCGTTAATCACGCGCGTTTTTCCAGCGACTTCTTCGATCACTTTTAGAATCTGACTGACTTTCTGGTTACTATCCATCAGTTCAGACGCCGAAGTTTCGTTCGCCTGTTTTAGCTTCTGCATCGATTCGGTTAATCGATCCATAATCTCTTTGCCGTGCTCGGCGGCTTGTTTCGAGTCGTTTGAGGTCATCTCGACCTGTGACGAACGTTCGGCGGATTTATTTACCATCGAAGATATTTGTTCCAGCGCAGCGGAAGTCTGCTGGAGTGCAGCGGTCTGTTTTTGGGCAGCGTCGGTCACTTCCTGAGAAGCGTTCGAAACTAAGCCGACCGATACGCTGATACTGTCTGATGCGCTCCCGACCCCCACCGTTGCTCGCGTGAGTTTTCTCGTCAGTCGATTCGCAATTCTGAACGAAACGAGCAAAAGAAGGACAATGACGGCAGAACTACTCGCGAGTAAAGTGATCGTCGATGATTTAGACTGCACTTCCGCGGCCGCCACCAAATGATTTGAAGCCTTGCCAACCTGCAGAGAACTTCGCATAAGCTTCCTTTTCCTCGGCGGTGTCCCAGAACTTTTCTGCGTCCTTTAACTCCGCTTCGAAGGCTTCGATCGCGGCGGTCGATGTGTTGACATAATTTCGAATCTGCTCGGGAGTATTTCCTCGAAGCGGTATGGAGCGGACCTCGATTCGAATTTGACGGAACTTAAAAATGAGGTCTCCGAGAACTGCGGTGACCGGGAGACTGTCTTTGGCGATCGGTTGGTAAAGTTGGATGAGTTGATGGGTTTGATAGAGCCCCATTCCACTCACTACCATCAGACAGAGTGACGCTCCGACCGTAATCAACAATAACTTCGCTTTAAGGGAAATATTTTCTAAGGAAACGATCGTGCTTTCTCTTTCCGGAACTGCATGAAGGAACTTGAGACCCTTATGGTTTTCTCTCTGCGCAGGTTTCGTCTTGAAATAGTGAGCGATTCCAGGGACTTGAGGTCGGGACAGTCTAAGTTAAAAAACTGCAACGCGAGATCGTCCAAAAAAGTTAGGAAGGCTATCTCCACATTTCTGGGAGACCCAAAACTTCCGGATCTACCAACGCCGGTCAAGAATCAGTAATGAATCACTTTGCAGTAGGCCGAGCTGCGACGGATTTTCAACGGCGAGACGCTTTGGACATCGATCATCGGAAAGTCGCCACTCTGTCCCTTCTCGATATCTCCAAGCGAGATCATGCGGGTCGCAAAAAGCGCCTGGGCGGTGAGGATCCATTCACCGCGGAATCCGACGGGATCTTTGGTATCGGTCTTTAGATTATAATTATAGAAAACTCCCCAGCCGACTGGTTGATCGATCGCGTCCCCACGCGGAGTCGTAATGCGAACCGAGTAGAGGTCCTTGTAAACGAGGAACTCCAGACGAAAGTTTCCGAAAGTCTTGAAGTCTTCGAAGGCATTGCAGACGTACGCCGTAACCGGTTTACCTGGATCGGCGAAGAGACCATTTGAATAGGCGTAGCTTCGGTCGTCGAGACCCATGATGCTGAAATATTCATGGGCGACCAGTACGAGCTTCTTACGCGGATTACTGAGAAGTGCGTCCCAGTGAATCCTCCCCATGACGATTCGATGAAGCGACGGCGTATTCACGGCGTCGAGTTCTTGGCTCCCGAGGAAAACGCGCGGGCTCGAAAAAACTCGGGTCTGCGCGACTGCTGCTCGAAAGGCCCGCAGATCGACGCCTTTTTTTGGGGACCTTGCGAGCATGTTCGCGACCTCTAAGCCGAGGTGAACGAACTCCGCGGAGTACGCATCTCCGCCGCCACTGGAATTCCCGCCCGTCGCAAGGGCAGGCGAAGCGTTAAAGCCGAAGCTAGCAATCATAACCAAGAAAGGCATAAAACTGATAAAGCGGCGAAAAATCATAAACTTGCCTTTAAAAAAGTGGGATTGATGTGGGGCTTATCTACTTGAAGATCGCGCCGACATCAATCCCGCTTAAAATATGAAAAAAAATAACAGATGAACCGAGATTAACGATGGCGTGCGAACGCTTTTGGATTCAGCTCGTTACTGAGTCGCCCCGTAGTGACGTCTTTAAAACCGACCACGCACCCGAAACTATTGCTTCCATTCGAGCTTCGGAGTCGCATGCATCCGACTCCGCTCACAGAAGAAGTTCGGGTGTACATGACGTCACCATTACCTAGGTCCACCACTTGCGGACGAACGCGGTACATGTCCTGGTAGAGGTGCTCTGCAGAATCGCCCGAGGCGACGAGGATCGCTTCGCCCTGCAGGTTACCCGAATAGTAGAGGTTATCTTTAGCGGTCGTTTCCGCTTCAGCGAAAGCGCCGACCGAAGTAAGCGCACAGAGAGCAACGAGGACAGAAGAGATTTTAGGGAGAGACATGGGAATTTCCTTTGAAAATGCCGAATGATTTCGACTGACCCAGGGATAACCTCGTCGCTTCCCGCAGACTCTATCGTTATTATTCACTATTGACGGTGTTGTTACTAAAAAATATACAACTCCCCATGCCCCAGAGGACCACAGAGAAACCTACCGCTAGAACCCTTTACGATTTTGCGGATTATAAAGAGTTCTTGAAACACACGATCGCGGAAAACCACGAGATTTACGGCTTCCAGTCGAAACTCGCGGAGGCAGCCGGCTGCCAACGGTCCTTTTTCTCTCAAGCCCTTCGTACGTCGATTCACCTCACCCCAGAGCACGCGATCCAAATCGCGAAGTACCTCGGGATGCCCGCGGATGAGCAAGCATACTGGCTTGATCTTATTAGTTTCGCGCGCGCGGGAACGGCTGAACTGCGCGATTTCCACAGAACGAAGCTCGATAAGCAACGCGTGCGGGTGCGTACCCTCGCGAAACGTTTTGCCGAGAAAAAGATCACGTCTGCCGAGCAGGCGGCGGCCTATTACGAAACGTGGATGCCGTCCGCAGTTCACATCCTTGTGACGATCCCGGAATTCCGCACGGCCCAGGCGATCGCCGCGCGGCTCGGCATCTCCCTCGATCAAGTCTCGCTGATCCTCGGACGCCTCCAGGGGATGGGCCTAATCGAACGCGCGGGAGACCGCTGGGTGGCGACGAATCAAAACCTTCATTTACCGAAGGCCTCCGCGTTCACAGTCGCGAACCACCGAAACTGGCGCCAGTGGGCGATCGATGATGCCTCTGCTTCGCGGAGAGACTCGGTTCATTACACCTCCGTTCATTCGCTGAGCCGTGCAGATTACGAGATCTTTCAGAACCTGCTGCTTGCATTCCTCGACCAAAACCGAAAACGCATCGCGGAATCGAAAGAAGAGGAACTCTGCGTTTTTCTTTGTGACTTCTTCGTCGTCGATCGAAGCATCCGCCGCCAGTGAAAAGACTAAAGCGATAGAAGCAGCAGCGCCACCCAGTAGAGCGTGATCACACCCATCTCGTGCAAGTCCGTCCAATGAGAAAGACCGAGCACCCCCTTCACAAAGGGATTCTGCTGCAGGAGAAACAGAACGAGCACGCCGACCCAAAGTATTCCGCGGAGCCAGAGAAAACGTCGCCCCGGGCGGAAAGCAGCAAAACAGGATCCAAGGAGATAAACGCTTCCCCATCGCCAGGAAAGGGGGTTCACCAGTTGGCCCATGATGAGCCATGGAGTGATCCAAGCGAAACTATCCTGGGCGGTCGGAGCATACGGGCGCCTGATCACAAGAATTCCGAGTAAGAGGCCGGAGATGACGCCCGCGATTCCGAGCGCCGCGAGGTGCGAATGGGCATAATGGAGTTCGACCCACCGGCCGACCGAAGCCCAAAGGCTCTGATTGATGTTGTTCAGGAAGAGGTTTGCAGGTTGATCGCGAATCACCGCATACCAAGACTGCGAAAGTTTCAGCGCGCGATCTGGACCGAAAGCGAGCGACGGAAGACCCGCACCCCAGAAAACACTCGAGAGCAAAAATCCCGAGAAGAAAAGTTTCAATCGCCGAAGCGGCGGCTTCCCCCCCTCGCGCTCTCTCCTCGACGAGGCCAGAAAGAAAGGCACCAGCATGAAAAGAAGCGGGAGTTTGATCCAGGGAAGCATCCCGATCAAAACGCCGGCCAAGAGCGTTTGGCGCGTGTAAATCGAAGTGGCGACGATCAGAATCGGGAAAATAAAGAGTTCGACCTGCCCGTAATCGAGGCATTCTAAGATGCCCTTCCAAGCGAGCAGCACGCCGAGCATGATCGCCACGACGTCTTTCCACGTCCGATAACGGGCGCCGATCATCATGGCGAGAGCCAGTCCGCCGATGCAGATCGTGCTGAACGCAAACCAGGCGTCGGTCGGGGCCTGGGGTAAAACACCGATCAGCGCCAACATCCCCGGAGCGTATTTGAAAGCGAGGTACTCGCTCGCCACGTACGGATTCTCGCCCTGGGTGTAGCGCTGCCAAGCCTTTACGTAGACCCCAAAGTCCTGGGGGATTTTCGAAGTATAGGTGTCAAACCGGCCCGGATAACGAAGGTAAAGAACGACCGCTATAGCCACCGCGAATATTAACGCGGCGAACCAGGGCTGCCATAAACGCGTAGATAAGCGTTTCCACGCCGGAATTTGCTGAAAAGCTTCGTACTCTTTTTCGGAACTCATGCTAAAAGGATGCTCTATGTCAATTGAACGGCTCCAGAAAATCCTAGCACAAGCAGGAATTGCATCCAGGCGAAAAGCGGAAGAAATGATCGAACAGGGCAGTGTGACCGTAAACGGTAAGCCCGCGAAACTCGGAGACAAGGCCGATTTCAGCGTCGACCACATCAAAGTCGACGGAAAACTCCTCCGCAAACTCGAAGATCCTTTTTACGTCGTCATGAACAAGCCTAAAGGTGTGATCTCGATGATGAGCGATCCCGAAGGTCGCCCTACCCTCCTCGATTTCTTGGTGAAGTTAAAAGTGCGCGTGAACCCGATCGGCCGGCTCGACTTTAATTCCGAAGGACTCCTGCTCCTGACGAACGACGGCGCGATGGCCGAAAAAATTCAGAAGAGCGACGCTTTCCCTCGCGTGTATCACGTGAAACTGAAGGGACATATCACGACGGAGATGGTCGAACGCCTGAGCCGCGGTGTGCGCACGGTGAGTAAATTTGTGAAGCCGCTTTCGGTTCGCATCCACGAAGAGCTGAATAAAAAGACGAAAATCGAAATCTCGTTTTTGAACGCAGCGAACGTCGACGTGAAAACCTACTTCGAAGAAAAAGGTTTCTTAGTCGAGAAGATCACCCGCACCGGAATCGGGCACCTCACCCTCCATGGGCTAGAGCCCGGCCAATACCGAACGGTGCCGAAAACAAAATTCGAAGCCTTAGTCGCTCAGCCTGAACTCGGAGTGCGGGCGCTTGCGCATCGCCACGGAAAAGAACGAGAAATTCTTCCCCGCGATCAACGCATGCGAAATGTCGACGAACACGGAAAAGTGATTCCGAAAGTCGTGACCGGATTCCGCGTGAAGCCGCTGGAAGATGGTGATGGGGACACAAAAGGTCTGAAAAAAGGCCTCGGCGCAAGCTCTCTCGGTAAAGACGATCGAATCGTTGTTCGCGCAACTGGTGACGAACCGTCTGCAAAGAAAAAGACCTACTCTGCGACGGTGGATATGCCGAAGTTTAAAAAGCGCACGAGCATCGGAGCCGGAAAAGGTTACGAAGCCCGCGGACCGAGAGAAGGCGCAGACTCCCGCGCA